>JAJFIP010000328.1 GCA_021774875.1 Emcibacter sp.
CTGTATATGAAATTTCTTCAAAAAAGCCCTCAGGGTCGGCATGGATCAGGACTTCGGCTGCTGGATATTCAGCCATAACATGCGCCTCAACATCATCGGAAATATGATGGACCTCAATAAATAAGCCAGCTTCCCTCTCTACTATAATGAAAGCTATAAGTTTTTCTATCTGAAACACGCAGAATTTTTAATTTTACAGTCATGAGTGTCTTCATTAAGTCT
Organism: Emcibacter sp.; assembly: GCA_021774875.1. Lineage (GTDB taxonomy): Bacteria > Pseudomonadota > Alphaproteobacteria > Sphingomonadales > Emcibacteraceae > Paremcibacter. The sequence continues at coordinate 223 of JAJFIP010000328.1, forward strand.
ACATAAGTCATTTTTGGCAATTGCTCCAAAAATGGTAAGTTTTAATTATATACTAAATGGAGACTAGAATGCCTCAATATTTTTCAAAAAACCCCCGGCCTCGTATACGCCAGCTACTCTTAGCGGCTACTATTACTGCGGGAATTCTTTCCATGGGCGGATATGCCCAGGCAAATATGGAAACCCACCACACTACTATGGAGACGGATAAAATGTCACTTCCCACTCAGAAATTTCAAACCATAAATTTCAAAAAAGACAAAGTATATGAGATTGTCTATTTCACCGTAAAACCGGGCAAACAAAAACAACTGGATGAGGAATATTTTCCCGTGTCCATGCCTATCGTGGCAGAATACGGCGGCAAGATGAATGCCATGTTTGTTGTCACAGACATTGTAAAAGGCGATCTTGAGGGTCACATGGTTGGCATATTTGAATGGCCGAGCCTCGACATTAAAAACAAGATGCATGAAGATCCACGATTTAAAAAAGTGGCCCCAATTATGCAAGATGCAATGAGCTATTTTAAAACAGGTTTTTATGAAATTGAAAATGATACTGACATAACCTTCTCGAACCGGAAATCATATGAGTTTTTTGGCGCATGGATCAAGTCAGACGAAATATTGAAAGAATATTTCAAGGTTACAGGCCCGATCAAGAAAAACTATGGTCGTTCTGAGCCAAAATTCAAGCTCGCCTTGAAACCTGCAAAAGGTCAGGGCTTCTTTGCGTACGCACCGGACATGTCCGGTATTGTTGAATGGGACAAGGGTGAAGATTATTACGCCCTGACCAACAGCAAAGAATTCAAAGCACAAGCCGAAGGGTTGTTGAATGATTCAATCAAGGAAATGAATTTGGTTCAAACAAAGATTCTCATCCAGTAGGTGATAATTTCAAGGCAAAAGAATAGCGGTACTTCGCTCACAATATTTGTGGAACTGAAGTACCGCTAATTTCCTGTTTCCATGTGAAAATCAATGAGCAAGGATTGTTTTATTTACTTGCACGCCGCTCTCGACATAGGCTGCATTGCTATCCAGCAACTCTTGCAGCATTGGTCTAAACTTACTTTTCATCATGGGGGTCATAAGCTTACCGATGAAACCCATTTTCGGTGTAAATTGCATAATCATGGTAATTTCAGTGTTATGATCATTGATCATTCTGAAATTAAATGTTCCCACTGCTGATTTTAAAGGCATGGTGCCTTCATAAATATCAAGGACAATTTGTTTGTTTTTTATTGCGCGGATGATTTTTTCGCGTATCCAGTTTTTGCCATCACTCATTTCGCAGTGACGCATGGCACCAAGGCCCGTAGAAACAGGAGATTGATCCAGTAGATATGATTTTTTCAAGCCGGGATGATATTTATAAATATCCGCGAATTCATCATTCCAGGTTGAAAAGACCTTTTCGATGTGGGCATCGATGGTTTTTTTAACAATTACTTCAGCCATAATTTTTCCTTTGGTATATGGATAATATTTTAATAAGATAATCTATTTGATTTACTTAAAATCAGATAGTATTATCTATATATATTGGCGAGATCATTAATGAAAATTAGTTATTCTTGCGCCTTCGGATAGAAAAATTTATATATGAACAAGGGTATTACAAATGCTGGATTTGAATAAACTGAGAACTTTTACGGTTGTAGCAAAAGCCGGAACCATTACCAAGGCTGCTGACCTGCTTTTTCGCACCCAGCCCGCGATCACCGCCCAGATCAGAGATCTTGAAGAAGAAACAAAGTTGATCCTTTTTGAGCGAAAAAACTCAAGAATTTACCTCACTAAAGAAGGTCAGTCCCTATATGACTACGCCATGATACGAATTGTGGAGATGGATGATATTATTCTTCGTCTGCGCCATCAAAACGAAAATCTGGAAGGCAAAATCCGCTTTGGCGTACAATGGGAACTTACCGAACATCTGGTACCGGATATTGTGTATGATTTCAGAAAACTCAATCCAAATGTATGTTTTGAGATAAGGCAATATGATCATGAAAATCTGGAGGCGGCCCTGTTGGAAAACAAGGTGGATGTAGGATTGAATATTTTATACAAGCAGAAACATTTTTTTGAAACTCATGCTTTTTTTAAATTTGAAAGATCATTGGTTGCCGCCAGGGATTATCTGGAAAAAGTACCCCCCATCAGAAAATATGAAGATCTGTTAAATCTCGACATCATAGGTTTCAGTGAACGTCTTGAAGATTTTAGATTCTGGCTGGAAAAGAACGGGCAAAAACATCTGGTTAAATTTGCCAATAAATTTTCCAACCCCGTGACCGTGAAAGAAACAAATACCATGCATAGCCTCATAAAAAAAGGCGTCGGGATCGGATTTGGCGACAGCTTTATTTTACAAAAAGAAATGGATGACAAACAAATTGTAAAAATACTCCCCAAATCTGAGCCCATATATGTGACCATAGATATTGCCAGACGAAAGGTGAGGACACCGAACCTGCTTCACGACAGCTTTTTTGATTTCATGCTGGCGCGGGCCAATTGTTAATGCGCGGCACAGTCAGTTTGTTTTCCCTATTCTGTATAAGAAATTTCTTCAAAAAAGCCCTCAGGGTCGGCATGGATCAGGACTTCGGCTGCTGGATATTCAGCCATAACATGCGCCTCAACATCATCGGAAATATGATGGGCTTCATTTAAGGTAATATCGCCGTTGAGTTCCAGATGAAACTGGATGAATAAATTCAGGCCGGATTTCCGGGTTTTCATATCATGAACGCCACGTACTTCAGTATGAGTCCTGATGATCTCCAGAATTTTAACCTTATCGACCTCGTCCATTTCCCGATCCATGAGCATATCAACAGAATTCTGGCCAATCTGCTTCACATTATACAGAAGATAAGCAGCAACCAGAAGTCCGATCACCGGGTCGGCGTAGTAAACCTGCATATAGCCGCTTAAAACCATAGCCAGTATCACGCCGAAATTCATCAAAATATCACCGGTATAATGCAGGTGATCCGCGGCGATGGCCACGGAGCCTGTTTTTCGGATCACATATCGCTGGTATGCCACCAGCAAAACCGTAAGCACTATGGCAACAATCAACACTATGATGCCCTTATCGGCCTCCTTTACCGGCACTGGGTTCAATATTTTCTTTCCGGCCTCCACCATCAGAAATAGCGCCGATAGAAAAATAACCATAGCTTGCACAAACCCGGCAATGGCTTCTGCCTTGCCATGTCCGAAACGGTGATCATCATCCGCAGGTGCCACCGCAAATCGAATAGCGACCAGATTTATCAGGGAGGCGAGAATATCCATCAGGGAATCCATCAGGGATCCCAGCATGGACACCGCGCCACTGACGTTATAAGCCCAGGACTTTATCAGGATCAGGGTAAAAGCCACAGCCACAGCCGCATTAGCCGCCCGAACCATCAGGTGGGAAGCATTGCTTTTCTGCCCCTGCTGTTCACTTACTGTCATCACGGATAAAGTTCTCTTTTTATCCAAATACCCAAGTCATTTTTTTCATATAGATGCCTCATATGCAAGCGAAATTTTCGGTCTTCCCAAAATTCTATGCGTGTGGGCTCTATGCGAAAGCCGGACCAATAGGGTGGCCTTGGCACCTCTCCAAAGGCATATTTGGCAGCATATTTGGCTATGGCCGCCTCAAATTCAAACAGACCTTTCATGGGGCGACTTTGCTTCGATGCCCAGGCCCCGATCTGGCTATCCCTGGCGCGGCTGGCAAAATAAGTATCGGCCTCGGCATCTCTGACCGCCACTACCGGCCCCTCGATCCTGATCTGCCGTTTCTGTGATTTCCAGTGAAAACACAGGGATGCAAATGGATTTTCAGCCAGTTCCCTGCCTTTTTGGCTTTCCAGATTTGTGTAAAATGTGAAGCCTCTCTCGTCTGCTGCTTTCAACAAAACCATTCTGACCGATGGCTGACCCTGTCCATCTGCGGTCGCAAGTGCCACCGCCTCTGCCAAGTCTTCTGCTTCATGGGCCGCCGCAAACCACTCTTTAAATAGTTCGATTGGCTCTGTCACTTACCTACCCTTAAATCTGTCATAATAATGCCAAACTTATCATTACAATATGTAAATTAATTTTATATGTTATATAGTCGTAATAGGCTACAAATACAATCTATTGAATTGAAAGGGATTTATATGTCAGTATCCAAAGTATCATATGTGAAGTCACTCGCTACGGCATCATTAATTATCGTTTTTTCCATGTCACTTGCCGCCTGCACAAAAGAAGAAACCGGCACTCTGCTCGGTGCTATTGGCGGTGCTGCTATTGGTGATGCCCTTGGTGGTCACGGCACGGGCAAGGTTGCTCTCATTGCGGCGGGAACCCTGGCGGGTGCGTATATTGGCCGGGAAGTCGGTAAATCTCTTGACAAGGCTGACCGACAGGCCATGCAAGAAAAAACCCAATATTCTCTGGAAAGTACTCAATCCGGGGCCACATCAAACTGGCACAATCCTGATAGCGGAAATTCCGGCACCATAACGCCGCAACCGGCCTATACAAACAAAACCGACCAATATTGCCGGGAATATCAGCAGACTGTCACCGTTGGTGGAAAAACCGAAACCGCTTATGGCACAGCCTGTCGCCAGCCTGATGGTACCTGGAAGATTGCCAATAACTAGTGGATAATATGAGATATATGGCACTATGAAAGACCCCTATAGCGTATTAGGCGTTCCCAAAACATCGACCGATGCGGAACTGAAAAAAACCTATCGCAATCTGGCAAAAAAACTCCATCCTGACATCAATGCCGGTGATGAGAAAATTGCTGAACGCTTTAAGGAAGTCTCGGCGGCCTATGCCCTGCTGCGCGATAAAGACCTGCGGGCAAGATATGACCGGGGAGAGATAAATGCCGATGGCTCGGAAAAGGGCTTCTCTGGCGCGGGCTTTCATCCCGGGGCCGGGGGAATGGGCGGGGCGCGTTTTGGTGAAGGTTTTGACCCGGAAGAAATTTTTGCATCCATTTTTGGCGGTGGCCGACGACAAAGACAGCCGCGCCGCCAAAAAGGGCAAAATATAACCTATCGGCTCAAGATTGATTTTCTTGATGCGGTAAAGGGGGGCAAGAAGCCACTTACCTTGGGAAATGGCAAGACACTCAATGTCACCATCCCTGAAAATGTCAAGGAAGGCCAGAAAATCAGACTCAAGGGACAGGGAGACGCCGGGGTCGGCGGCGGCCCTGCAGGTGATGCCCTGATTGAAATTATGATCCGGCAACATACCTATTATAGGTGTGAGGGTAATGACATTCATCTTGATTTACCGATCACCCTCGAAGAAGCTGTCATGGGATTAAAAGTCAACATCCCGACCATTGATGGCACTGTTGCCATGTCCATACCAAAGGGATCAAGTTCTGGTCGCATGATGCGTCTTAAGGGCAAGGGCGTAGCAGACCCCAAATCCAGGGTGAGGGGCGATCAATTTGTCAAACTTCAAATCATGTTACCGGCGGAACCAGATGATGCGCTGGAAAAATCCATCAAAAAATGGGCTAAAGGTAACGCACAGGACGTCAGATCACATTTGACATGAAGAAAAAACTGGTGACATGAAGAAAAAACTGGATAAATTCAAATTTCTTCTGGAAGCAATTAAAAGTTTCATCAAACATGATGGCATGGTGATGGCGGGCTATCTGGCTTTCCTGACCATGCTGGCCCTGTTTCCCTTTATCATTTTTCTGGTTTCCCTTGCCGGTTTCTTTGGTCAGTCCGAGGCAGGCCCTCAAGCGCTGGAATATATGTTTGAACATATGCCGGAAGATGTGGGCAAGGTTTTGCAGGGCCCCATAAAAAAGATGATCCAAACCACTGATAAAAGCATTTTGACCTTCAGTATTCTGGGGGCAATATGGATTTCATCATCGGCCATTGATGCCGGTCGTCTGGCTATTGTCCGGGCCTTTGGCACCATCACCCGCAGACCATACCTCAGACGGCGGGCCGAAGGACTATTGCTGGTCGTGCTTTCTGCCAGCAGCATTATCATTGGTATGTCCATATTGGTGTTTGGCCCGGTGGTCTGGAAAATACTCATCAACTATCTGCCCCTTGAGGCGGATTGGGGGCTAATCTGGAATCTGGTGCGCCTGTCAATCAGTATCAGCTTGATTTTCGGTGCGCTGTGCCTGTCTTATTTTGTGCTCAAGCCGCGCAAGCTTGATGCGGCAACACCTGTGGTGGCAGGGGCCTTTACCACGCTTGTGCTCTGGATGATAGTCGGCAACGGCTTTTCCATATACCTGAAACATTTCGGTAATTATGACGTGACTTATGGCAGTCTGGCCGGGGCTATCATCACTTTAATGTTATTTTATTTTATTGGTGCATCCTATATTTTTGGGGCAGAAGTCAATGCGGCCCTTTATCATCAAAGGTTGAAAAATATAACAAATACAACGTAACCAATTGAATAGTAGACAAAAATGTGTAGGATTGATAAAAATATCCGGCTCAGTGAAACGGACAATTGGTAAAAAGTCCAAGAGGAAGAATAATGACGGAAAATAATGGTCTTCTCGCTGGAAAACGCGGCATTATCATGGGGGTGGCAAATAATCGTTCCATCGCCTGGGGCATAGCCAGAAAAGCCGCTGAACAGGGGGCGGAAATAGCCTTTACCTTTCAGGGCGAAGCATTGGAAAAGCGCGTGCGTCCGCTGGCTGAATCCATCGGGTCAGACATTATCCTGCCCTGCGATGTCACGGACGGCGGATCAATTGATGCGGTATTTGATGAACTGGAAAAACGCTGGGGTAGAATAGACTTTCTTGTTCACGCCATCGCCTATTCCGACAAGGCCGAGCTAACCGGACGTTACGTGGATACCTCGCCGGAAAATTTTGCCATGAGCCTGAATATTTCCTGCTATTCCTTCACCGCCATCGCCCAGCGTGCCGAAAAGCTGATGACCGAGGGCGGCAGCATGATCACGCTCAGCTATTACGGGGCGGAAAAGGTTATCCCTCATTACAACATCATGGGTGTCGCCAAGGCAGCACTGGAAGCCAGTGTCAAATATCTGGCCCGCGATCTCGGCCCCAAGGGAATTAGGGTCAACAGCCTGTCTGCCGGACCGATCAAAACTCTGGCCGCAGCGGGCATCGGTGATTTCCGCTATATTCTGAAATGGAATGAACTGAACTCGCCCCTGGGCCGCAATGTCACCACTGATGAAGTGGGCAATAGCGGCGTTTATCTGCTTAGCGACCTTGCCAGCGGGGTTACCGGCGAAAATCATCATGTGGATAGTGGCTATAACGTTATGGGCATGAAACGGGAAGATGCCCCGGACCTTAGCTTGGTCTAGGGTCAGTATCTATTATTTAAGAAAGCAAGCATATGTCATATAACAGCTTCGGCCATATCTTCCGGGTCACCACCTGGGGAGAAAGCCACGGTCCGGCCATTGGCTGTGTGATTGATGGTGTGCCCAGCAGGCTGGCCATCAGTGCGGCGGAAATTCAGCATTTTCTGGATCAGCGAAAGCCCGGACAAAACCGCTTTACAACCCAGCGCAAGGAAGCCGACATAGTCAAAATTATGTCCGGCACTTTTGAGGGCATGACCACCGGCACGCCGATCAGCCTGATGATCGAGAATACCGATCAGCGGTCAAAAGATTACAGCGACAACAAGGACAAATACCGCCCCGGCCATGCCGACTTCACCTATATGGAGAAATACGGCATCCGCGATCATCGGGGCGGGGGACGGTCATCCGCCCGTGAAACCGCCTGCCGGGTTGCCGCAGGTGCCATCGCCCGTAAAATTCTGGGGGACAGCATACAGGTCAAAGCCGCTCTGGTGCAGATTGGTGACCATGAAATTAACCGCGAAAACTGGGACTGGGATGAAGTGGGCAATAACCCCTTCTGGTGCCCGGACAAGGCTATGGTGCCAGTATGGGAAAAATATCTCGACAATATCCGTAAAAATGGCAGTTCCATCGGAGCGGTGATCGAAGTCCACGCTTCGGGTGTTCAGGCAGGTCTGGGCGCCCCGGTTTATGCCAAGCTCGACAGTGATCTGGCCGCCGCCATGATGACCATCAACGCGGTCAAGGGCGTTGAGATTGGCGAGGGCTTTAACGCGGCACGGCTCACGGGCGAAGAAAATGCCGATGAAATGTATATGGACGCGGACGGCAAACCAGCCTTCAATTCCAATCATGCGGGTGGAATTCTGGGTGGGATCAGCACAGGCAATGACATCGTCTGCCGCTTTTCAGTCAAACCAACATCTTCAATCCTGACCCCGCGAAAAACCGTTGATACACAGGGCAAGGAAACCGAGATCGTCACCAAAGGCCGCCATGACCCTTGCGTTGGCATCCGCGCCGTGCCCATAGGCGAAGCCATGATGGCCTGCGTAATCGCCGACCACATCATGCTCCATCGGGCACAACAGGGGTAGAGAGTTATTTGATATGGCTGTCAAGCCATTGATAATAATTAAAAAATGTCAAGTTACACTGACCCTAACGGGTTCTATCTACCACCATCACACTACATTTAATATAATTAACTTGACTTACGCATGATAACGTATTATTGTGCGTGATAATATCATTTAATGATTGGTGCATAGCAAGAAAGTAGAAATATGGCATTTAGAGCAGATGAAACTAAAAAAGACGGCTACGAACACGCAATGAGTTATCTTGTTCCACAGGGACTGAAAGATGAAGAAAGAATAAGCTGCCAAGATATAGTATCTGACATAATTGATAAGTGTGGTCACGTAATTGAGGGCTACCCATCATGGCATCCATTGGTTTCAGCGAATCAGGACGATCGTAGCCCTATAACAGTACCTGAGAAAAGAGGTGGCTATAACGGTCTTGATCACACAATATATTTTGTTAATGGATTTATTACATGTCCATATCATGATGAACAAAAAGTAATAGATTCTGTTAAGAACTTGCCAGAGAATCCTGTAGCAAGTATCAAATTCGAGCGAATAGATACCGAACTATATGGCTCTGGAACAAAACCTGTTCTTGTATATTGTGAATGGGAAACACCTCTGCCAATGGATGGCATGATACCAAAGCACATAGCCATTCCACTGATGCTTGAACAAGAAGTTCCATATTGGAGAGAGTCTACTCGTGCAGAAACGTGGGAGACAATGCGCCCCTATTTTCTAGGTCGCCCTTACGGTAGTCGTTCCTCACTATTTGTGAATCAGGAAACAGGTTTGGTACTAAAAAAGGTATGGAATGCGCTCATTTATACAGGAATGTTTGGACCAATAAAAGTTTGACATTACGCTGATAGTAACCGAGTTAAGAGAATTTCCAAAGCTCCATTCCCCCCGCCCCTCACCTCAAACTATCAACATAAGTCAATATGGCCTGTATCCTGTGGGTGTCTTCAATCTCGTTACGGTCACCGCCAAAGCGGATGACGTTTTCCTGTTTGCTCTGCCACAGGGCAATATAGTCTTTGCGCTCATGGCTGAAGGGTTTGCTGGTCTCGGGCGTATCCAGATTTACTTCCGGCTGGAAGCTCAGATTGATATGATCATCATAGCTGATGACGCCCGCGTCGTATAACTGACTGCTCAGGGCAATAATTTCCATGGGTGTGGCATTCCTCACATCAACATCACGGGCGACATTGTGCCAGATATCTGAAATGGAAACATTATCCTGAAGAGATGTTTCCTGAGATACGGGAGATTGTTGTTTTCCTGATTTTGATTTCAGGCTACTCATATTGTCCTGTTCTGTCCGGTTCAGGTCTTCATGACGAAATAGTCCACCTGTACCGGTCTGTAATTTACTAATAATCATTACTCTACTTTCACTATTGTTTACCTTGCCTGTAATACTCAGCAATTAGCGTGCCAAATGATCTCCTTTCCAAATTCGGCAGAATTCCGCGGTCAAATGCTAACATATTGTTAACAAACAAATATTCATACTTTATTAACCATTAATATCGGGCATAATTTGCCCTGTGCATGACTATATTGCCTATGCCTTAAAGGACCATGAATAAATATGATGAATTTTATGTAACCAAGCAGAATTTTTATAAATTGCGCCTGAACCCGGCGACTAGCTCAATATGGGGTGAAAAGAGAAACTGATCCACGGGCAGAATATCCCCCATGATAAACTCAGCATCAACCAATGTCCGCGCATCCCGCGCAAAAGTAGCCGGGTTGCAGGAAACCATCACAATGCTATTAACATCCGATTTTGCAATTTCCTGAATCTGATCCCGCGCCCCTGCCCGTGGCGGGTCGATGACCACCGCATCAAACTGGTTTAGTTCGTGGGGCAAAAGCGGTCGCAGGAACAAGTCTCTCACCTCTGCCGTAAGATTACGAATTGCGGTCATTTGGTTAGCACTGTTTTTCAAGGCGACCACCATATCCTGATCGCCTTCAACCCCATGAACCCCATGATCGCCGATCAGAGCAACAGTGAAGGTGCCGCATCCGGCAAAAATATCAACGATTTTATCCGCATTGCCCAAGGCTTGTTTCATATAACGGGTAAGTGCCTCTTCCCCTGATTTGGTTGCCTGCAAAAAAGACCCCGGCGGAATAAATACTTGCCGCCCGTCAAAGGTGACATAGGGCTTGCGCCGCTCACAAAGAATTTCATGATAAGGGTTTTTCAGCTTGCTATCCTGCCAGCAGACCCGCGCCACGTCCTGAGCTTCGGCAAAAGCGGCTATATCCATCCGCAGGTCCAGGTCTGGCTCACCCGCCCCTTCCAGAATAATATCCAGTCCGTTTTCAGCCAGATTAATCTGCACCGCCATTTTTTGTTTTTTATCAATCAAACTGCCCAGAAATTCCCGCAAAGGGCCAATGAAAGCCATTATTTCAGGATGAAGCACCGGACACTGGGTAATATCAATGATATTATGGCTCGCCCGTTCCAGAAATCCCACTACCGCGATACCATCCCCGCGCCCAACAGCGGACAGTCGCGCCCGCCTGCGGCTGCCCAGCGGGCTTATGTGGGGATCAAGAATAACGGCGTCCTCAAAACCCCGGTGGCTGAGGGCGATCCTGATCTGTTGCTGTTTCCAACGGCTGTAATAGTCTTGTGAAACATGCTGCAAAGAACAGCCGCCACAACGGCCAAAATGCTGGCATATGGGGGCAATGCGGTCGGGCGATGGATTATGAATATGCCTGATGCGCCCCTGCTTGCCCTGTAATTTAATTTCCAGATCATCGCCATCTACTGAGAACGGTACATAGATGGGGCCATTTGCGACACCATCGCCCCGCGACCCGATATGATCTATCTTTACCCTTACCGTCATTTCTTATATTCCGCAATAATCAGGAATTCCACATTGCCTTCCGGCCCTTTGATCGGGCTGGTGGTCAGGCCGAGAACCGACCATCCTGGCATATGCTCTGTAATCCAGTTTTCAATCTTTTGACAAACCTGCTTGTGGAGTTCAGGATCACGGACCACACCACCCTTGCCCACCTTGCCCCTGCCGACCTCAAATTGCGGCTTGATCAGGGCCACCAGAATACAGCCATCAGCGGCCAGAGACATAGGGGCTGGCAACACAGTCTGCAAACCAATGAAACTGGCATCACAAACTATCATATTTACAGGTTCCGGAATTTGTTCAGCGGTCAAATAACGAGCATTGGTTTTTTCCAGCACAATGACCCTTGCGTCACCACGTAATTTCCACGCCAGCTGGCCATGACCCACATCAACCGCATAAACTCTGGCCGCACCAAAATGCAGACAGACATCAGTGAAGCCACCCGTGGATGCGCCCACATCAATTACCGTCCTGCCCGCAACCTCAAGAGAGAACTCCTCAATGGCCTGAATGAGTTTCAGACCGCCGCGGCTGACCCAGGGATGTTCTTTTGTGCGGACTTCCAAGGGGGCATCTTCGGCAAGCTGCATCCCGGCCTTGTCAATTTTCCGCTCGCCGCTAAAGACAACGCCTGCCATAATATAAGCCTGTGCTTTGGTGCGACTTTCCGCCAGCCCCCGCTCCACCACAAGCTGGTCAACACGTCTCTTTTTAGTCATGATTTATCCTATTGAGGATGAACTGGTATCATTGCGCTGCAAGGCCTTCAGCGCGACTTCCACCATATTGCTGGCACAGAGACCCGCCTGCTGATACATATCATCTGGATTATCCTGATCCTGAAAAATATCCGGTAATTTCAGTGTTCTTACCTTCAGACCACTTTCAAGTAGCCCCTCATTGCCAAGATAATCCAGCACATGACTGCCAAAACCACCAATAGAGCCTTCCTCAATGGTTACCAGAACTTCATGATTCAGGGCCAGAGTACGGATCATATCCAGATCAAGCGGTTTGGCAAAACGGGCATCAGCCACCGTAGTGGTCAGACCATGAGCCTTTAAAGCCTCCGCCGCCTTCAAGGCCTCCGTCAGACGGGTGCCAAGGGATAATATGGCAATATGGCCGCCTTCCTGCATAATTCGCCCCTTGCCAATTTCAAGTATTTTGCCCTCTTCGGGCAGATCAAGCCCAACCCCTTCGCCGCGCGGATAACGCACAGCTGAGGGCCGATCATTAATGGCTGCGGCTGTGGCCACCATATTGACCAGCTCCACCTCATCAGCCGCCGCCATCACCACAAAGTTGGGCAGGCTGGCAAGATAGGTAATATCAAAAGATCCCGCATGGGTCGGACCATCCGAACCCACTAGCCCGGCCCGGTCAATGGCGAATCTCACCGGCAGGTTCTGCACCGCCACATCATGGACAACCTGATCATAGGCCCGCTGCAAAAAAGTGGAATAGATGGTGACAAAGGGTTTATAGCCTTCGGTTGCCATTCCGGCGGCAAAGGTAACCGCATGTTGTTCGGCTATGCCAACATCAAAACAGCGATCGGGGAAGCTGTCCGCAAATTTGTCCAGTCCGGTCCCTGATGGCATGGCAGCGGTAATTGCGACAATCTTGTCATCCTTGGCGGCTTGAGTGATCAATGCCTTGGCAAAAACACTGGTATAGCTTGGTGCTTTGGGTGTGGATTTGCTCATGGCACCAGTCACCACATTGAATTTGGATACCCCGTGATATTTGTCTTTGGCCTGTTCGGCATGATGATAGCCTTTACCCTTTTTGGTCACCACATGGATCAGCACTGGTCCGTGACCCACATCCCGGACATTTTCCAGTACCGGCAGCAAGTGGTCCATATTATGACCATCAACAGGCCCCACATAATAAAATCCCAGCTCCTCAAACAGGGTACCGCCCGTTGCCATACCCCGGGCATATTCCTCAGCCCGTTTGGCTTTTTCGCTGATGGTGCGGGGGAAATGTTTGACGATATTTTTGGCAAAATCCCGAAGATTCAGGAATGACCGGGAAGATAACAGTCGTGCCAGATAAGCACTCATGGCACCAACGGGGGGGGCTATGGACATATCATTGTCATTGAGGATCACGATCAGGCGGGATTTCAGGGCACCGGCATTATTCATGGCCTCATACGCCATACCTGCACTCATGGCTCCGTCCCCAATTACCGCAATAATATTTTCTTCACTGCCGCGAAGGTCACGACTGATCGCCATACCAAGCCCGGCAGAAATGGAGGTTGAACTATGCCCCGCACCAAAGGGATCATATTCGCTTTCCTTACGCTTGGTGAACCCGGCAAGGCCGCCACCCTGCCGGATGGTGCCCATACGATCCCGTCTGCCGGTAAGAATTTTATGGGGATAACATTGATGGCCCACATCCCATATGAGCTTGTCTTTGGGCATGTGAAAGACATGGTGAAGCGCTACCGTAAGCTCGACAACGCCAAGTCCCGCACCCAGATGTCCCCCGGTCTGGGAGACCGTATAAATCATATCTGCCCGAACTTCATCGGCCAGTTGTTGAAGCTGGTCTGCTTTCAGATTTGTTACATCATCAGAACAGCTAATATGATCAAGTAATTTTGTTACTGGTTTGCCACTCAATCGACCGTACCCTAAAAAATTTAACTTGCCCGATTAATAATGAATTTTGCCAGATTACGCAAGTTTTCTGCTTTATGTCCAAATACCTCAAGATGCTTCACGGCCTGATCTGTTAACATATCGGCCTTGGTCCGGGCCTGATTATTGCCCACCAGTGAAACCAATGTGGCTTTGCCCGCAGCCGCATCCTTGCCAGCTGTTTTGCCAATTTCTTCAGAATTACTTTCTTCATCCAGCAAATCATCGGCAATCTGAAACGCCAGCCCCACATCATGGGCATAGCATTTGATGGCATGACGTCGTCTGGATTCTGCCTTGCCAAGTATGGCCCCGGCTTCACCTGAAAAGACTATTAACGCCCCGGTTTTCATTCTTTGCAGTCGGGTAATACGAATCTTGTCCAAATCCTGATTTTCCGCCAGAAGATCAAACATCTGCCCACCCACCATACCATTGACACCCAGTGCCCGGGCAAGATAACTGATTAATTCGCACCGCACCCGCGCATCCCCATGGGTCTCCTCATGGGATAATATTTCAAAGGCCAGCGTTAACAAGGCATCCCCGGCCAGAACCGCCGTTGCCTCATCAAATTTCTTGTGAACCGAAGGCTGCCCCCGGCGCATGTCATCATCATCCATGCACGGAAGATCATCATGAATCAGGGAATAGGTATGAACACATTCCACTGCCGCCGCCACCCGTACGGCAGAGCTTTCGCCAACCCCGAAAAGCCCGGCACTTTCCATCACCAGAAACGGCCTGATCCGCTTGCCGCCTGCCATCAGGGCATATGCCATGGCATCAATGACCTGTTGTTCCAGATCAACGGCCTTGGGCAGTAGTTTTATGAGTTTTTTTTCAACCTGGGCGGCAGCATTTCTTAAAGCTAAAATTGCAGGATCATTATTACTATTTATCATAAACCAATTAATTCCCGTCCAGGTCAGTGGTGGCAAAACTGCCGTCCTGCGCCTTGGTAATCTTTTCAATACGTGCGGTTGCGTCTTTCAGCTTATGGTCACAATGGGCCCGAAGCTCAGTCCCCCGCGTATATAAATCAATAGATTTTTCCAATGAAACTTGACCGCTTTCCAGATTCTTGACAATTTCCTCCAGAGCACTGAGCGCATCTTCAAAATTCATGCCCGTAATATTATCTGGTATTGTCTTGGTTTGGTCCGACACTATAGGCTCCTGAATTATGAATTTTTAATATACTGAAAAACGGCTTACTGCATCAATGCCAAAACATGACTGGCGACAGATTCTCCAAGTACATTAAGATTATACCCGCCTTCGAGGCAAGATACCAGCCTGCCTTTGCAATGTTTTTCTGCAATCTGCTTAATCTGGTCAGTCACCCAGAAAAAATCTTCCTCGTTAAGTTTTAAATCTGCCAGAGGGTCCATAATATGAGCATCAAAACCCGCAGAAATGAGAATAAAATCCGGGTCAAATTTTTTAAGTTCCGGAAATATACGCTCCTGAAAAGACATGCGAAATGCCCGGCTGCCACTGCCAGCGGCCAAGGGGGCATTAACGATAACACCCTGCCCATGATCATGCAGATGACCTGTGCCGGGATAAAGCGGTGACTGGTGGGTTGAGCCATAAAATAAGCCCTTGGTGCGAGCAGTCACAGTCTGGGTGCCATTGCCATGATGGACATCAAAATCAATGATTGCGACCCGATGGCGAAAATATTTTTTCCGGGCATGAATTGCACCGATGGCAACATTATTAAACAGGCAAAATCCCATGGCCTGATCCGGTTCCGCATGATGACCGGGCGGGCGGATGGCACAAAAAGCATTGTCCAGTTTTCCCGCCATCACCTGATCAATGGCCTGACAGACTGAGCCTACGGCTTTCAGGGCAGCCTTCGCCGAACCCGGTGAAAGATGAGTATCACCGTCCAGACTATAATGGTCTTGCTCCGGCACATGATCCATCACATTGCTGATATGCTCCTCACTATGAACCAGTGCGATCTGGTCCAGCGATGCGGCCTTCGCCTTTATTCTTGTTAAATCTTTGAAGTCCGGCTGGCTCAGACGATCCAGAATAGCCGATAGCCGCGCCTGCGACTCCGGGTGACCCTGGGGTGTGATATGGTCTTCACAATCGGAATGAAAGAACAGCCCGGTGGACAAAATAATTTTCCTTTATATTTTATGCTTTTTTCTGGCGCATTTCATATTTGGCTTTTTCTTCGGCGACCAGTTCTTTTTTCGACAATTTGCCGATCATGGTTTTTGGCAGTTCCGCCCTGAATTCAATCTCACAGGGTCGCTCATGTTTGCCTAGCCTGTCCCGGATAAACGCCAGCAATGTTGCCTCCGTAACAGTCTCATCCTTATTTTTCAGGGTGACAAAGGCCTTGGGCCGTTCGCCCAGATAATCATCCGGTATGCCGATAACCGTGACCTCATGGACAGCGGGATGCTCGTAAATCGCCTCCTCTACCACGCGCGGATAAACATTAAAGCCGCCGACCAGTATCAGATCCTTGTCCCGGTCAATAATATAACTAAAACCCTCATCATCCATATAGCCCACATCACCGGTTCTGAACATATCACCTATCATGACATCCGCCGTCGCCTGCGCCCGTTTCCAATAGCCCTTCATCACCTGCGGCCCCCGGATACAGATTTCGCCAGCCTCGCCCAAAGGCATTATTTTAGTGGGATCGTCACGATCAATAATGATTACCTCCGTGCCGGGTACAGGTAGACCGATCGACCCCTTGCGCGAAGGCCGATCATAAGGATTAGCCGCACTAATGGGCGACGTCTCCGTCAAACCATAGCCCTCGGAAATAATAACATTCATCTTATTCTTGAAGGCCTGGCCCAGTTCAACGGGTAGCGGAGCGCCACCAGTCATGCACATCTTGACATTTTCCATGCCAATATCAGGAGCTGAACTATGGTTCAGCATGGCCGTATACATAGTTGGCACACCAGCAAAAAGGGTCGGTTTCTCCTTTTTCATCATCTTGATGGCTTCATTTAATTCAAACTTTGGCTGAATAATCACTTTAGCCCCGATATATATACTTAAGTTCATCACCACCGTCATGGCAAAGACATGGAAAAATGGCAGCGATCCAATAATTACCTCCGTACCCCGCTCAAGTTCAATAGCCCAACATTCAGCCTGAAGAACATTGATATATAAATTGGCATGGGTCAGCATGGCTCCCTTGGGAATGCCTGTTGTCCCGCCGGTAAACTGGATAACCGCCACATCCTCAGCCACATCAATTTCAACCCCTTCAGGCTGGCCATCATTTTTCAGAAGCTGGTTGTAATCCACATGATATTCATCCCTGACTGGTCTGGCTTTCAGATTGCCATGCAGAAATTTGAACCAAATCTTGTTTGACAGCGAAAAAGCATTACTGAACTGATCAACCACCAGATGTTTCAGGCGGCTTTTTTGGGCAACGGCGTGAATAGTGGCATAGAGCTGCTTTATATCCACTGTGATCATCACATCGGTTTCGGAGTCATTCACCTGGGCAATAAGTTCATGCTCGGAATATAGTGGACTGTAATTCACCACAGTGGCCCCGGTCTTTAAAATTCCAAAATAGGCAACGGCAAACTGGGGACAGTTGGGCATAAAAATACCCACATGTGTGCCTTTGCCCACACCAAGTCCCTGCAGCCCCTTGGCCAAGTGATTCACTTGCGTCAGAAAATCACGATAAGTAAGCTGCTTACCCATAAAATCATAGGCAATATGATCGGGAAATTCCCGGGCCGCATCATCGACCAGAGTATAGAGTGGTTTAGCCGTAAACTTGCGGTCCCATGCCACATGTTTCGGATAGCTCGCTAACCAAGGATGATCCATTATATTTTACCCCATATTTTCGGTTGCTATGGCAAAAAACAGATCGTCCCCGGCCATTATGGTTTCTTTAAGTCCTATGGCTTGTGGCACAATCTGCTCAGCATAAAAGCGAGCCGTGATTATTTTTGCCTTGAGGAAATCCACATCCTGTGCGCCATTATCAAGTTTGCTGCTTGCTGCTAATGCCCCTTTGGCCAACAGATAACAACCCACAGTCACACTGAAAAGCCGCAGGAACGGCACCGAACCCGCCAGGGCTGACCGCATGTTATCCACATGCTGTGCCAATATCCATTCGGCACATTCCCCGGTGACAGCAACAGAATCTGCCAGTGACTTGGCCAGACTTGAAAATTCATCAGTATTGGGCAATCCATTGCCAAAATCTGAAATTTCATCAAGAAATCCGCGCCAGTGTTTACCGCCCATCATGGACAGTTTACGACCAACAAGATCCATAGCCTGCACCCCGTTGGTGCCTTCGTAAATCGGGTTAATACGTGCATCCCTGAATACCTGCGCTATACCGGTTTCCTCAATGAAACCCATACCACCATGCACCTGAAGGGCAAGAGAAGCATTCTCAACCCCGATGTCCGAACCATAGGCTTTTGACAGGGGGGTGAGCAGATCAGCAAGACCCTTATATTTTTCCCGCACCTCAGCATCAGGATGATGATCACCCAGATCAATAGCCTTGGCATTGAGCATGGTGATCGCACGGGCGGCCTCGGTTGTGGATTTTATTGTCATCAGCATCCGGCGCACGTCAGCATGCTCGATGATGGCACTGGGGCCGGGTTTTGTGGCACCAATTGCCACGCCCTGCGTCCGTTCTTTGGCATATTCCACAGCCATCTGCCATGCCCGTTCAGCACAGGCAACCCCCTGAATCCCCACATTAAGTCGAGCATTATTCATCATGGTGAACATAGCCGCCATGCCTCTGTTCTCACCGCCCAGCAAAAAACCGGTACAATTTCCTTCATCACCGTAAGCCATGACGCAGGTCGGGCTACCGTGGATGCCCAGTTTATGTTCAAGGGAGACACATTTAGCATCATTTCGTGCCCCTAGTGACCCGTCTTCGTTAATCAGATATTTTGGCACAATAAAAAGTGAAATACCTTTGGTGCCATCCGGGCTTCCCGGTGTTCTGGCCAGAACAAGGTGAATAATATTTTCTGTCAAGTCATGATCACCCCAGGTGATGAAAATCTTCTGACCACTTATTCTGTAGCTGCCGTCTCCCACCGGCTCCGCCTTGGTCCGTAGCGCCCCGACATCAGTGCCGGCCTGTGGTTCCGTCAGGTTCATCGATCCAGCCCACTGGCCGGAAATCATTTTTTCAAGATAAATATTTTTTTGCTCTTCCGATCCGTGAGCCACTATCGATTCAACAGCCCCTGTGGTTAGCATCGAGCACAGACTGAAGGCCATATTTGACCCATCAACAAATTCATATACCGCCGAAGCCAAGGTTATTGGCAGGCCCTGACCGCCGTAATCCACATCAGCCGATACACTGGTCCAGCCATTTTCTGCATAAGCCCCATAGGCTTCCTTAAAGCCGGATGCGGGTATGACACCATCATCGGTAAGCTTTGCGCCTTCCCTATCGCTCACCACGTCTAGAGGAGCCAATATTTCCCCACAAAATTTTCCAGCCTCTTCCAGTACAGCATCAATGATGTCATCACTGGCATCCTGAAATCTTTCCAGTTGTGTAATCTCTGAAATGCCAATCACATCCTTCAGAACAAATTTCATTTCATGAGTAGGGGCAACATATTCAACCAAAAAAATTCTCCTTTATTAGTACTATTATTTATTTTCAATGCAGTATAAATTATAACCAGTTTATAATATATCCATAAAATGCAATGACACTAAAAAACATGCTCCAGTGATATGAAACAGACATATAACAACATCATGCCCGCAACACTGGCTAATTTTCATCTGGCAGCCAAATTCCTGCATCAGGGTAAACTTGTCTCTTTCCCCACAGAGACCGTTTATGGCTTGGGGGCGGACGCGACCAGTGACGATGCCGTAGCCAGAATATTTGACGCCAAACAAAGACCCAGCTTTAATCCGCTGATCATTCATTTACACTCACTGAATGATGCGGAAAAATATGTGGAATTTGACATGGTTTCCCGGAAACTGGCCGAAGCATTCTGGCCCGGCCCTTTCACACTGGTGTTGAAAAGAAGAGCCGGATGTCAGTTGTCCCAACTGGTTTCTGCTGGCCTGGATACGGTGGCAGTCCGCGTACCGGATCATCCCGTTGCCAAAGAATTACTACAGCATTTCGAATATCCCATAGCCGCGCCCAGCGCCAATATTTCCGGCAAACTCAGTCCCACAAGGCCAGAGCATGTGGCGCGCGCCTTATCATCCGAAATCGCCATGATACTGGACGGCGAATACTGCAACAACGGGATTGAATCAACCATAGCTCAGGTTGTGGGTAGTGAAATCAGGCTGTTGCGTCCCGGCAGCATCTCCAAAGAGCAAATAGAGCAGCTTACCGGAATTCGGGTCATCTATTATGAAGATGGACAGAACCCCGCCGCACCCGGCCAGCTAAAAAGCCATTATGCGCCAAATACACCCATCCGCTTAAATGCCGAGACCGTCTATCCGGGCGAAGCCCTTTTGGCATTTGGCAGTCTTTATCCCAAAGATGCCCGGATCATGAAAAATCTCAGCCCTAAAGGATTTCTTCGTGAAGCGGCAGCAAATTTATTTTCCATGTTACATGAACTGGACCAGAAGGGATGCAAAGCCATCGCGGTAAGCCCTATTCCAGATAAAAATTTAGGCATAGCCATTAATGACCGGCTTGCCCGGGCCGCAGCCATAGATGAGAAATGAAATTCACATGATTATCACGCCCGGACATCTGGAAAAACTAAAGGAAATTTCCGGCCCAAAAGGCTGGATGGAAGACCCCGCAGACATGCAGCCTTTTCTCATTGAGCCACGCGATAAATATCAGGGCAGGACAGCTTTGATCCTGCTACCGGACAGCACAGAAAAAGTCGCTGAAATTGTCACCTATTGCGCCCGGCATAAAATTCCTGTTGTTCCGCAGGGCGGCAACACCGGTCTTGTGGGCGGCAGTATTCCATCAGAAAATGAGCTGTTGATTAACCTGAAACGACTTGACCGTATCCGTGAAAAGAACGCCCCCAATCAGACCATGACCGTTGAGGCAGGCTGCATACTGTCACATATACAGGATCTGGCCGCACAGTTGGGTCTGCTGTTTCCCCTAAGTCTTGCCGCAGAAGGATCATGTATGATCGGCGGCAACCTGTCTACCAATGCGGGCGGGGTAAATGTGCTCCATTACGGCAATATGCGCAGTCTGGTACTGGGGCTGGAAGTGGTGCTGCCCAGTGGTGAAATCTGGCATGGGCTTGGTGGTTTGATCAAGGATAATACCGGTTATGATCTGAAGCAACTCTTCATCGGGGCGGAAGGTACTTTGGGCATTATCACTGCCGCGACCTTAAAATTATTCCCCTGCACATCAGAAAAACAAACCGCATTGGTCGCAGTTCCAAGCCCACAGGCGGCAGTGGACTTGCTGGCCCTTACCCGCAGTATAAGTGGTAACTGCATTACCGCTTTTGAAATCATGCCCCGCCTTGGCATAGAAATCGTCACCCGCCATATGCCGGAAACACGCGACCCCATGTCCACCCCCCATGACTGGTATGTCCTTCTGGAATGCACGTCATCCATCAGTCGCAGTCTGCTTGATCTTGAACAGGTCATGGAACGCATATTGGCAAAGGCCATGGACATGGGATTAGTGCTGGACGGCGTGATCGCCAAGAATGAGACAGAAAGTGACAATCTGTGGCGTTTGAGGGAGAGTCTCTCCGATGCCCAAAGCCATGAAGGCGGCAGTATCAAACATGATATTTCTGTGCCGGTCTCAGCCATTCCGGCATTTCTGCGTGAGGCGGGTGCTCTGGTGGAAACCCTGATCCCCGGCGCCCGTCCTGTGCCTTTCGGCCATCTGGGGGACGGCAATCTGCATTATAATATAAGCCAGCCACTTGATATGGATATGCAGGCCTTTCTGGATAAATGGCAAGACCTTAACCGGCATATCCATGACATAGTTCAAAGATATAATGGCAGTTTCAGTGCCGAACACGGTATCGGTCGCATGAAAGTGGACGAGCTGGCGCACTATAAATCCAAAATTGAGCTTAATTTGATGCAACAGATCAAGAAAGCCCTTGATCCCGATAATATCATGAACCCGGGCGTAATCCTAAAGTGACAGGCATTCATATATGACGCAAGAAACTGCTTTTCAGGAAAAATATTATAATAGTCAGGATGGTCTGAAACTGTATTACCGGGATTACATACCGGATAATTCTGATAATACACCGTTACTCTGCCTGCATGGACTAACCCGGAATTCAAAAGATTTTGACCGGTTTGCCAGGCATTTTCAGGCGGACCGCCGGGTGATCAGTCTGGACATCCGGGGTCGGGGCAAATCGCAATATGACCCCAATTACAAAAATTACGATATTTCCGTCTATGTTCAGGATGTGCTGGCTTTGCTTGAGCATGTTGGACTTGATCAGGTCATCGCCGTTGGAACGTCTATGGGCGGCATTATAGCCATGACCCTTGGGGCGATAAGGCCAGACGTTTTCAAAGCCATCATCCTCAATGATATTGGCCCTGAAGTTAACCCCGAGGGCATTGAACGTATTTCCGGTTATGTTGGCAATGGTATTATCCTTAAGGACTGGCAACAGGCCATAGCTGGCGTGAAATTCCTGTGCGCGGCTCTATTTCCCGATTACAGGGAAGACGACTGGGAACTTTTCACCCGAAATTCATTCCGTGAACAAGAGAACGGCACCATCATTGCCGACTATGATCAGGCCATCGGAACCGCCATGCGGGAAAGTGCGGAAAATACAGTCCCCAATGATTTATGGCCCCTGTTTGAGATGCTCGGCCATATTCCCATAATGACCCTGCGCGGGGAGAATAGTGATATTCTATCCAGTGAGACATTGCAGAGGATGGCAAGCATACATCCAAATTTTACCGCTGTAACTGTAAAGAACCGCGCCCATACCCCTGACCTGAACGAAAAAATCAGTCTGCGGGAAATTGGCAACTTTATCAATCAGTTGTAGGAACTAGAACATGTTGTACTGGCTACCCCTGGCGGGATTTATACATTCAGTGCCGTCATTACGCACGTTATTGACGTAACCACTCACCTCATAGATTCTAAGTTCTGCATCAGTTTTAATAGATAGCTTTTTAAAAATATCCTTATCCGGTGGGTCTTTTGGCCTGAGCCATAGATCATAGTCTTCTGCGTCCACAATAACCGGGCTGCGGTGATGGACGGGTTTCATGGCTGGGGTGGCGTCTTTGGTGATCAGAGACACAGTTTCCAGCCAGTCTTCACCGTGAGGGCCCATCCAGATTTCCCAGATCCCGGCAAAAGCAAAAGGCTTATGATCTGGCTGACAGCAATGAAAGGGGACCGGAGAGGCCCCACCTCGCTTCCATTCATAAAAGCCATCTGCCGGTACCAGACATTTACGCCGCCGAAAAGGCCCACGAAAAGATGGCTTGTCAGCAATGGTCTCGCTGCGGGCATTAATCAGGGGACGACCCTGCGGCAGTTCTTTGCTCCAGTGTGGCACCAATCCCCACTGCATCAAGGCGACTTCTTTTGGTGGCAAATCCTGATCCGGCATAATAACCTGATCCTGATCAGAGCCTTTCAGTCTGATCACGGGAATGGGCTGCATGGGGGCGATATTAAAACGACTTGGAACAGTCCTCGAAACCGATCCTGAATGTATCCCGGTAAGTAGCTCGATAAATTCCTCATAGGCCTCTGATGACAGGGAGTATCTTCCGCACATATATTGCTTGCCTAAAATTTAAAGTTCCATATCCTGCTGACAGGATACAGTCAGAATAATGAAGATTTTTTGAAATGAAAAGGGATTATCCAGAGCGTCCTGTCGTTGCCGTGGGTGTTGTCGTAATAAAAGATGACAATATTCTGCTGATCCGGCGTTCAAAACCGCCAAAATCAGATAGCTGGAGCATTCCGGGCGGCGCCCAGGAGCTTGGCGAAACTATCATTCAGGCAGCTATCCGCGAAGTCCGGGAAGAAACCGCTATCACCATCGGAAATCCTCACTTTCTGGCCGTGGTTGACTTTATTGACCGGGACGGGGAAAGCAGTATCAAGCATCATTATACTCTTATCGATTATGCGGCTAATTACCAATCCGGGACATTGGCAGCGGGTGACGATGCAGTGCAGGCAAAATGGGTTCCCATTGACAGAATTTCAGAATATAGTCTTTGGCAAGAGACGGAAAAAATAATCTATGCCGCAGTAGCTATGTTAAAAGGGGAAAAAGTTAAAAAATGACCGATAAAACCCAAAGCCTGCCACATCGACTTGCCCGGTCTGTCAAAGGACATTTACGGGTGGCCTTGATTGCACTGGTTTTTGGCATGACAGCTTATGGCTTAATCCATATACTGATTTGGGCCGTGCATATTGTGGAACACTGGTGATGAAAAAATTATTTGGCTATATGTTGGGGTTGATCGGATTATCGATATATATCATAATTATATCGCGCCTTGGTGATGCCGTATTTCCACTGCATGTTGCCTTGGAATTTGCCTATTATGCTATTGCCGGTATTGGCTGGATTTTTCCTGCCATGTGGATTATCCGCCGCTGGAACAGACCAAAGAATAACCAAACTGATTAGAGGATCCCATGAAACCATTCTTCCAAAGCCTGATTATTATACTGGGGTTGGCCCTTGCCGGATGCAGCAACAACGGCACTGTTGCCCCGACAGAATCCGCCCAACATCGGCAAAATCTGGACGAAACCAACTATGCCAATACCTATGATGAAAAAAGTATTGTCAATGCGGCATCTGATTTCCTCGGCGGCGGGTCGGAGGCCATTGCCAAAGTGGTTGAAAAAGCCTTTCAGGATCACGGGCGGCCCAATGGTTATATCATCGGCACCGAAGTCAGTGGCGCCATAGGAATTGGTGTTCGCTACGGCGACGGCACCCTGACCCATAAGATCGAAGGTGACAGCCGCGCCTATTGGAAAGGACCAAGTATCGGATTTGATATTGGTGCCAATGGCTCCCGCGTTTTTGCTCTGGTTTATAATCTGTATGATGTTGAAGAACTCTACCAACGCTACCCGGCAGTGGAGGGCAGCTTTTATTTTGTCGGCGGGGTTGGCATGAATTACCAACAGCGCGGCGACATCATCATCGCCCCGATCCGGGTCGGTGTCGGGCTACGGGCCGGTGTAAATCTGGGCTACCTGCATCTCACCAGAAAAAGAGACTGGATTCCTTTTTAGAGGGAGTGGCTTGGGGCCGCTAACAGATAAATGTAAAATATATTGCATTTATAATTTACAGTGCCATAATGATACAAAGACCTTTTAATGAGATTGCATATGGTATCAGAAAATATAAATGTAAGAGTTAAGGGTGAATTGAAGACCCACCTTCAGCAACAAATCGGCGAGCAAGGTCTTTATGAAAATGCCAGTGAATATGTCCGTGCCCTGATCCGCAATGACCTGAAAAGCCGGACGGAGGCCTGGAACTGGCTTCGGGCCAAATTGGAGCTTGCTTTAAGAACCGATGAAGGCGACTATATTCAGGTAACGGCAAAAGACGTCATAAATCGCAATAAGGGTAAGTAATTTTGATAAATTATTTATTCTATTCGTCTGCGGATAAAGCGCAGGATGAAATCTGGCAATATACTTGTGAAGAATGGAGTGAAAAGCAGGCGGAAAAATATATTAAAGGTTTGCATGATCACTTACAGGCCTTGTCAGAAAAAAATATCATTTGGCGAAGAATGCCAGATAGTCTTATCGTGCCACCTGATCTAGATTTACAAGTATTTTTCACAATCTATGAGCATCATTATATTTTCTTCCGGGAATTTGCCAGTGGCAAAATAGGCATAATGAGCATCCTGCATGAGAAATCAGATATGCCCGTCCACCTGTATAGTGACTTGCTTAAAATCACGGATAAAACGGAAGCTTAAAGGGTGGGCATTAACTACTCAGGCGAACATTTCTCCGGGGTGTGGGTGTCGATTAAATAGGCTACTTTCCAGCCGCCGTCCATTTTCACCAGCGTGAAATGATTGACGCCGCAGGATTTCAGGACCCCGTCAATAGCGATGGTAAAGGGCGCCCAGGCGGTGGCCAGCGGACCTTCCACATTGATAACAACATCAAATATCTGCTCGTCAGCCTGTCCGGGCTTTAAGGTATCCACCCAGCCAATCCAGTCCGATGCTGTGCCGTGATGGACTGGCTTGTTCGGTGCAATCCGGTCAAGGAGAGCTTCGGGCAGAATGAGCGTTTTTAAGGTCGCACTGTCGCCGGCCCGCATGGCATCAAATATCTGATCTAATACTAACCTTACATCCTTTTCTGGCAAAACCGCCTCCGTCGCATATGCCACTGAACTCATGGCCATTATCATCAGTAATGTTATAAGTTTTTGTATCATCCCTTATCCTTTACTTTATCTGTCCAAATATATTACAGGAGCGCAATCATCCCCTCAGTCAGCAATTTTATCCCTACCAGAAATAGCAAGCCGTAACAAATTATATAAAATATTCTGTTGGATACTCTCTTGTGCATCCAAATACCAAGCCAGACCCCGATAGGAGCAAAGGGCATCAAATAGAGCGACATTGTCAGATTGTCTGCCGAGAGTTGTCCAAGCCAGGCATAGGGGATCAGCTTGGCATAATTGACAATAATGAAAAACATCACCGAGGTTGCTACCATCACCGTTTTATCCAGCCGAAGCGGAAAAAGATATTGTGATAATGGCGGCCCACCCGCATGGGCGATAAAGCTGGTAAAGCCACTTAGCGCACCAAGAATACCACCTTTCAGGCCATGATGACCGTGGGCTTCCATCTGTCGATTTGTGCGCTGAACTAACCAGTAGTTGCCAACAAAATATATCGCCATCACACCGACAATTATACGGATCATATCAGCATTCAACAGGCTGAAAGTCAGCCCGCCAACAGTAATGCCCACAAGGGCACCGGGGATCAGGATTTTAAGGCTGCGGGCATCCCAATCCCCCCGGTAACGCCAAACGGTGAAAATATCCATCACGCACAGGATCGGCAGCATGATCGCCGCCGCCATACGCGGATCAACCATCAGGGTCAGCAACGGCACCGCCAAAGTACCCAGTCCCCCGGCAAAGCCGCCTTTGGATATACCAACCAGCAGTACCACCGGAATTGCCAGTAAAAAAAACCATAATGGGTCTGCCATAAAGTCCTATCCCATCATCCGGTGAAATTCCAAATTCCTGTGATCGGACAGGGACGGCTGAAACGCGTAGCCGCCCAGATCAAAATCTTTCAGATCATCAACCTTTTCCAGTCGATTCTGTATGATATATCGAGTCATCATGCCGCGTGCCTTTTTGGCAAACATACTGAGTACCCGGGCATGGCCCTCTTTCACTTCCTTGAAGATGGGCGTGATTATTCGACCCACCAGTTTGTCCTCTTTTATCGCCTTGAAATATTCTAATGAGGCGCAATTGACCAGAATTTCCGTATTCTGCTGTGTCATAATATTGTTAACCTCATCCGTTAATTGATCGCCCCAGAATTCATAGAGCGTGCGGCCCCGACGAGTGGTAATTTTCTTACCCATTTCAAGGCGGTATGGCTGCATCAAATCCAGCGGCCTGAGCAAACCGTAAAGCCCCGATAAAATCCGGTAATGATCCTGAGCGTAATTCAGATCTTCTTCGCTTAAACTATCTGACTGCAAACCCACATAAGTATCGCCGGTGAAAGCAAATACTGCCTGCCTTGAATTTGCTGGCGTGAAGGGGGTGGTGAAAGACCGGAAGCGATTATAATTCAGGTCAGCCAGCTTATCGCTGAGCTTCATCAATTTTGCAAGTTCCCCTCTGGTCAGCTTTTTAGCCGCCTTAACAAGTTGTAGACTGTCATCAATAAAATGCGGAATTGACCAGTCAGAGCGGGTAACATCTTGTGAAAAGTCCAGTCTTTTGGCCGGTGAAGTGACGATCAACATTTCTTTATCCTGTTTATTTTACCCTGATTTCTAATTACAATAGCAAGCCTCTGCCCAATAAAACAACCTTAGATTTGACATTACGAATATTCACGAAAAAGTATCACTATTCTATTGACAGCCCCCTGATAAACGCCCATCTAATCATACTGAATACTTTAGAAGGATGTGATCAGAAATTGCCTGAACCAAGTAAGAAAAATTCCCCCCGCTTGATCTGACTGAAGGACCAGTTCATAAGCATCTGATAAGAATGGCCCTGCCGATGATGGTTGGCATCACGGCATCCATGGGCTTTCTGCTGGCAGATACCTATTTTATCGGCAAGCTTGGCCCCGAGGAGCTGGCTGCCATGGGGTTTATCGGCCCCATCGTCATGATAATCGTTTCGGCCTCCATTGGGCTGAGTGCGGGAACTTCATCCGTTCTGGCCCGAGCCTCCGGTCGTGGGGACCAACAGGAACTGATCAAGCTGGCCACCAACAGCATTATAATTGCCATGTTGATTTCCCTGTGTTTTACCTTGGTCGGCCTGCTGACTATCGACCCGCTTTTTACCATGATGGGTGCAGATGAAAACACCCTGCCCATGATCCGTGAATATATGCTGGTCTGGTATTGGTCGCCCCTGTTCAGTATCGTACCCATGGTGGCCATGGGCGTTATGAGGGCCATGGGTGATACCACCCTGCAAGGCAAGCTGATGATTCTGGCAGCCCTCGCCAATGTAATCCTCGACCCGATCATGATTTTCGGCTTGATCGGATTTCCGCGTATGGAAATGGCTGGCGCCGCCCTAGCCACCCTGCTCACGCGAGGTGGAACCTTCATAGCTGTGATTTATTATCTGGGCTATCACTTCCATGTTATTAAATTTACCAAAGATGTATTGAATAGTTTCAGGTCGTCTTTTGCCAAGATCATGCATGTGGGTATTCCGGCCATGGGCACCAATATGATCATCCCGCTCGCCGGAGGGGTTGTGATTGCCATTATCGCCCTGTTTGGAAATGATGCCGTTGCCGGAACCAATGTAGCTATGCGTATCGAAGCGGTGACCATCATTATCTTTTATGCCCTGTCCGCTGTGGTCGGGCCTTTTGCCGGGCAGAATCTAGGGGCTAACAAACATGACAGAATTGAGAAGTCCCTTAAACTATGCGCCCAGTTTGCCTTGCTGTGGGGTGGTATTCTTGCGGTCCTAATCGCCGTTCTTGCCCCGGCAATCACCCGGCAGTTCAGTGACGAAATATCAATTCTGGAAATCGCCAACAGTTATTTGTATATCATGCCCCTGTCATACGGCGCATATGGTTTTGTCATGATTGCCAATGCCACCTTTAATGGTCTCGGTAAACCCATACCTGGTGTTGTTATATCAACCCTGAGGGTTGCCATTTTCCAATTTCCGCTGGTGCTGATTGCGGCCTTCTTTTTATCTGATATGCACTATGTATTTGCCGCCTCCAGTCTGTCCAATATATTGGCTGGCATCATTGCCTACTACTGGGTGATGCGGACGGTAAAAAGCTTGTCTCCGACCGATATTCCACAGCAAGTGGAACAGCCGGCTGTAGAGTATAACTGACGGCTTTATTTCATCGGCGGTTCCAACAATTCAATATTGTTGCCATCCAGATCATCTACAGCCCCAAAGCAAATAACCCTATGGCCAATATGGCCCCGATAAAGGGGATTACCACCGTCAGCGCTGCCACCGGCAGATAGGCCGATCGGTGGGTCTCGCCACAGATGGCACGGATGGTGGTCACCACATAACCATTATGAGGCAGGCTGTCCAAGCCACCGGACGTGATGGCTATCACCCTATGCAGGGCATCCGGATCAACTCCCGCTTCCAGATAATGGGGGGCAATCAGGGGCAATGCGATTGCCTGACCACCCGATGCTGACCCGGTGAGGGCGACAATAACACTGATCGCCACCGCC
Source organism: Emcibacter sp. (assembly GCA_021774875.1). Classification (GTDB taxonomy): domain Bacteria; phylum Pseudomonadota; class Alphaproteobacteria; order Sphingomonadales; family Emcibacteraceae; genus Paremcibacter. The sequence continues at coordinate 30,253 of JAJFIP010000328.1, forward strand.
GCTCCGATCAACCCATTGCCGGGAATAGCTGTCATATAGGCCAAAGCCTCATGAAAAGCCGGGGTCAGTTTGGCTATGCTTCCAAAGCCCACCACGGCACAGGTATTGGAAATAGCAATCAAAGCCCCGAAGGTAGCCGATGATAATGCCAGCCCAAGATTATTAAATTGCTTCCAGTATATGATAATGCCGAGCACAAGCCCGACCAGCAGTGCCACCACAAGTGAGGATTTGCCATAATGCAATATCACACTGAAATAGAAAGATGTCCCCAGCACGCTCACCAGAGGAATCAGACCCAGAAAAGGATTGGGCAGATTGTCATAGGTTTTATGTTCAGGATCGTCATCGCGTTCGTCATAACATTCCCCACTCGCCACCGCCCGCTTCATCATTTTCTCAAACCACCAGATGCCGGTCGAAGCCATAAAGAGCGCGACAAATATGCTGACCTGCCAGCCAGCAAACTGCGTCGTGCCCAGATATTCCATTGGCAGAAAATTCTGGATTTCCACCGACCCCGCCGAAGTCATGGTGAAGGTGACAGAGCCAAAGGCCAGTGCGGCGGGAATGAACCGCCTGGGCAGGTTGGCTTCCTTGAACAGGCTCAGGGCCATGGGAAAGACTGAAAAGGCGACCACAAAAACGCTGACCCCCCCGTAGGTCAATATGCCGCAGGCCATGATCACCGCCAGGGCCGCATGTCTCATGCCCAGCTTTTGCACGACCCAATGGGCAACACTGTCCGCCGCTCCGCTGTCCTCCATCACTTTACCGAACATAGCCCCGAGCAAAAAGACAATGAACCAGTCCCTGAGAAAACCAGCAAAGCCCGTCATATAGCTGACCGTAAAATTCGCCCCGCCATCGGCCATGGGCGGCATAAGAGGGATGCCCCCGCACAGAGCCACCAGAAGCGCACATAGCGGCGCCGCTATTAAAATATTCATACCCCTGATTGTCAATATAATGAGAAGCAACAGCCCCCCGATCAACCCTATTATACTAAGCATTATTTTACCTCTACTCTTGCCCTGGTCGTGGATTTGGTTTATTGTGAAATTCTAATATATATGATATGGTTTTATGGGTATCTTTCACTGAAAAGTTACAAATTGTGAATAGCCCATGGTTTGCGTTAACCATATAATTAATCAATTAATAACTATTATATTTTACACTTAGTTAACATAAAAAAGATGTCCTAACAATTGCGCTTATTGCAATATATGGGGAGGGAAGTCGCGTAAACCGCTGATTTTCCTTTTGCTGAACTGGACACAGCATGTTTGCGACGCTTCCCTTCTGACTATGTCAGAACAGAGTTCGAGCATTTGTCACTTCCGCTCGCCATAGTATTTTCTGTACTGACCTGTACCTTCTAAACCCACTATGTCAAGGAGTTGCCCATGTCTGCCGCTGAAAATATCTTCGATCTATATTCTAGCCAATATGACGAACAAAAAGAATCCGAACTTTCCTTAAGAGAATATCTAAGGGGGTGTCGTGAAGACCCCATGATGTATGCGACAGCTGCTGAACGTATGATCAAGGCCATAGGTGAGCCGGAAATGCTTGATACATCACGGGAAGACAGATTCGGGCGTATATTCATGAATCGAACTATTAAACAATATAAGGGGTTCGAGGAATTTTACGGCATGGAAGAAACCATTGAACGCATGGTTGGCTTCTTTAAACATGCTTCTCAGGGACTGGAAGAAAGAAAACAGGTTCTATATCTGCTCGGGCCAGTGGGTGGCGGCAAATCATCGCTGGCAGAGCGGCTGAAAGAAATAATGGAAAAAGAGCCCATCTATGTGCTCAAGGCTGGCGACCAAATCAGTCCGATCTTTGAATCACCGCTCGGATTGTTTAACCCGGAAACCATGGGCGATATGCTTGAGGAAAAATATGGCATTGCCAAGCACCGCCTGACCGGCCTGATGTCGCCGTGGGCGTTAAAAAGACTGGATGAATTTGGCGGCGATATTTCCAAATTCACCGTGGTCAAAATTCATCCGTCCAAACTGCGGCAGATATGTATTGCCAAGACAGAACCCGGTGACGATAATAATCAGGATATTTCTACACTTGTCGGCAAGGTGGACATCCGCAAGCTGGAATATTTCTCACAAAGTGACACTGATGCCTATTCCTATAGCGGTGGGTTGAATACAGCAACTCAGGGCATTCTGGAATTTGTCGAGATGTTCAAGGCCCCGATCAAAATGCTCCACCCCCTGCTGACCGCCACTCAGGAAGGCAATTATATCGGCACGGAAAATATGGGTGCGATTCCGTTTCAGGGCATTATTCTTGCCCATTCAAATGAATCCGAATGGCAAACCTTCAAGAACAATAAGAATAATGAAGCCTTTATTGACCGGGTTTATGTGATCAAGGTTCCCTATTGCCTGCGGTCCAATGAAGAAAGTCTTATCTATCAAAAACTGCTCAATACCTCGGAGCTGGATAAAACCCATTGTGCGCCTGGAACCTTGGATATGATGGCCCGCTTCAGTATCCTGACGCGGCTGAAAGAACATGAAAATTCCAATCTTTATTCCAAAATGCGGGTCTATAACGGGGAAAATTTAAGAGATGTGGACCCCAAAGCCAAACCCATGCAGGAATATAAGGATGCTGCCGGGGTTAATGAAGGCATGGACGGTATATCCACCCGATTTGCCTTTAAAGTACTGGCGGAAACCTTCAACTATGACACTTTTGAGGTTGCTGCCGATCCGGTGCATCTGATGTATGTGCTGGAACAGGCCCTGCTTCGTGAACAATTACCAGAAGAAGTGGAAAAGAGTTATCTCAATTTCATCAAAGGCGATCTTGCCCCGCGCTACGCTGAATTTATCGGCAATGAAATACAGAAAGCTTATCTGGAATCCTACGGTGATTTTGGTCAAAATCTGTTTGACCGTTATATTTCATACGCGGATTCCTGGATAGAAGGTCATGACTTCAAAGACCCTGATACCGGACAATTGCTAAATAGTAAAATCCTGGATCAGGAACTTTCCCAGATTGAAAAACCAGCTGGCATTTCCAATCCAAAAGATTTCCGTAATGAGGTAGTGAAATTTGCCCTTCGCGCCCGGGCCAATAATGCGGGCAAGAATCCAAAATGGACCTCCTATGAAAAACTGCGGCAAGTGATTGAAAAACGCATGTTCAGCAGTGTGGAAGACCTGCTGCCAGTGATCAGCTTTGGCTCCAAGAAAGATAAGGATACCGAAAGCAAGCATCATGAGTTTGTCTCACGGCTCACCGAGCGCGGCTATAGCGAACGACAGGTCCATAGGCTAGTTGAGTGGTATATGCGCGTCAATAAAGCGGGTTAGTTTTAGTGGAGTTACAAGAGTATGATGCATATCATCGACAGAAGGCTAAACCCAAAAGGCAAAAGTCTGTCCAATCGCCAGCGCTTCATTGATCGGGCTAAAAAGCAGATCAAGCGGGCTGTGGATGATGCTATCAAAAATCGTAAAATCAGCAATACGGAGGGCGGGGAACGGATAAAAATTCCCTCCGACGGGCTTAATGAACCGCGCTTTATGGGGGATATAAAAAAGGGCAGGCGTGACCGGGTCATGCCGGGAAACAGGGACTTTATGCCCGGCGACAAGATCAAGCGGCCCCCGCCCCAGGGACAGGGACAGGGGGGGCGCGAAGCCAGTGAGGATGGCGAGGGCGAAGACAGCTTCCAGTTTACCCTGACCCGGGATGAATTTCTCGATATTTTCTTTGAAGATATGGCCCTGCCCGACTTTGTCAAAAAGTCGATCCGGGAAGAGGTCACCCATGAGTTTCAGCGTGCCGGATATATCAAACAGGGCTCGCCCAGCAATCTCAACCTGAAGCTTACCATGAAAAACAGCCTTGCCCGCCGCCTGTGTCTGCGCCGGCCCCGCGATGAAGAACTAGAAGAACTGGAAGACCAAATTACGACTTTGCGCAAAAAAACCAACCCGACTATAAAGCAGCAAAAAAAACTGGTTGCCCTGCTGGAAGAATTGGAAAATAAAAAAAGTAAACGCCGGGTCGTGCCTTATATTGATCCGCTGGATGTGCGTTATTCCAGCTTTAACGAGGTGGAAAAGCCAAATACCCATGCGGTCATGTTTTGCCTGATGGATGTGTCAGGCTCCATGGGAGAAGTTCACAAGGAACTGGCAAAACGTTTTTTCATGCTGCTGCATCTGTTTCTGACCCGGCAATATAGCAAGGTTGATGTGATATTTATCCGTCATACTCATCTGGCCAGTGAAGTGGATGAAGAAACCTTCTTCCATTCGCGCGAGACTGGCGGCACCATTGTTTCCACTGCCCTCGAAGTTATGCAGAAAATAATCAAAGACCGCTACCCGCCGGAAGACTGGAACATCTATGCCGCCCAGGCCTCTGACGGGGACAACCTGAATAGCGACAATGCCCACTGCCAGCAGATATTGACCCAGGAATTACTACCCCTGTGTCAGTATTTCGCCTATGTGGAAGTCTGGGACAGCCATGAAGCCGAAATGTTTCCCGACGATAATAACGTCACCCGCCTGTGGCAGACCTATGATGCGATCCGGCAAACCCATGAGAATTTTGCGGTAAAAAAAGTCACCCGGCCAGAGGATATATTTCCGGTTCTACATGATCTTTTTGCCAAGGACAAGAAAAGCGAGGTCGCTTGATGGCTAAAGCAAAAACAAAAGCCAGTGCGAAAAATAAAGCCAGTGCGAAAAACAAAGCTCGTAAACCATTATTTGATGGGGCGCAATGGGATTATGCCTCGGTTGACAAAACCTTTCAGGCTATCCAGAAAATCGCCATTGATGAAATGGGCCTTGATATTTATCCCACCCAGATTGAAGTTATTACTTCTGAGCAGATGCTGGACGCCTATTCCTCTATAGGCATGCCGCTCATGTATAATCACTGGTCTTTTGGCAAAAGCTTTGTCCGCGATGAAGCCAGTTATCGCAAGGGATATAGCGGCTTGGCTTACGAAATTGTCATCAATTCAAACCCCTGCATCTGCTATATTATGGAAGAAAACTCCATGACCATGCAGGCCCTTGTCATGGCCCATGCTGCCTTTGGTCATAATCATTTTTTCAAGAACAACCATCTGTTCAAGCAATGGACCGATGCCAATGCCATTTTGGATTATCTGCAATTTGCCAAAAATTATATCGCCAAATGTGAGGAAAGATACGGCCAGAAAGAGGTGGAAAGGATACTGGATTCAGCCCATGCCCTGCGTGATCAGGGGGTGGACAGATTCACCCGCCGGCAAAAACTGGATAATGCCGCCCTGCGCCAGAGAGAATTGGACCGGGAAGAATATGAGCGCTCCCAATATAGTGAATTATGGCGCACTTTGCCGGAAACCAAATCCAAAGATACTCAGGAAATTGATCTGATTGAGCGGGAGCTGGCTCAAAAACTTGGTCTGCCGGAGTCCAATCTGCTGTAATTTCTGGAAAAACACAGCCCTGCTCTGGATAACTGGCAGCGGGAAATACTGCGGATTGTCCGATCGGTGGCACAATATTTCTATCCCCAGCGGCAAACCAAGCTGATGAACGAAGGCTGCGCCTGCTTTGTCCATTATCATATCATGAACCGGCTATATGACACGGGCCAGATCACCGAAGGAGCCATGCTTGAATTCATTGATTTTCATACCAGTGTTGTTTCTCAACCCGATTTCGACAGCCGCTATTTTTCCGGTATTAACCCCTATGCCCTGGGCTTTGCCATGATGAAAGATATTGAACGCATATGTGAGAATGCAACCGATGAGGACCGGGAATGGTTTCCCGATATAGCCGGCAATAATAAGCCCATTGAAACTCTAAAAGAAGCCTGGGAAAATTTCCGGGACGAAAGCTTTATCCTGCAATATCTCAGCCCCCACCTGATGCGGGAGTTTCGCCTCTTTAACCTGAATGATGATACCTCAAAACCCCATTATCTTGTTGATGCTATCCATAACAAGCGCGGCTATAATGACGTGCGTAGTGCCCTCGCCTCCCAATATTCCGTGGCCAGCCTTGATCTGGATATTCAGGTAACCAATGTGGATCTTACGGGTAATCGGTCTATGATACTGACCCACAATATGACCACTGGCATGACGCTGGAAGAAAAGCAGGCCGATATGGTCCTCGCCCATATCAGACGTCTTTGGGGTTACGATGTGACCCTGAACAGCGTTGATCCCAATAGTGACAAAGTCAAAAAAACTTATTCTGGTTGATTCTGGACAGGCTGGCGTTTGTGGCGCAGGTAACATATTCCCAAAAGCATAACGACAATCACTATGGCCCTAAGTGACAGGGTAAAATTATCATGTAATAGATGAAGTGTGGCACTGGTCAACATTATCAACACCAGAAGAGACCCCCCGGCCACGGTCAGTCTCGGAATGGTCAGCATCAAGCCGCCCATACATTCAACCACACCCACGGCTATTAACAGATTAGCGGGGATACCCAAGGACTCAAACTGGGTAACCTGATAAGAAGTTCCGATAATCTTGCTAACACCATTGTAAAAAAATACAATCGCCAGAACCAGGCTCAATGCCCATAAGATAACTTCAATAAATCGGTCGCCGCTCATTGCATCCCACCTTTACCGGTCTAATATTCTGAACCACATACTGCGGCCACTGTAGAAAGAATCCCGTCAAAGATCAAATTTATCTTTTGCCGGCCCTGATCACCACTTCCATAAAGACCTGCGCTCCGACAGAGGACAGATCGCGCCATGCCCCCTGTCCGACACCGTAATTCAGACGATTAAGTTCCATCCTGCCCTTGATTGCCGCCTGTTGCCCGTCATATTCCGAAAGCGTGAAAGTGAGTGTCTCAGACCTGGTAATATCACGCAGCGTCAGATCCCCTGTTACCTGATAATCTGTACCACCAAGATGCTTGAAAGCATGACTGACAAATTGGGCGGTTGGATAGCGGGCAACATCAAACCAGTCCTTTTTCATAAGATTTTCCGCCACATCACTGTAGAAGGCCTCAATATGGTTTAAATCGATCAGGATATTAACCCGGCTTTTATCCAGTAGCTCAGGATCGAATATTATTTCGCCAGAAAATTTTGTGAATTCACCCTCAGCAGGGCTGCCCTCTATAATAACAGAAAATCTGATGAAGCTGTCATTGTCAATAATTTGCCACTCCATATCCGGTGCCGGGGAAAAACCCCCCAGCATCAACCAGATAAAAACAAAATATCTTTTCATTATCGGTTATTCTGATTTTTTGGGCCGTAGAGACATTCTTTCCATCACATCATCCTTGCGCACATAATGGTGAAATAATGCTGCCGCCACATGAATGAAAAACGCGACAACCAGAAGCAGTGCTGCTATTTCATGGGCTTCGTGAAAAATATCGCCCATAGCCTTATCCTTGTCGGCCAGCGCGGGAAGCTCAAGCCCAAAGAATTTTACGGGCCGTCCGGCATAGGAACTCATCAGCCAGCCGAACAGGGGCTGGGCAAACATGATGACATACAGCAGCATATGCATGGCGTGGGCGCTCAAATTTTCAATCTTGCTCATTGTGTCGGGCATTTTCGGAACCGGGTTGATCATGCGCCAGCCCAGTCGGAAGATAACAAGCACAAGTATTAATATGCCAAAGGATTTATGGTAATCATAAAGGCCAAATTTATAGCCCATCTGCGCCGGCGTATCTGCAGGCAGTTCATGCATATAGCTGCCGAGCAGCACCATTCCCAATAACAGCAGGAACATACCCCAGTGAAAAGCCTTGGCAATATTGCCATATGAAGTATCTGTATTTTTGATAGCCATTTTTATCCCTTTTTATTTTTCGTTACTGATCGATCAAAGCCTCTGCCTCAATTCTTATAATGACGTCATCGCTCACCAGAGGCAGATATTTTTTCATGCCCCATCGGGACCGCTTTACAGTAGTCTTGACAGAAAATCCGGTCCGCATAATATTTTTCTGAATATCCATAGCCCGCTTATTGAACCGCACTTTCAATGTTAAGGCTTTTGTTACCCCGAGCAAAGTAAAGTTTCCGTCAACAGTGGCTCTGTTATCCTCAATCAGTGTGACTTTTGTGCTGGTAAAGCTGGCCGTCGGATATTTCTTCACATTAAAGAACTCATCACTTTTCAGATGCTCATCAAATTTTGGTAATCCGGTCATAATGCTTGCTGTCTTGAAGGTAATCCTGACTGAACTCTGGTCCGGATTGTCATGATTCAGAATAATCTGCCCGTCAAAATCCATGAATTGGCCCATGGAATTAGAAAATCCGATGTGATTGACAAACCACATAATATTAGTATGGGACTTGTCAAAGTGGTAGGTTTCTATGCCTGTTGCAGCCTGAGACATCTGGAAATTGAACAGCGTAAATATAGCCACAACTACCATCAGGGAATATCTGATCATCATCGCTTCAGTTCTTCCGTTTAAATTTATCCTTAATGGTCGACAGATTGGTAAATACCCATACTGGCACCACAATAATCGCCCCCAGAAGGACATATTTCCCGCCCCATTGAAAAACACTTACCGCAGCATCATAAATCCTGCCCAATGTTTCCGGAATATCATGAATAAGATCTGCCGGGCTGATCTCAAAATAATCCAGTGCCAGACCGACAAGAAGCGATGCTATCAGGAGTTTCCAGATAATATGAAATGTAGATTTATTCATCCGTCACTCCTGTTGGCTCTGCTGTTGAAATATTTCTTCTTCCATATCATACCGCAATTGTTTTACCAGAATCTCCACTGCATTATTTTGTTCATGGGTCAGAGTTCTGGTGGCAGACAGAAGTGCCAGCTTGTTCATGGCAGTCTGGTATTTCTGCTCTTTTGCTTCCGCAAGTATGGTGGCAACATGCTGTTGCATTTCAGGACTTTCATTCCTGAAACTATAGGTCAGGCGATCCTGATCATGGGTTTTTTCAGTCTCTCCACATGACGAAACGACGATAAAGACCAGCAGACCCAGCGCCAGTATTGCGATTTTTCCAAACATGTTCACCATCTTTTCCGTTTTGATTATACAGATTAATCTCTATGACACAAAAAAACAATCCCCGGCAGCATCATACTACCGGGGATATATATTTAAGACTGAATTGAAATTAAATATGTTTTCTGCTCTGAACCACCCGGTAGCGATTTGAAACATAGGCCGTATCGGACAGGGCGGCATTGGCCGCCGGATTGCTGCCCGTAGCATGAAAATCACTGAAGGCCGCCGTCTGATTAACATATACGCCGCCCGTCAGGTTAAAAGACACGGCGACACCGGCCCGGCAGGCCACACCCTCTGCCCGGTCAAGAACTTCATCCGATGTGGAATAAATACCAAAGCTAATCGCGCCATTATTTTTCACGCTATTCTCTACGATACTCAGGCTATCATCGGTATTCTTGCTGGGTACCATATAAGATATGGGGCCAAATACTTCAGCGGAATAAGAGCTTTCGTCGGTGGCTTTCAGAATTAAAGGTGTGCGGATAGTCGCATTGTCAAAACCCTCCATAGGAACGGCGCGTGAGGCCAGAACCACATTGTCGCCTTTACCATATTTTTCGATACGGGCAAGGGTCGCCTCACTCTGTATGGCACCAAGGATGGCACAGGCCCGCCCGTCATCTCCATTTAGTTTTTCAACGCCGGTGGCAAGGGCGGCGACAACCTCATCAAAGCTCTTGTGGCCATCTTCGGTGTCAATGCCACCTTCGGGGATGAAAATATTCTGCGGTGCCGTACACATCTGCCCGGCATAAAGGCTAAGGGTGAAAGAAAGATTGCCGACCATACCGCGAAAATTATCAGTGCTGTCGATGATGACGCAGTTCACCCCGGCTTTTTCCGTGTAGACTTGAGCCTGACGGGCATTGTCTTCCAGCCAGTTGCCAAAGCCGGTGCTGCCGGTAAAGTCAATCAATCTGACTTCCGGTGCCAAGGCAAGATCTTTGGCCAGTGGTGCATCGGCTCCGTCAGCGGCAAGAGTAACAATATTGGGGTTAAAGCCTTCTTGCTGAAGCACGTCGCGGCAAATTTCAACGGAAATAGCCAGTGGCAATATTGCGCCGGGATGGGGTTTGACAATAACCGCATTGCCGGTAACCAGACTGGCAAATAATCCGGGATAACTGTTCCATGTGGGAAAGGTCGAGCAGCCGATTACCAGGCCAATACCTCTGGGCACCACAGTAAAATATTTTTCCATGACCAGAGGGTCACGTTTGCCCTGCGGTTTTTCCCAGCGCGCGACCGCCGGGGTGCGGACCATGTCTTCATAAGCATAGACCACCGCTTCCAGTCCCCGGTCCTGAGCGTGGGGGCCACCAGCCTGAAAAGCCATCATAAAGGCCTGTCCCGTAGTATGCATGACCGCAAAACCCATTTCAAAGCTGCGTTTGTTAATCCGGTCAAGTATTTCAAGGCAAATTCCGGTGCGGGTTTCAATGGATGCTGTTGCCCAATCCTGACGAATGGCTTCTACTTCACCCACCAGGTCAGTTACATCCACTTTCGGGTAACTAATGCCCAGATCGAATCCGTAAGGGGATTTTTCTGCGCCCACTGTGCCGACCATGCCGGGCTGATCTAATTCAAAATCTTTGTTGAGGTATGACTTAAAAGCCGCCTCACCGTTTTTGCTGGCATCCTCACCATAAACACGGGGGCTTGGGCTTTCCGGATAAGCCGTCCAATATTCCCGGGTTCTGCTGGCATTAATTCCTTTTTCAAGGGTTTCCCTGTGGCGTTCGAATAACAAAGACTGTGACATAATATCTTTCTCCTGATAGAATCCTGAAGCTATATACGACTCTTATTTAACATATTTATTGACTATACCCTATGTATTTGTAATTAATAGACCGAACGGTTGGACAATTCAAGGTAAATAGCTTTAATACTTATCGAGGGCTATGATATAGTGACCTGAGCAGATAGAGAATGGATTGATAAAATGTCTTACACAAACATTGAATTTACTATAGCCGATGGTTTAGCAACCCTGACCCTTAACCGCCCCGAGAGCCTGAACAGTTTCATCACAGAAATGCACGAAGAAGTCCGTGATGCCATGACGCAGGTGGAAAATGATCCTAGCATCCGTTGCCTGCTGCTTACCGGCAATGGCCGGGGGTTTTGTGCGGGACAGGATCTTAATGACCGGGCAGTAAAACCGGGGGCCGAAAGGCGGGATCTTTCCGAATCTGTGGAAGCAAATTATAACCCGTTGATCAAACGTCTTGCCAACCTGCCCATGCCGGTTATCTGTGCGGTCAATGGGGTTGCGGCAGGTGCCGGGGCCAATCTCGCCCTTGCCTGTGACATGGTATTTGCCGCAAAATCGGCCAAATTCATTCAGGTATTCTGCAAGATCGGCCTGATTCCCGATAGTGGCGGCACCTATAACCTGCCGCGGGCTGTGGGCACGGCACGGGCCATGGGCCTTGCTCTGACCGGGGATGCAATCACAGCGGAACAGGCCGAACAATGGGGCATGATATGGAAAGCCGTTGACAATGACGACCTGATGGAAGTTGCTCTGAAACAGGCACAATATTTCACCAGCCAACCCACATTGGGGCTGGCCCTGATCAAAAAGGCCATCCGCGCCAGCTTTGACAATGACCTGAGTGATCAGTTGCAAATGGAAAGCTCTTCACAAAAACAAGCCGGATTTTCCGATGATTATCAGGAGGGTGTCGCCGCCTTCCTTGAAAAACGCAAACCTGCCTTCACAGGAAAATAAAGGATACTGACTAAATGACAGCCCTCTCTCCTTCTGCCGCTGTTGCCGTGATCGGTGCCGGAACCATGGGTGCCGGAATTGTGCAGGTCGCCGCCACGGCAGGACATAGGGTTTATCTCTTCGATACTTCCGAGGAAGCCATCGACAAGGGACTGGCCCAGATAGAAATATTCCTTGAGAGGTCCGTGGCCAAAGGCCGGATAGATGATGATGAGTGCAGGGCAATATTGGATCGCATCCACCGCTGCAACAAATTGTCAGACCTCGCGCCTGCCAAACTGGTCATTGAAGCTATCGTGGAAAATATTGACATCAAGCGATCTGTATTCAGTGACCTGGAAGACATCCTCAGCGAAGATGCCATTCTCGCCTCAAATACATCGTCCATTTCCATCACTGAAATCGCCGCCAAACTGAAACGCCCGGAGCGGGTAGTGGGGATGCATTTCTTTAACCCGGCCCCGATCATGAAGCTGGTGGAAATCATTCACGGGCTGGCTACTGATTCCCAAGTAGCTGAGACCGCCTATGATACGGCTGAAAAATGGGGCAAAAAGGTAGTTCATGCCAAATCCACCCCCGGCTTTATCGTCAATCGGGTGGCGCGTCCATTTTATTCCGAAGCCCTGCGTATTTTGCAGGAAGGCGGGGCCGACATCCCAACCATTGATAGCTGCATCAGAGAAGCCGGTGGGTTCCGCATGGGGCCATTTGAGTTGATGGATCTGATCGGCAATGATGTAAATTTTTCTGTCACAAAGTCTGTTTATGACGCCTACTATCAGGATCCGCGCTACCGCCCGAATTTAATTCAACAGGAACAGGTTGCCGCAGGCCGCCTGGGCCGCAAATCCGGTCAGGGATATTATGACTACTGCGAAGGTGCCGCCAAACCCGAAGCCATAACCGCAGATGCCGCCCCCGCCCCATCTGAAATAACAGTCATAGGTGTGAATCCTCTTCTTGCACCTTTAATTGAATTGGCAAGCGAAGCCGGAATGACAATCAATGAAAAAGTCATAGATGAAAATGATGAAATAGAAATCTTTATCGAAGGTATGTGTGGATTCAAAATAGATAATTTCTACTTGCTCTTGTCAGAGGGTGATACTGCTACGGAAAAAACTGATTTTCTTGGTAAACCCACCATAAATTTTGACCTCGCCCTTGATTATAAAGCTGCTGCCCGCATAGCTATCGCCAAGGGAGATCAGGTTTCAAAAGATGATCTATTAAAAGCCGTTGGCTTCTTTCAGGCTCTGGACAAAAAAGTTTCTGTCATTGATGACTGTCCGGGCCTGATCGTGATGCGTATCGTCTCCATGCTGTCTAATGAAGGCAGTGATGCTGTTTACCAGGGCGTCACAAGTCCTGAAGGCATTGATATTGCTATGGAGAATGGCGTAAATTATCCAAGAGGCCCCATGCGCTGGGCGCAAGACATTGGTCTTGATCACATTGAAACAGTATTATGTAACCTGCAAAATTTTTACGGTGAAGATCGTTACAGATCATCCCCTTTAATCAAAAGGGCTGTATATGCGGGAAAGACTATAATATGACCGAAGAAATAGCCCAGCAGATAGCAGAAGTTTTCAACAATCGTCGCACCTTCGACAGACATCTTGGATTTGAATTGGTCAGTATGGGTGTTGGCACTGCTGTCATGAAAGTGAAAATTACCGAAGACATGGTCAATATGTACGGCAGCACCCACGGCGGTGTTGTTTTTGGCCTTGCTGATGCGGTCTTTGCCTATGCCTGCAACAGTCAGAATATTGTGTCAGTAGCATCGGGCTGCTCTATAGAATATCTGGCGCCGTCTTATCCCGGTGACATTTTGACCGCGACCGGAGAATTTCGGGGCGGACGAGGCAAGCAGGGCATATATGATATTATGGTCACCAACCAGAATAAACAATTGATTGCCACCTTCCGGGGCAAATCACATTCCACCAAAGAAAAAATATTAGGAGATACCCCCCATGAGTGACACAATGAGAGACGCTTTTATCTGTGATGCCATCAGAACCCCCATTGGCCGTTACGGCGGCGCACTATCCTCTGTTCGCACAGATGATCTGGCCGCAATCCCCCTCACAGCATTGATGGAACGAAACCCGGATGTGGACTGGGGCCAGGTGGACGATCTGATCATGGGCTGCGTCAATCAGGCCGGGGAAGACAACCGCAATGTGGCCCGCATGAGTGCCCTGCTGTCCGGCCTGCCGCCATCAGTTCCGGGAACGACCATAAACCGTCTGTGTGGCTCCGGCATGGATGCCACCGGCATGGCCGCGCGCGCCATCAAGGCCGGTGAAGCTGACATGGTGATCTCTGGCGGTGTGGAATGTATGTCCCGCGCCCCCTTCGTCACCGGCAAAGCTGATACGGCCTTTTCCCGTAAAGTGGAAACTTTTGACACCACCATTGGCTGGCGTTTCGTCAACCGGATAATGAAAAAACAATATGGCATCGACAGTATGCCGGAAACCGCTGAAAATGTTGCCGAAGAGTTCAATATTTCCCGCGCAGATCAGGATTTATTCGCTTTCCGATCGCAACAGAAAACCGCCGCTGCTCAGGAAGCCGGACGTTTTGATGATGAAATTATTCCCGTTATCATCCCCCAAAGAAAAGGCGATCCAAAAATTGTCACTATTGATGAGCATCCCCGTGCCAGCACCACATTGGAAGCTCTGGGAAAGCTGCGCGCCCCTTTTCGAGAAGGCGGGACTGTTACGGCTGGTAATGCGTCCGGTGTCAATGACGGAGCCTGTGCTATTTTGCTCAGTACTGGCGATGCAGCTGAAAAAAATGGCCTGACCCCGAAAGCCCGCGTGGTCGGTATGGCCACTGTCGGATTAGAGCCGCGGATCATGGGATTTGGCCCGGCCCCGGCAACCAAGAAAGTTCTGGCCCAAACCGGACTGACCATCGATCATATGGATGTCATTGAACTGAATGAAGCTTTTGCATCGCAAGGACTGGCGGTCCTGCGTGATCTTGGTCTGCCTGATGATGCGGCCCATATAAACCCCAACGGCGGGGCGATCTCCCTTGGTCATCCGCTGGGCATGAGCGGTGCGCGCCTGATCACCACTGCCATGTATGAATTGCATAGGCGAAATGGCCGTTACGCGCTGTGCACCATGTGTATTGGTGTCGGTCAGGGCATCGCCATGATCATTGAAAGGGTTTAGAGGCCTAGTAACGGGAGGCTGGAATATCATCCATATTGATGACGATCTTGCCAATGGGGGCAAGAGCCAAGCCGGCCAGTTTCAGATGCTGAAAGGCAAAGGGTATGCCGATGATAGTAACGGCCAGAATGACAGCCCAAAAGGCATGACCAAGGGCCAGCCATATGCCACCAAATATAAACCAGATGATATTGCCGATAACCCCCAGAGGTCCGGTGCCAATATCCTCATGCCCGGACAATACTTCCCTGTTTACCGCTTCCCTGCCAAAAGGCAGCAAACTAAGGTGGGCCATATTTAAAGCGGCCACAAACCACGGCAGTCCAATAATGGTAATTGCCATCAGGAAAGCCACCATAACCCAACCAACGGCCATGAAAAAACCGCCAAAAATCAGCCATAAAATATTCAAGATCAAAGACATATTACCATCCAGAAATTATGTGATTAACCCGACTACCCTCGGAGTTCATATGGGTGATAATAAATTAAATACAAGCGATAGTCTTCTGGACTGGATATATCTAAATCCAGCAGTCCACACTAAATTTTATGCCAGTGGCTCAGATCCCTGTTGAGCAACTCAGATAATTTATCTATCTCGGGACGAAGCTTGACCTTAAGACCCTGGACGATATCTTCCGGCAAAGCCCCACGTTTTTCATTTGAGGTATTCAGTTTCTGGATATTATTTTTAATTTTATTTCTGATTGATAAGGGAAATAAAGCTTTAGCGACACTAGAAACCCAAGGGGAAGGATTGCGTACCAAACTGTCCATCAGCCTCTTGCTCCGCATACTTTCATTGGCATTGATGACTTCAAAACCCACATCAATATCGGGGTCGATTGCCAGAAACCGGCATGTATCCTGAAATACCTGCCGGGTATCTTGCTTTAGATCATCAAAAATATTAATTTTAATCTGTTCTGGCCCGAAATATTTCTGAAAACGCTTGATTTGATCGCTGAACTTGACAAAATCAAGATATAACAAGGTTTTCTTCCATTCAAAGTTTTCTGGCATATTTATCCCCTGCGCCCGATCTGATTCAGCCGCCAGAGCTTCTCTGATGTCTGATAGGGGTTCGCCACCGACATACATCACCTGGCTATGATGGGAGGGTATTACATCAACAGGATTGCGAATATGAATGAGAATTTTTGCATCCGGGCTGAAGGCCTTAATTCTTTCGGCAGCACCTTGCGAGAAGAGATAAAAAACAGAGGACTCACCAATGATTTTTTCATTGCCCACTCCGTCAAATAATCTGTCATATCTATCCCAGTCTAAAGCCGGGTTGCCTGCCTCAAGCAAATCATTGGCGAAATAATGGGGCTCCTTTGCAGCCATATACACCTCAGGATGGCGTCTCAGATAGGTATCCATTGCTGTGGTGCCACTTTTTGCCGCGCCGACAATGAAAAAATTTGGCTTATGTTTCATTTTATCCCAATTCTTTTTTTGGTCGTTAATTCGAGTGGTACTGGATAGCGATAAATAACAGGAAACCATTAATAAAATCAAAAAGATATTGTCTGAAAGTATTAGAAATGCCTATTCTACCCCGGATGCTGAAATTCCAAAGAATATTTTTCTTGTACCTGAAAGATTCTGAGTTTAGTTTCAGTTCCTAGGCAACATAGTCATAGTTATGTAATTTAACCCGGTAAAAATTATTTAAAAGCCAAATTCAATGCCATCAGAAAAAACTCCTTCTTTATCCGAAGAAATATTAAAAGGCACCAAATGGTACGTTGCCATGAGGTGGAGCATAAAGGGGTTGGGATTCATAAGTTCAGCTGTTTTGGCAAGGTTGCTGATACCAGAGGATTTTGGCCTTGTTGCCATGGTCATGGTTATTTTCGGTCTGGTGAGTTTATTATTTGATTTTGGTGTTAATTGGGCACTTATTCAGAATAACAAAGCCACTGACGCCCATTTTCATACCGCATGGACAATTCGTCTTTTGCAGGCTTTGGTCATCTCCATATTATTGGCCATGCTTTCCCCTTTTATTGCTGATTTTTACGATGATGTCAGAATGGAAATCATCTGCCAGATTATGGCTCTGGCCACCTTGATCAGAGGCTTTGAAAATATTGGCACTATCAAACTCCAGAAAGAAATGAAGTTTGCCAAGGATTTTTTATATAATGTGGCTCCGAAATTTTTTTCAATCTTCGTCACCATCAGCCTTGCTTTCTATTACAGAACTTATATGGCTTTAGTAGTAACCATAGTCATGGGCAATTTAAT
The DNA here is from genome assembly GCA_021774875.1 of Emcibacter sp. GTDB lineage: Bacteria > Pseudomonadota > Alphaproteobacteria > Sphingomonadales > Emcibacteraceae > Paremcibacter. The sequence continues at coordinate 47,515 of JAJFIP010000328.1, forward strand.
TGTCGTTATTACAAGTTATCTTATGGTTAACTTCAGACCCAAATTTTCTTTTGAAAAAATATCTGACATCTGGGGATTCTCTCAATGGATACTTGTCCGCAATATCGCACAATATATAAGCTTGCGTGGTGACATGATTTTCCTGTCAGTATTAACGACCCCTACTAAAATAGGCTATTATAAATGGGGCAGTGAACTCTCCTCCCTGACCATCTCTGAAATTCAAAATCCTTTTACCAGGGTATTGTTACCCGGTCTTGCCAAAATAAAAGATGATCATGACCGACTTATTGGTGCCTATTTGAAGGCCCTGGGCATGATGACTTTGGCTGCCGTGCCAATTGCGCTCGGGTTTGGGTCCGTGGCAAGTGAATTAATCCCTATTTTTCTGGGCGGTGGTGATAAATGGATGCCCGTAGTCCCCATATTGGAAGGCTTGGTATTTTATGCCATGACCACATCTATGTATAGTATTTCCGGCAACCTGCTGACCGTGTCCGGGAATGTTAAATACACCGCATATATGTTCTGGGTACAGGCATTGGTTACGATGGCAATTCTTTACCCGGCATTTAATCTGGCTGGCCTGACCGGTGTCGCCTACTCAAGAGCAGCCAGTGGCATACTCATGTTCTTTGTTGTGAGTTTATTGACAGTCAAAAAATGTCAGGTGGATTTCAGTCAAATAATAAGCGTAATCTGGCGACACGTTCTGTCCGGTTTGGTAATGTATGTTATTCTGATCTATGGATTTGATTTATGGGATGTTGAAAAATGGATAAAACTAATCTGTAAAATCATCACCGGAGCCACATTATATGTATCCATATTGCTCGGCCTATGGTGGCTATCGGGAAAACCGGATTCCGCAGAACTGGCTCTTATGAACCGGGTTATAAAAAAAATACCTTTTTAAATTCATGACCCTGATTTTCAGCCGGGCAGATTATCACTATCCAGCGCCATAAAGCCACTAAGGAATATTTCAACGGCAAGGTCCGCAAATTGTTCCTGATTGATGGCTCCGTCTTTACGGAACCAGATATATGTCCAGTTTATCATGCCGAGGAACGCCATTGTTATAGGCTTTTTATAATCTTTCGATTTTTCGAGAGACGGATTGAGTTCCAAAATAAGCTTGGCCACCGTATTTACCACCTGATCCTGCAAATTTTTAATCTCCTCACGCATGTGATCCGGCAGACAGCCCCGGTCATTGAGTAGAATAACATGCTTTGATCCGGCATTAACGTAGATTTTCATAAATTTGCGAGCCAGTGTGCGGAATTTTTGTCGGGGGCTGCCCTCACAGGCTAACGCTGCCTCTGCCATCGCAACAAGTTCCGTCACATGCAGACGCATAATATCATACAGGATAGCTTCCTTGGACGGATAATAATGATAAAGCCATGACTTTGACGCATTGCAGGCGGTGGCCAATTCAGAAATAGATGACCTTGCATAGCCTTTGTCAGCAAATAATTCTGCGGCTTTATTCAGGATATTACGACGCCGGTCGCCATAATCCTCTGCTTGTTTTCGGGCCATCTTCAGTAAATCTTTATTATGGATAAAATAATCAACACATCTTATCTATAAATGGCCGAAAGGTCAAAGATTGACCGAACATCCGGTTAATATTGTCATAATTTGAAAAATAAGAGAAATTTCAGGATTTTTTGGTGCTATCCAGCCCTATTTTATCGGCATGATCCTTTAATTTAAGATCATCTCCTACTAATAGTACCAGACCGTAAAAAGGACGGTTGGCCCATGCTACTTCAACGGCATAATCATTAAGCTCCTGAACATCCAGCAGGAAATGATGTTCTTCCTTGATATCAATATCCAGCTTCATCAATGCACCAGCTGTTGATATATTTGCCACCTGGCAGGGATATTTTTTTCCATCAACCGTCGCCACAGCATCCCATAGCACGTCAATGCGGTCATCAACTCGCTTTTGATTTTCATCAGGTTTTTTAAACATAAGTCATCTCTGTATTTCTACTAATATTGTGACCGCATATTAAAATAAATATATTACCAAAAGAAAAATTTTTGACCCTAATCCTAATTTTTTACGCCTTCTGTGACAATCAGCAGCACCTGAGTGATCAGTTCTTCGTGATTTAGCTCACCTTCATCCCGGTACCAAGCGGAAATACCGTTGAGGGCATCAAACAATAATATAGCAATAATGGTTGGGTTGCATTCCCGGATTGAACCATCACGTCCCCCCCTGCCAATAATTTCACGTACCCTATGTTCGATGGCGCGATGCATTTTCAGGCTTGCTTTGCGGGCTTGTGCGTCTTCGCGCTGTCCCCGGTGACGGATATGACAACGGATGATGTCATCGGTAACGATTTCCACATAGCCCTCGATAAATTTCCTTAACTGGACAAAGCCACACTCCTCTATTGCCGTTACCGTATCCAACAGACCATTGATTCGCCTGCTGGCCACCTCTTCACATTTAATCAGGATGTCTTCTTTGTTTTTGATGTAATAATACAGGGTCGGCTTGGTCACCTTATGCAAGCGTGCAATATCATCTAACGATGTCTTGTAATAGCCCTTTTCCATGAAGGCCGCCGCCGCATGACGCAATATGGCATCCAGTTTAATCTGTCTTTTTTCTGCCCGACTAGGGGCGGGCCTTGAGAGTTTTACTTTTTTGATCATCTTATCTGCCTTGCCAATTCGGTTAATCATATCTATATTGTTACCCATGAGTAACTTAAACTCAACATATTTTTAGGAGAATATCAAAATGTCGCAAAATTTATCTGCAGATCCCATCGTCATCGTTGGCATGTCCCGAACCCCCATGGGCGGATTTCAGGGGGATTTTACCTCGTTAACCGCAGCCGAACTAGGGACTGCTGCCATTAAGGGAGCGCTTGATAACTCTGGACTTAACCCTGATGACATTGATCAGGCCTTCATGGGCTGTGTCTTGCCCGCAGGTCAGGGGCAGGCTCCGGCGCGTCAGGCCGTACTCGGCGCAGGTCTGCCCCAGAACGTAGCTTGCAGTACTATCAATAAAATGTGCGGCTCGGGGATGCAGGCAACTATGATGGCCCATGATGCCATTGTGGCCGGATCGGTTGACATCATGGTTGCTGGCGGCATGGAAAGCAT
>JAJFIP010000329.1 GCA_021774875.1 Emcibacter sp.
ATTATTATAAAGTCAAAGTACTCAGAAAGGATGGCAAGTTGCTGGAACTCAAAATAAATGCAGAGAATGCCAGAATTGTCGGTGTGAAAGGGAATAAATAATGCGGTTGCTAGTGGTTGAAGATGATCCGGATCTGTCCCGCCAGATGAAAACTGTGCTGGAAGGGGACGGCTATGCAGTTGATATGTCCATGGACGGTGAGGATGGTCATTTTCTTGGTGAAACAGAAAGCTATGATGCGATAGTCCTCGATCTGGGATTGCCGATAATGGACGGCATCAGCGTGTTGAGCAAATGGCGTCAGGCAGGAATTACAACACCTGTACTTATTCTGACGGCCCGTGATGGCTGGTCTGAAAAAGTGGCCGGGCTTGATGCCGGGGCCGATGATTATGTCACCAAACCTTTCAAGATTGAAGAAGTTCTGGCACGGGTGCGGGCATTGATCAGGCGGGCAGCGGGGCAGGCGTCACCGCTGCTGACCTGTGGCACTGTTACCCTGAACACCAATACAAGCAAGGTGACGGTGGATGGTATGCCTGTTCGTCTGACGGCACAGGAATATAAATTACTGGCCTATCTGATGCATCATCCTGAAAAAATCATTTCACGGACAGAATTGACCGAGCATATGTATGACCAGGATTTTGACCGTGATTCTAATACAATTGAAGTTTTTGTCACTCGGGTCAGAAAAAAACTGGACGTGAATATTATTAATACAGTTCGGGGATTGGGATACCAGCTTGTTAATTCACCAGAACAAAATACCTAAAAATACAGGCAACAGGTCGTTATGGTTTCGGCTGCTGTCTTATTCTGCTTTCTGGACGCTTTTTGCCCTGATGTTCGGCGGTTATCTGCTGTCGCTCACATTTAAGGAAACAATCGAAAATAATTTTGATGAACGGCTGAATGGTCTACTGGAAAATCTGATCGGGATCAGCCAAAGCAATTCTGAAGGTCAGGTCAACTTTTACCGGGCTATGGCTGATTCCAGGTTTGAGCAGCCCTATTCAGGCTGGTATTGGCAGGTTTCTGCCTTGGCCCATGAGCCATTCAGCTCACGGTCACTTTGGGATCAAACTCTGGAGCCTGATTTGAGCACACCAAAGTCCCAGACCCACTTTTCAATGGTCGTCGGGCCGGAAAATCAAAAATTACGCGTGGCGGAGCGGGATATTATCCTTCCCGGGGGCGAGACCGTTTTTCGTTTCAGCGTTGCTATCGACAGAACAGAAATAAAAGAACAACTTGATCGTTTTGATAATATTTTGATTTATTCACTCAGTGCCCTTGGTTTTGGGCTGATAGCAGCATCTTTTTTGCAGGTTTATCTGGGTCTGAAACCCTTAAGAAATATTCGACGCTCCCTTTCCAGAATCAGAACAGGGGAGGATGCTCACCTGCCGGAAGACTTTCCGACGGAAATTCAGCCTCTTGCCGATGAAATGAATGCGCTTCTGGACCATAATAATCAGGTTATTAACCGTTCACGAACCCAGGTTGGAAATTTGGCCCATGCCCTGAAAACACCGCTGGCTGTGCTCACCACTGAATCAGAATTACACAAAGGACAACTGTCCGATGTGGTTGCCAGACAGTCTGATATGATGCGGCGTCAGGTGGATCATTATCTACGCCGGGCCCGCGTAGCCGCCAGCACAAAAATTATCACCAGCCGCACGGAGGTTAATCCCGTGTTAAAGGATTTTTGTCGGGTCATGGCCAAAATTCATACAAACAAGCAATTTGTTATGTTGCCCGCCACTGAAGATTCAAAATTGTTTTTCAAGGGTGAGCGGCAGGATCTTGAGGAAATGGTCGGTAACCTGATTGAAAATGCCGCAAAATGGTCAGATACCAAGGTGGCGATTTCATGCGAGCGCCAGGGAGAAGAAATTCATCTTCAAGTGGCCGATGATGGTCCTGGCATTGATAAAAAAGTTCGTGATAGTGTTTTTATGCGCGGAGAAAGACTGGATGAAAATACGCCTGGTACCGGTCTCGGACTTTCTATTGTCAAGGATTTGTCTGGCCTGTATGGCGGTGACATAAGACTCCTGGACAATAAACCCCACGGCTTGCTGGCGATACTTTCCCTTCCTTCTGTAGTAAATTAAGCCACTTTTCAAAGCTGAATTCTCCGTTCAGGATTGGTTCAGGTTACCTGTATTATTCTACTAACATAACAAGTGAACAGGTAATGATATGAGAAATACAAAAATAGCACTCATTCTGGCAAGCGCATTGACACTTACGGCTTGTGAGCCCGGTTCAAAGCAGGAATTTGGAACTTTTCTTGGTGCCATAGGCGGGGCGGCTATCGGGTCTGCCATTGGTGATAATGGCGATGGGACAACACATTTCTTTGCCGTGGCAGCAGGTACGATGGCAGGTGCAGCCATTGGCAGCAGCATTGGTAAATCCATGGATAAGGCGGATCGCAGGGCCATGGAACGTAATAGACAGATCGCCCTGGAAACATATCCTTCCGGGCAGGTATCAACATGGCATAATACGGATTCAGGCAATTCGGGCAGTACCCTGCCACAGCCAGCCTATCAGGATAAAACCGGCGCATACTGTCGGGAATACCAGCAAACAATAACCGTCGGCGGCAAGACAGAGGAGGCTTATGGCAAAGCCTGCCGCGGTGCCGATGGCTCATGGAAAATAGTATCTTAAAATAGTCTGAGTTTTAAGTGGTTCCGGTGTATTTTGAACATTCCCCTCCCCACATTTGTGCATGATGGCACCGGGACCACTTAGATAACCACAAATTACCCCAAAAATTATATATTCTACCAAACAGTGGATTATCTCCCTCACTGTCCACTTCCCATGACTGCCATGTTCCGCTACAGTCAATCTTATTCATCAACATTCATTATGAAGGGGTTATTAAAATGGATACTTTCAGCATATTTGTATTTGCCATTGTTATAGTTGTCATACTTATTTTATTTATGGGGGCACTTACGGTGACCCAAGGTTATACCTATACCATTCAGCGTCTTGGGCGTTACACAAAAACGCTGCAACCGGGATTTCATATTATTATTCCTTTCATTGACCGTGTCGGGTCAAAGGTGAGCATGATGGAACGGGTACTGGATGTGCCGTCCCAGGAGGTCATTACCAAGGATAATGCCATGGTTCGGGCCGATGGTGTGGTATTTTTTCAGGTTTTGGATGCGGCAAAGGCGACCTACGAGGTCAATGATATGATACTGGCGATCCTGAACTTGACCATGACTAACCTCAGGACAGTGATGGGTTCCATGGATCTGGATGAACTTCTGTCGCAAAGAGACCATATTAATAGTCGCTTATTAAATGTGGTGGATGATGCAACGCAGCCTTGGGGTATCAAGATTACACGTATCGAAATCAAAGATATTGAACCGCCACGAGACATTGTAGATGCCATGGCACGGCAGATGAAGGCCGAGCGCGAGAAACGCGCTAATATCCTTGATGCGGAAGGCTACCGTCAGGCAGAAATTCTGCGGGCAGAGGGTGAAAAACAGGGTGCTATTCTTGAAGCCGAGGGCCGCCGTGAGGCCGCTTTCCGTGATGCAGAGGCCCGTGAGAGAGAAGCCGAAGCTGAAGCCAAGGCAACGAGCATGGTATCTGACGCTATCGCCAATGGTGACCCTCAGGCCATAAATTATTTCGTGGCTCAAAAATATGTGGAAACACTGGCTCAGTTTGCCAATTCCCCCAATGAGAAACTTGTCTTTATGCCTCTGGAAGCCAGTGGTGTGATTGGTTCTCTGGGCGGCATGACGGATATGCTGAAAAATATCAGCAAAGCTCCCAAGGTAAGCTCAGGCTCTGTCCCAAGGTCGGGCAGTTAGAAAATATTGGCAAGGTATAGGAGTAAGAAATGGAATTTCTGGATGGATATACACTGAATCACTGGACATGGTTTGTAATTGCACTGGTGTTGCTTGGATTTGAGATGATGATGCCGGGAGTTGTATTTCTGTGGATGGCCATCGCCGGTGGCATTGTTGGCGGCATAGTACTTGTTCTGCCTGATCTTGGTTGGGAAAATCAGTTTATTATTTTTTCCATATTGAGTCTCATAAGTGTTTTTGCCGGGCGTACTTTCCTGAAAAGAAATCCCATAGAAAGTGAAGATACGACACTGAATAAGCGAGGCCATCAATATATCGGTAAAACCTATAAACTGATCCGTGATATGGAAAATGGTAAAAGCAAGGTCCGTATCGGTGACAGCAACTGGAGCGTAGAAGGGGACTTTGAGGCCAGTGAAAATGACAAAGTCAGAGTTACCGGCGTTAACGTAACTATTTTGATAGTAGAGAAGGTTTAATGGCTTCATCGTCGTTGACTATCCGCCCGGCAAAGGCGGATGATGTATCGTTAATTTCAAGATTTATCAAAGATTTAGCAGACTATGAAAAACTGTCACATGAAGTGGTGGCCACCGAAAAAAGTCTGTCGGAAACATTATTTGGCAGCAAACCTGTCGCACAGGTCATCATTGGGGAAATTGATGGCACCCCATCGGGATTTGCGCTTTATTTCTATACCTATTCTACATTTTTAGGCCGTTCGGGTATCTATCTTGAGGATCTTTTTGTCCGTGAGCAAAACAGAGGCTGCGGACTGGGTAGGGCCTTAATTGTTCATTTGGCCGAAGAGGCTTATAAGCAGGGATGTGGGCGCATGGATTGGGCGGTATTGAACTGGAACAGGCCCAGTATTGATTTTTATCAATCGCTTGGAGCCAAAGCACAGGATGAATGGACAGGATACCGTCTGGATCGTATGGCACTAAAGGAATTATCTGAGCAAGACTAATCTTCTGATATCATTGCCATGCCTTCAGTCAGATAGTCGGGGAACAGAGGGGTACGTAATAAATATTCCGCTGTATGATTGTTGCTTGCATCCCGGGCGTCTGAAACAGCAGTACTCCATTCTGATGCGGTATAAGTTCCGCGACCAAGCCACATCAGGGCAACAAGTTCGCTGCGTTCTTCCACATTCATGCCATTGATAACTGACACCAGTTCCTGATAGGCCGAATCACCGGTAGAATCTTCGGCACCCGAATAATCAGCCTGTGCCTCCAGTGATCGTTCAGAATACTGACTTGGTTCGTTATCGTCTGCAAGTTCTTCACCAATAATAGCAAGGGAAGATTCACCCACTTCACGGGCAATTGAAATTACGAATTCTACTTTATCC
>JAJFIP010000330.1 GCA_021774875.1 Emcibacter sp.
CGGGTGTTCAGGAATATCTGGTTAAGCCAGTGACAACAGACCAGATAAGAGAATGTATTCTGGTTGCAGAAAATACACTGCGTATGGCGGGCGACACAGAAGTCCCGGTCACGGAAAATGAAGCAGATAAATTGGTGGCCGTTGTTGGCATGAGGGGTGGCGTCGGGTCCAGCACAATAGCCAGCAGTTGCGCCTGGATCATTGCCAATGAAATGAAGCGCAATACAGCAATTCTTGATATGGATATATATTTTGGTACAGATGCCCTGACATTTGATTTGGAACCGGGGCGTGGACTGTGTGATGCCATGGAAAATCCAAGCCGGATTGATGGACTGTTCATCGAAAGGGCGATGATTCGTCAAAGTGAAAATTTATCCATTTTGGGTGCAGAAGCTTCTTTGAATGACCCTACCTATACCGACCCATCCGCCATGAGCCATTTGTTATCGGAACTGAAACACAATTTCAATTATGTGATAATGGATCTTCCCCGGAATATGGCAGCAGAATATCCTCTGATGCTATCTGAAGCCGATGAAATCCTATTAGTCTCAGATCTGACCTTGGCTTCGGCTCGCGACGTTATCCGCTTTTTGGCGTTATGCAAAACTGTAGCCCCTAGTACAACTGTTAAGGTTATCCTGAATAAAGTTGCAGGGTCAGGCATGGTCGAAGTAGATAAAAAGGATTTTGAGGCTTCCATAGAATGCGCCATAGATTGGGAAATTCCATTTGATCCAAAACTGATGGTTCAGGTCTCCCGAGCTGGAAAACCTCTACCTCAGGCTGCTAAAATGAGCAAAGTTGTCAAGGTGATAAAGGCAATCAGTCAAAATATTACTGGCGATAAATCAGAAAAATCAAAAAAATCATTTTGGGATAAGTTAACCACTGGAACCAAGAAATAAGACTTAAAGTTACTGAATCTAGTAAAATCGTGAGAAAAAATGAAACCTGCATTTGGAAGAAAAACACATATTGAAAGTGGTTCAGCCCTAGTCGTAAAAAAAGTCCGCAAATCGGGCAATTTTGGTAAAGGGCAACTTTCTACATCACATGATGTCCCCAAGGAGAATAAGTCTGCCGGGGATACAGCTGTTGTGTCGGATGCTGGTATTGTCGACAGGGCGTATGATCTCATCGAATCCGTAATGCTGGAGAAGATTACTCCTGAGCAGGCGAAGGAACTGGAGCACGGCGAAATTACCGCCATGATTGAAGGCATAATTGAGGAGGAAACCAGTCGCCACCGCTTACAATTAAATGAGCTTGAAATACGGGATTTGGTTACTGTTCTCTTGAATGACCTGATGACGTCCAAAGAAAGCAAGCCCAAGTCAAAAAAAGATGAGGAAGTCAGCGTCGTAAAAAAACGCAAACAAACTCAAAAGAAAACCAACGAACAAAAGCAGCAAGCCAGTCAGGGCAGTATCCTGGATGCCAAAGACCGGCTGCAGCCCTTGTTATTTGAATTTATTGACGCCTCTGCTGCCAATGAAATGGATCGGGCCGAACTTGCAGAACAAGTAAGTGAAGCAGTCAATGAACTGATGGATCAGGAAAAAATTAACCTGAATCTGCGCGAACAGCGTGATCTGGTTAATATGTTGCTCCATGATATGCTTGGACTTGGTCCATTGGAGCCTCTCCTGGGTGATGAGAATATTACCGAGATCATGGTCAATGGCCCCAAACAAATTTATATCGAACAAGGCGGCAAGCTACAGCTATCAGAAGTAACATTCAGGGACAATCAGCATCTGATGAATATATGTACCCGGATTGTAACTGCTGTCGGGCGTAGGGTTGATGAATCCACTCCGCTTTGTGATGCGCGACTTGCAGATGGAAGCCGGGTGAATATTATTATTCCACCGCTGGCTCTGGATGGTGCCTCCATATCTATTCGTAAGTTCGCCAAACAGAAAATTACTCTGGATCATATGATCGACTGGGAAAGTCTGTCCCACCAAATGGGAACCGTATTGAAAATTGCCGGAGCCTGCAGACTGAATATTCTTATTTCCGGTGGTACGGGCTCGGGAAAAACCACTATGTTGAACGCACTGTCACGAATGATAGATGTTGGTGAACGAGTAGTTACTATTGAGGATACTGCTGAGCTACAAATGCAGCAGCCACATGTGGTAAGATTGGAAACTCGTCCGGCCAACCTGGAAGGCAAGGGCGAAATCAGTATGCGTGATCTCGTGAAGAACTCCCTGCGTATGCGCCCGGATCGTATTATTCTGGGGGAGGTGCGTGGTGCCGAGGCTTTTGATGTGCTTCAGGCCATGAATACTGGCCATGACGGATCTATGTGTACCCTTCACGCCAACAATACCCGCGAAGCTCTGACCCGTATGGAAAATATGATCGGCATGGCTGATCTGAAACTGCCACAAAAAGCCGTTCGGGAACAGATTGCCGGTGCGGTTGATCTTGTGGTTCAGGTTTCCAGGATGCGGGACGGGGGCCGACGCTGTGCTTCTATTACCGAAGTCGTCGGCATGGAAGGTGATATTATCACTACGCAGGATTTATTTGTTTATGAATTTACCGGAGAGGATGCTGACGGAAACCTGCTGGGTCGTTTCAAGTCCACGGGGGTCCGTCCGTATTTTATGGAAAAAGCTTCTTATTTTGGTTTAGATAAAGCGCTTATGGAGGCCTTATAGGAGAAATAATGGATTTAACCAACCCTACCATAGTGATTGCCGGAATATTTATTCTTGTACTTGTCGTTATAGGTGCTCTTGCGGCATCTATGGGTCTATTAGGCAATAATAAAAAGGTCATTGATAAAAAACTGGATAAAATTATAGCTCGTCATGGGAGTGGTAAGAATCTAGCCAATGAACAGGCTAAAAAGGCTCTTTTTGTGAAAAGGGAAACCTCTCTCCTAGATCGCTTTATTCCCAAACCGGATGAATTACGGATACGACTGGATAAAACTGGTATGGATATCACTTTCAAAAAATATATCCTGACCACTTTAGTGACTGCGGGGATTTTTGTATTTATCATGAAAATTTTTGTCGGTTTGTCAATGATGCCCGCCGCCATGGTTGGGACTTTTGCGGGATTATTCATACCACATGCCTATGTAAATGCCGTCATAAATAGACGATTGAAAAATTTTACTAAACAGTTTCCCGAAGCGATTGACCTGATTGTCAGGGGGTTGCGTGCAGGTCTGCCTATAACGGAATCAATTTATGCTGTTTCACGGGAAATGCAGGCCCCTATATCCACTGAGTTCGGAAAAATAACCGATGAAATCAAATTGGGAAAAACTATGGATGAAGCATTATGGGCTACTGCAAAGCGACTTGATACGCCTGATTTTAAATTTTTTGTCATCAGCTTGTCAGTTCAGCAGGAAACCGGCGGCAATCTTACGGAGACCCTGATTAATCTATCTGAAATTCTCAGAGGTCGGACAAGACTGAAACTCAAGATCAAAGCCATGATTTCCGAAGGTAAGGCCAGTGCTTATATAATCGGTTCTCTGCCCTTTCTTATGTGTGGACTACTTTCTGTGATGAATTATGAATATATGTCAGTAATGTTCACCGACCCAAGGGGGCAGATCGGTCTGATTGGTGCCGCCATTTGGATGGGCATTGGTGTATTCATACTGTCAAAAATGATAAATTTCGAGGTCTGAGGTATGGAAGCTTTTCTGCCTGATGGCGTAACAATAGAAGATGTAATTACCATCCTTGCCGCTATGTCTGCATTTCTTGTGGTTTTGGCTATCTGGAGCACCGGGGTCATCAAGGATCCTATGCATGGCAGGATCAAACATCTGCAGGATCGCAGGCAAGACCTGAAGCGTGGATATACGACGCCGACAAAACGCAGACAAACTCTGGAAAAAGCTTCTTATCTAGGAGCCATGCAGGGAATTGTGAAAAAATTTAACCTGATGAAGAACGAACAGAGTGATAAAATTCGTTTGAAATTGCTTCAGGCCGGTTATCGTTCAAAAGATGCTGTAGTATATTTTATGTTTTTTAAAATGGTCATGCCAATTCTGGTAGGGGTCATTGCCGTTGTACTTATTTACGGATTGGGACTATTCGAGCTGAAACCGATGATGAAATCCCTTGCCTGTATTGGTTCGGCTCTCGTTGCGTCTTTCTTGCCGGAAACTTTTCTGAAAAATACCACCGTCAAGAGAAACTTGATGATGCAGAGGGCTCTTCCTGATATGCTGGACCTGCTCGTAATCTGCGCGGAAGCCGGTCTGACACTGGACTCAGCTTTGCTAAGGGTTGTGAAAGAAATGGCACAGACTGGCCCCGAGCTGGCTGATGAGCTAAGCTATACAGCCATTGAACTCGGTTTCTTACCAGAACGCAGACAAGCCCTTACCAATCTTGCCCAGCGGGTTACTCTGGCATCAATTCAGTCGGTCACTGCTACCCTGATTCAGTCGGAAAAATATGGTACGCCTTTGGCGCAATCGCTTAGGGTCTTATCAGCTGAATTCAGAAATGAACGCATGATGAAAGCCGAAGAAAAGGCAGCTAAACTTCCTGCTACCATGACAATTCCGCTTATTCTGTTTATTTTGCCGACATTGTTTGTTGTATTGATCGGACCTGCGGCCTGTCAGATTACGGCGACCATGGGCTAGTCGGGAAAGAATAAATTTCCTAAATAAATTCTATTGTATTACAATTACTTATCCGTATTTTTAAACGAAAATTTGTCCCTTTCAAAGGATAACTATTTGCCCTGTTTTCATCAAAAAAAACGGACGAAGACTGTCTCCGTTTTTAAATTAGTTAACAAAAGGTTAATTTTTTAGTTGATTCGGCGAATCATTTAGGGGATGATTCAGTTAGTGATTTGAATCCACGGGAGGAATCACATCCAAATAGCATAATTTAATATGGGTTTGGTGTGATTTCAAAATGTAGTAATGTAGGGTATTCTAGCTATGAATGCTTCTTTGTTTAACAATCATACTTCAAAGCGGAAAAAGATTTCCGATCCGGATATTTTCGCGCCTTCGCATCATGAAAAAGAATTTGGGCTCTTTGATAGCGTTTTCCATGAAGTCAGTAATGCCATAGCCATTATTTCCCGCGGGCAGGATGATCGTTCTCCGGTAATTCTGGACATCAATCATCATTTTGAGTTGGTTACCGGATATCAGCTGGATGAAATATGTGGCCGAAGTCTATATGATTTTCTGGCTGATACACAATTTAAATCCAATCGGGCCAAACCTAATCGGCATGTTATAGAGAAAGCACTGACAAGCCGCCAGGCCGCCGTTCTTTTCTGCCCCTGGATTAATAAAGGTGGGAAAATTCTTGATATTGACATGACCATCAGACCCTTCAACAGCGATGATGACGGTTCCAGATTTATTTGTGTATTGAGAGAAAATAACAGTGAAAATAATAACCGGGATAATGCGGCAAAAGAAATCAAAAGAAGCCTGCTTTCAGCCATGCATCATAATTTCAAGACCCCTCTCAATGGAATATTGGGATATTCCGAGATGATCATGTCGGAAATATTGGGACCAATAGAACAAGAGTCTTACAAAAATTACGCTCAGGACATTCATGGTGCGGGTAAAGATCTGTTGCTGTTAATAGATAATTTGCTTGAGTTGAAGGAATTGGAAACGAAAGAATTCGAATTACAGGAAGAAGAATTTTCTATTGAAGGCATGATATTGGAATGTCTTAAAAAAGTGTCAGAGGATGCAGAAAAAGGCGGTGTGGAACTTTCCTGTCGGGCTGATTTATCTGTACCAAATTTATTTGGCGATAAGTCCCGTCTGCAACAAGTTATTCACAGCCTGCTTGAAAATGCCCTGAAATTCACCCCACCCGGCGGAAAAATAGTCATCAGCACTATACAGGATAGGGATGGGGATTACCTGATTTGTTGTGAGGACAATGGGTCGGGTATGTCTTCGCAGCAGCTGGCAAAGGTTTTCTGCCATGATACTCATTTGTCAGACATTTATTCCAACCCCACAGTTGGCATTGGATTTGGACTTTCATATGTCAAACAAATCATTGAAAAGCATGAAGGTACTGTTTCGATAATAAGTTCTGTGGGAACAGGTACTACGGTAACCCTGCATCTGCCTGGCGGGCGTCTCTGTTAATTATTTTTTCCTTTCTCCGCGACTTGCTTTATTATGGGCCTCTCCCATATAATTGGAGACGTTACACTTAATCGGGCAAAATAATCAGGACAAAAAATGAGCACTTCTTTACATGTAATTTCCGCTAACGATTTGCGGAGCGGGTTGAATGTTTATTTCATTCAGGATGGGGCGGGCAGCCGCTGGGACACAGACATATCAAAAGCTTCCGCATTTGATGACGCCAGTCTGGCTTCCGCATTTGATCTGGCAAAAGAGGGTCTGGACAATAATATTATTGTGGATTGTGTGGTCGTGCCTGTCAATGATAGTCACATTCCCCTGACAGCCCGTGAAAAAATCCGCAGCACCGGGCCATCTACCAAATATGGTCATGAGGTCAACTCATAGGGTATCAAAATGATCATACTACAGATATATGCCGATAACCCGCTGAGGAATTTTCACTATCTGATTGCCTGCCCTGAAACCCGGGACGCTCTTGTAATCGACCCTCTTGATGTGAAGAAATGTCTGGATTCCGCTGCTGGTCATGATCTGAAAATTACCAAAATTCTCAACACCCATGAACATTGGGATCATATTGATGGTAATGCAGAAATGCGTGTGAAAACAGACGCACAAGTCTATGCCCATTATGGGGCAATGGAAAAAATCGGAAATGTGGATGTTGGGCTTCGCGCCGGAGATTTCATATCCATCGGCACAACAGTTACCTTAACTGTCATGGATACCCCCGGCCATACCATGAGCCATCTGTGCCTGCTGTCGAAGGGGGATCAGCCTGCTCTTTTTTGCGGGGATACCCTGTTTAATGCCGGCGCAGGAAATTGCCATCATGGGGGCGACCCGGATATTCTCTATGAAACATTTTCAGGCCAACTAGATAGTTTGCCGGATCATACACGGATCTATCCGGGACATGATTATATAGTCAATAATCTGGAATTTACCCTTGACCGGGAACCGGGCAACTCAGAGGCCACTAAAATGCTGGATAGATTGCGCGGACAAGACCCCCATAATGCCTATATTACGACCATGGCGGATGAGCGGCGCATAAACAGTTTTTTCAGGCTGACCAATCCGGGTATCATTCAAAAACTACAGCAGGAAAATTTTTCACTTTCAAACAGCCCTGAGCCAAGGGAAGTATTCAAGGCATTGAGGCAACTCAGAAATCACTGGTAACAAAAGGAAAATCAAATGAGCTTACAAGATATTACGGCGGAAATCCGCGACAAAGCCGATTCCATGGACGCAAATGGGAAAACGGTCAAGATTGACCTGCAGGGCGATGGCACTATTTTTATTGACGGCACGACCAATCCGCCAACCGTCAGCAATGACGATAATGAAGCGGATGTGACCCTGATTATAAGTGAAGATAATTTTGAAGGCCTGATCGATGGTTCTTTGAACCCACAGATGGCCTTTATGATGGGCAAGCTTAAAATTGATGGTGATATGGGACTGGCCCTGAAACTGGGCGATCTATTCAGTTAAGTCGCAATTAACCCATGGGTGCGACAGGCAGCAAGCAAACTGTTCAGGGCGGTGCGAGCTTCGGCATCTATGGTAGTACCACCAGCCGCATCGCTTATGGTGGCCTGTTGGGTGCCGATAATCTGCTGGCCTGAGATTTCAATATTATTGGCAGTTACAATGCCTTTTTGCCAAGTACCGGCCCTATATTGTGCCGTGACAGCATCGTCTTTCAGCCAGACGAACATTCCCTCAAAGGCTAGATAAAATTGCCATGAACCGCCAATAAATTGTGCCAGTTCATTGTCATGGGTGGCCCAGTCACCTGACGCAGAACTTCCAACCAGCCACAAATTTCCCTCTGCAGGAGATACGGGCGGGACAGATAAGGTTGATGTCTCCACTGCTGATTGAACCAGGGCATCCAGCATGTTCAAAGCAATATTGTGAGTGATCTCTTTTTGGGACTGGGTGGAAATGATATAGGGTGTGTTAAGCCGGGGGGATTGATTAGCCATTATCTGTTACCTTGTTATTAAACTGAAATTATAAGGGGCCAGCCTCGGCCCACGGTGTCGCTGATTTGTGTTATGCGAATATCAAGACTAGCCTGTGTCGTGCCAAAATCAATAATCTGAAGATTATCGGGATAAGTGATTTCCGGCACATCAGAAGTCAGTGTCCGGACAACAGTAGTGCCATTTAAAATCTCAATATCATATTTCTCGTAAAGTTCACCCAGAGGCACATCGGCATTGTTCAGCCAATCGCCGCCCACACGGCTGCGCCTGATCCATTTCAGGCTGAGCGTGCCTGCGCTGTCTCGTGTTCCCTGGACATGAACCGGTGAAAATGGTTTCAGCACCTGCGCGCCAAAAGTATGATTTATCGGTGAGACATCCTCGATACGACCGCCGGATGTGACGATCTTGAACTGACGGGTCTGACCAATATCTGAATAGTTCATTCCTGCCGCACTTATGGTCGCCTGCGTCAGAAAAACAAAAACCTCAGAGGGGACGTGACTATTGACATTTCTTTCCGTACCGCGCCGCCCCCGGAGTAATCCGTTTAGGCGATAACTGCCATCTTGTTCGAGAACCGCCTGTTGAAACTGGATTATTTCACCACCAACCCAGGCTATGTTTGAACCATTTAACACAGCATCAGCTGTTTCCCCGGCCAGACTATGGATTGGGTTGTCCAGCCTGACCAGTAGCTCATTAGCATCATCCCAATAGGCTGTTGGTCCATCATTTAATATATTCTCCACAACTCCACTCACCACATCAGCCCTTGAGAAATCGATTTGCGTATATGTTTGATCATTGTCTCTGGAGATAAAAAGTCCAGCCCCGTCCCACTTGCCAACACCCGCAGCACCAGCCCAAAAAAGCAAGGGTGAGATTGCATTCCATCCCGTTATTGTTGGCATATCCAAGGGGAAGAACTGGCTTATGGCCAGATTTTCCACCAGTTGTACCGGAACCGGACCACTGTCTGAGAAACTATTGCGGTCCAGCGAAGATTTGGAAAATTTCACTGCCAGACAACGTAACCCCTGCTGGCCAATTTCCGTTTCCTGAAGCAGGAAATCCTGAGGATCGCTTCCAATGTTCAGGGTCACAATATCTCCCGGAATAAGATCAGCATATTTATGAGGTAAAGCAAAACTCACCGTTTCCCGACCAAACCAGGCCAGATCTAGTTGTACTTCTGAAACCGATTTGGCCTTATCCGATGAAATTACCAATGGATATGCCCGTTGACGAACAATATCACTTGCCACATTAAGGCGTCTGGCACGTTGATGGCCGGTCTGATAATCCCGATCTGGATCAATGAAAGACAGGCCAATCTCTCTGGGCAATTCCAGATCCTGAGCCCTGTTCAGGGTAATTTTGTCAGAAGTTTTTGACTTTCTGGCGGGTCCGACAATATCATCAGATATAATAGTAATATCCGATATTCTGTCCAGAGTACGAAACAACAGACTGTTTTCCTGTTCGACTACGTCAAAATGATAAATCTGTGACAGTTCTTCTAAAGCTGATCGGGATTTCATGGGACCGGGGATCATATAGCCACCAACTATTTGTATCAGATCACTGGTATCATGGGACGGCACTTGGGACAGCTCGCAAATATCAGATACAATTGATGATAATAATATTTCACCGCCTGCGTCTGCAATGACTTCAAAGGTCAGATTGGGAATCCGGTTGGCATATTCGCCCAGTTCCAGATCATCAAACACAACATAAGCCAGCGCATGAAAGGCATTGACATTATTCTGACCCTCAAGAGCTTCAATTAGAGGGTCAGCTTTCTGAGATTCTGTGCCCTTATAGATTTTCAGAACTCCCCCGACGGCCAGCTTGCCTGCGCTGTCCCGCAATAATTTGCCATCAGCCCAAATTCGTCCCACGTCTGAAATTTCTCGCCCGGACAAGGCAACTGCAAAGGATGCAGAATAGCTGAATGTAACGGTGGTAACCTCTTGCCCGCCGCCTTTACCGCCGCCTTCTGTCTTTTCTGACCGCGTCTCTTTCAGGCCAGAAGACCAGACCACATTCCCGGGTAGACGCATTGTGCCATATACACGGGAAATAGGCTCACCGTAAGCTGATGTCTGGACGGTAAGATCTTTCAGGCGACCGCCTTCAATTGTCCGGGAAGACGTGCCACCGAAAACCGCCTGATCAACTCTGCGCCCAACCAGCCCCCCGACAAGACCACCAATTGGCCCGCCGATGGCTGTTCCCACTACGGTAAGTACAACACTCGCCATTAAACCGTTCCTTGATTATTGTTTGAAAAACCTGGAAATGATTGAACCGAAATAATTCTGGACTGCCATTCAGAGTTCATACCATGTTCAACAACCTTGCCGTATTTTTCACAGGCATGAATGATCCCGCTATCGGAAACGATTGCAGAATGTTCCAGATATTTACCAACGCGCAAGATAATTACATTTCCCGGCATCATTTCGCATATTGGCCGTTCAGTAAAACCTGCTGTCTGGGCAATGCGGGAAATTGCTTTTTTTTCCGGTATTTTTTTATAATCTGCCAAGTCAAAATAACTTAAGCCCAGAGTTTTTGTCACATATACAATCAGCCCGACACAGTCCAGACCATGCTCAAGGCTGCGACCCTGATGACGAAAGGGGCTACCTACGCAGCTTCGTGCTGTCAAAAAAATTCTTCTATGGTGCTGATCACATGTGGTCATTTCAAATAAACTTTGCTATCAGTGTTGTTCAGAAAAATAATACGGAGGATTTGTCTGATATGGACATGAAAGTTATTGGGTTACATATTCACGAATTAAGAAACCAGAACCGCTTTATTGAAGCCAGTGTGAACATTTTAAATCAATCATTGGAAAAGCAGGCACCTGTGGGTGTTTTCTTTGCCCTGCAAAATATCATGCTGGGCACAAACCAGATTTCCCGTACATTATGGTCGCCGCGTAAAAAAGGTAAGGAGCGGGCAGCTTCTTTACGCGAGATTCTCGAGTTACCGGAAAAATATCCCCTCAATAATGAAAGTATACTGTCCCTCGTGGATCATGCTGATGAAGCTAATGATCAATGGATCAACCAGTCCCAGGATCAATATATCCTTTATGATTATATTGGTGATATTGCCACCAGTCAGCATAAGGATGTTGAAACTAAAAATATTTTTCGCGCCTTTGATACTAATACCAAAATATATACTTTTCTTGGAACCGGCTTCAATCTGGAAGCCCTGCTAAAAGCTATTGGTGATGTGAGCAACCGGGTGAACCAGCTTCATGTCCGACTTTTCCCTGATCAATGGAAAGAAGCTGAAGAAGAGAATGCTGAACCTGTTGCCGATGAAAAACCAGCTAGAAAAACAACCCCGAAAAAGCCGAAGGTAAAAAAAACGTCGACTAAAAAAACAACCGCACAAAAAACAACCGCAAAAAAAACAACCGCAAAAAAAGCGGCTACTAAAAAATAGCCAGTTTTATTTCAGACCGGGATAGTTATACAGAGAATCCGTTCCCGGAATTGCTGTTTCGCCCCTGAAATTTTCAAAATTCTGAAATTTCACTTTGCAGGTTGCCGATCTTTTATCGCAACCTGCAACAGCCAGATACATGTCACCATCTACTATCGGGTTTGGAAGAATGTCATACAAAATGAACTGTCCAGCCACATAACTCTTTATTTCTGTTATCTGCCCAACATTAGAACCGCTCACCCATCGAAGTGAACCATAGTCAAACCAGCCATCAGCTTCCGTCCGGCCAGTGTCCGTAAAACTATCCCGGCTCTGGGCTGATGTGACCAGACCGAGCACGGAGAATTGCTCCAGATTGACATGGCAATCATTGGCGCCGAGATCCGCACGACATTCCGGGGAAAAGACATTGCCGATAACCTGTTGTAATTTCTGTGTCAGCCCCCTGATTTCAACTGTAAAATGATCATCTTTCAGAGTGAACTCACCGAGCCAGCCACTGCGAATATAAAGTTTGCCCTGTGTCAAATCCTGCCAGTTCACTTGAAAAATTGAAATGACCGCATGATCGAATAGCCCGGCTCTTATATCTTTTCCTGTAATAGCTTCCGACGTGAGCAGCGCATGGACTTCAAGGTTATCAACATTCAGACTGTTAGTGCTACTGACCGAGGAAGGCAGAAAACTGTTAACAGGTCTGAAGGTGAGATTTTCAAAATCCAGCTCCCGGTCGTGGGTGGTAAAGGCCAGCCTGACCCCATCCCGCCGGGTGAGCACCCAACATGTCACCATAGAGGTCAGCTCAGACGAAATGTGATTTTTCAGCTCTGAAGAAATTAATTTCATTTATATACGAACCTCAATCAGTGAAATGGACGGGATATGCCCTGCCTGAAAACTTTCCAGTGTGATGGCCAGAAAGTCTTCTGAAAAACGCACCGGCACGTCAAATTCAAACCCTGCTGATATGACAGTCCCAGCTGCTGGGGCTATATCAAATGTAACTATCCCATTAGTCACATTTATCTGCCAACCGGAGGCCTGCACCACACTGTCAAGTGCGATGACCACTGATCCTGTAACTGGCTTGACGATATTGCGTACATGGGAGTTTCCGCCACTATCGTATGTTTTGATCAGTTGGAAGGATACAGTTGCACCATCCCCGGTGGCTATAGTCTGGTCGATAGCTGCGATATTCTGTTCCGGTGAACTGCTCTTGTAATCAAGCCAGTCTTTATACCGGAAACCATTGGCACGACCCGCACGCGCCCGGAAAAAACTGATCAAGTCGCCAAGATCATTTTCTGAACGCAAACCCAGTCCGATGTCATAAGTATTCCTGGCTTCGGCCCATTCCCGGTTGCGTTGTTCATGGCCCGACGCCATTTCTATAACATTTGTCAGAAATTGTGGGCCGCCACTGGCACCATAACTTATGTCCTTTGGTAAACGTACTTCGTGAAATCCTGTCATAATACTTCCTTGGTCTGTAGTATAAATCACACCATCACGAACGATTTGGGGATAGGCCCAGACGAAAACCTCGCTGAATCCATTCTGAAAGCCAAGCTCGGCGGCTCTGATGATATTTTTCCAGTTTTCGGGTGTCGATGGCAGAAGGTTAAATCCGGCAAAATAATGGGTCTTTGAACGGGGATAGGATAAACTCTGATCAATTTCTGCCAGTGCCGTTGTTCGTTTCCCCCATTCGCCATTTAACACAAAGTCATAATCTTCAATCTGCAAGAAATCAAAAGCAGGGTCCAGCCAATGGTTTGTGGGAAAATTAACATCCTTGGCCATTGGCGCGGTATCCAGCAACACCTGTGGGCTGAAAAACAACAACCCAATTTGTGCTGTTGCATGAGAGTTATTGATCTGATCCCTAAGCCATAATGTGGAAAGTCCAAGTTTGTCCCCTAACCAGTCCAGATAGTCTTGTTGTGCTGTTGTTGGTGTTTCGGTGGCAAGCAAATGTTTTGTCGGCAAGGTATTGCTGGTTTCTGTAGTATAAAGTGCCGTCGTGATGTCATCATAAAAATGAGGAACCCCAACGCCGCTCTGATCAATCCACCACCATGGCTCACCAATCTGGTAATAGTGATCTGCACCCACCACCTGATCTGTGACCTGTCCAAAAGCCAGAAAAACATCCCGCAGGTAATCAAGGGCTGTCTGATTGGTGGGTGCAATCAGGCTTGACGGTGGAACCCAGCCAGTCAGGGCAGGGCTGCCATCATGGGCCTTTTGTTGCCAGTCTGCCGGAATATTTTGGGCTAATATTTCATAGGATAGGGAGAATATGACCTTGAAGCCAAAAAATGTGGCCAATTCGAGAAAATTCTTGTGCCAGCTTGTTGTCGCTTTGTTGAGTTTTGCTTTTGCCGGGTCGATGATATAGCGTGCCTCGCTTGCATCCCAGCTCAGATTGAAATAATGACTCATGCCTACATAATGGGTGATCCAGTCCCGGTAGCCCAGCCGCAGTATGTTCCAGATCACCCGTTCCGGGGCTAGCGTGGTCACATCATCATAACCATTGGCAATACGCAGGTCATGGGCCTGAACATAACCATCGCCAATTTTTAATGTCGATGTGGGGCCAGTAACCTTTATCTGGGAAACGGTCACCTGTGCCTCAACCGCATTGGCAAGGGGACCGGTTGTGGTCCCGTCAAAGGCTTGTGGCACCATACTGATAAACATGCGATCAATATCCGCAGGATAAACAGGGTCTGCTTCTGAAGGATGCAAAAAACCCCCCGCCAAATTATTAAAGTCAAGGGTGATTACAGCATCTTCATTGGTACCTACAGCATAATTCCACAGTCGGACAAACCATGTGCGAGCCGCACCATTCTGATCTCGCCCCTCTATGGTCAGTGTCGGGCTGTTCAGCACTTCCAGCGTCATGATATTGCTACTTTGCCAGCGGAAACTTAAGACCGTATGGGAATAATCTCTGGCGGTTTCATATTGGTGAAACGGGTGGTCAATGCTATCCACAGAATCCCAGATCAGGCCGCATAAATCCTCATATCGGTAAAAAATCAGATCGACGACCAGACTGTCAAAGCCCGTTGTCACCGTGGATGCCATCATGGGCCGGGGGAAATTCAGTGTCCAGTAACGGGGGGAGAACCGGCGGATAAAACTGCTCTCCGTCTGATCATCCGGTGTTGCCAACCAATACATTATAAGTCCCTCTCAGCCCGGTCCATGGCCCGGCGAACCGCTACAGCCACCTGGGTGCCACTGCGCTGTGTCATATCACCTGATGCACCCTGATTGGTAATATTAACGGTGATGTTGGTTTTTCTTTCCGATGCAGAGGTCAAGAGATTTGCCCCCGGCCCCGGAATGATGCGGCCCGGGTTTTCCGGTACGAATAATTCAGGTCCTTTTTCTCCCACCAGATAGGGCTGGCGGGAGCCAACAGTGCCACCACCAGCCCGGCCAAATAAAACGCTACCCGCTAGGTCGCCAAGCAAGCCGCCAACACCGCCACCAGAGCCAAAAATACTGTTAAGTCCTGACTGAATGGCACTATTGGCGATGTCATTTAATACGGATAATGCCACCCGTTTGAGACTTGAGAAACTGAGCTCGCCGGAGCGGGCAAAATTTTCAAATACACGGCTCATACCATCTGCGGTTCTGCTGGCGACACTTTCAAGTCCGCCGAAATCTTTTTCAATATCTGCCAGCTGTCCCCGCAGGTCAGCACTATCAGCTCTGATCTTCACGACCAGACTGTCAAGGATTGTTTCTGTCATAATTTTTCCAATAAAAAACCTGCCGGATGGCAGGCCAAATCAAAAGCTATCTTTTATTTCTAATATTACCTTATTGAGCAATTCATATCATTATATAGGCTCAATAGCCTGACTATCTGCTTTTGCAGGTTATCTCTGTCTTCGTTTAAGATAATCGACTTATTATGCTCTCTTGCTATCAAATCCCTTATCTTTTTGCTCTGGATCGTCATTAATGACGATAGAGCTTTGACCCATGCCAGAGCGCAGGTAATTTTTGACAGAGGATTTGCTATTAATAGTTGATTGACGCATAGTCAGTTCTCAATATGTTTTTAAACTAAGGTACTAAAAGTAAGTTTTGGAATGAAAGAATCTGTTTTAATTTGATCTTAATTAATAATAGAGGGTTAGGGTTATGCAGTTTCGCAATATAGTACAATCAATTGTAACGATCGGCATTGGGGTTGTCGTGGTGATAATTGCAATGGTTGTTGTTAGAGAGATGATTATATATTCTTGGGAAAAAGACCTGGAGAACTCAAAACAAGAACTCGCTGAAATAGTGAAATCAACGGAAAGAAAAATTGCTGAGAAAAAACATCTGGATGAAAAAACCAGACAAACTTTCAGAGATAGAGAGCGAAGATTTCGGATAGAGCAAATGTTGATCAGTACCGCTTTCAAGAAAGACCGTTGTTCGGATTTTCTAAAATATCTCGATTTTAAAGACTTCTTGTCACTCCCGGACTATCTTCTGCAAGCTGACCTTCATATGCGGGGTAAATGTGCCGATCAGGATTACGTCAAAGCTTTTTCCATTTATCAAAAAAAATTAACTGAAATATATGAATATGATATTTATCGTGATGGTAAACTCCTCCATTTACCCGAAGAATATTATGGCTATATTGCCCATATCAAATTTCGTCTGGCGAGCCTTTACTGGCGCGGTCAAGGGGTTTCTGAGGACAAAGATAAAGCCCGAGAATTATCAAAAGAAGCCGCAATCATACTGGCCACATGGCATGCTAAAATAAGTCAACGTCCCCCGGATATTGATCTTGGCCCCACCAATGTCTGGAATATGTCTGATGTGGAAATTCTCGAAAATATTACCTTTCATGAGACAGGGCCGTGGGATATGCCAGAGCCACTTATCCAACAAATCAACTGGTTAAAAAAAATTCTCAAGGACGGTGGGAAGGCCTATTTTGAAATTGGTCTGCACCTCCTTAATGGTACGGGCGGATATGAACAGGATCCGGTGATCGCTTATGAGTGGTTTTATATTGCCTCTCATTATTATGACTATGGCCCGGCACATTATTCCCGCGCTATGCTCATGCGCGATCAAAAATTTTATGAGAAAAAGAACAAATTTCCTTTTTTTTCTCTTGAATTCAATCTTCTCTGGAAAAAAAATGTGGCTGTAAACAGATCCAATAATTTGTTGCTACGGGCGGTTAAAGCGGGTGATATTCGTGCCGACAAAGAACTTTTAACCTTTTACCAAAATGTCCCTGCCTATCTTGGGCAAGAGAAAGATATTTATTTCTGGATGGTCAGATTATATCAGCAGAATGATCCTGCCATCACGGAAGAAGACTTACAGGATATGAGGAAGAAGCTGGACAAATTTCAAATTGAATTCACCGAAGATGACGTGAAAGAAAATCGCTTTCCTCATTATTCTCTACGTCCCTGAAAGCGATAATATCTATCGCATTATGTTGCTCAAATTCCTGATTGCCAATAGTCCCATTATTAAAATCACGCGCATCAATAAATATATTTCATGAGCGGTACCAGATAATTTTTTTTACAAAGATCCGAAAATAAAACAGAGCCGGACGGCGTAAAACAAACAAAAAACAAAGTATAAAAATTGCATAAAATACCATTTTCAACATATTGGCCAAGCGCATTTCATAAGGGTAAGAATAGTAATAGTTAGCCGGGTCATACAGAGCCTGAACAGAACCCACTGCCATATATAAAACAACAATGAATGTAAGAAAGAGGCAGAACCATATTGGAAGAATACAAATTCTTGGAAAACAAAAGGGAAGAACAATAAAAATCATCCCATAACAAAAAATCAATATCTCAAAAGAGGGAAATATCAGGGCCAAATTTTCAGAAATATCAAAAGCATTTATCATCAGGGTCAAAATGCCCCAAAAGCTATAAAACAAGCCCAATCCTGAAGATATTGCCAGAAGCGATCTTTTCCAGAATGTCCAATGATAGAGCATAGTTTCAAAAAGACCTTTCTAGGTGAATATCTTCGCTCCAGTTTGCAATGATGGGATAACGTTGTCCACCTAATATTTCACTCTCATCATCGGTCGAATCAAATATATCCCCTGGGTCTTTAAACCAATCCTTGATCTCAAAAAGCGTCACAGTTTCCAATTGCAATGTTTTTTTAACACAATCCACTTTTACAATATTTTGTGCAGATCTAAAAAAAGTTGAGTCTCCAACAGAAAAAAGACGGAAAATATCAAGTGTGACATCTGTCGCACTATTATTTCGATCTGAAAACGTTACCTGTGTTTTAGTTGCGTTCGTCCGTTTTAACTTATGACAAACCTCCACTGCTTTTTGCTTAGCCAACCTTATCTGACGATTTCTAAAATCATCAACAGCTCTACGAACAGATACACTATTACGAAATCTATCCAATAACCCAACATTTGCTAAATTAATTGGTTTCCCATTTCCAGTAAAATAATGCTTCACAAAATCTATTGTGTTCCAACTTTTATGAGAAAGGGCATTATCTTCGCCATAAACTGACTTGTCTGATTTTTGATTTCCAAAATGTTCGGCTGGCAAAATCCTGCCGGTTCTCAGATAGTGGCTCACCCGGGTTCGAGCAGGTTCTTTAGTATAATCATACATAGATATTCTCCATAATGATGATAACCATTATATGTTGAGTTAAGGCCATTTAAAGGCAGGAATGGGTATGAGTGGTAATAAGGCTATCTGCCAAATATCTATCGCGGTTTCTTTGTCAAATACAGCATTGAAGGCAAAAGCAGACCCACAAATAACGCCGAGATAAATATGAAGAACCCGCGGAATATTATCCAGTCATATTCATCAAGCTGCCCCCACGGCCCCGACAGAT
>JAJFIP010000034.1 GCA_021774875.1 Emcibacter sp.
TAAAAATGAATAGCTTCCGGCCCATAGATACCGTGTGCTCCAAAAATAGATTGTTTCCAGCCGCCAAAGCTATGATAGCCCACAGGCACTGGAATAGGCACATTAATGCCGACCATGCCGACCTGTATCTGAGCCGCAAAATCCCGCGCCGCATCACCGTCACGGGTGAAAATGGCCGTACCATTGCCGTACTGATGTTTATTGATCAGATCGACCGCATAATCATAGCTGTCTGAACGCAACACCGACAAAACAGGGCCAAATATTTCCTGCTGGTAAACCGTCATATGTTCAGTCACCCGGTCAAGTAATGTACCACCAACCCAGAAGCCACCTTCATAACCTTGTAATTTAAAACCGCGGCCATCTACAAGCATTTCGGCCCCCTCCTTTTCCCCGGCAGTGATCAGGCTTTCAATACGGTCTTGGGCATCTTTAGTGATCACCGGACCCATTTCGGCTTCCGGGTCAGTTGAGGGACCAATTTTCAGGGCTCGAACCCTTGGCACCAGTTTTTCTACCAGCCGGTTGGCGGTTTCTTCTCCCACCGGTACTGCCACACTGATCGCCATACAGCGTTCACCAGCCGAGCCAAATCCAGCCCCCATCAGCGCATCTGCGGCCTGATCAATATCAGCATCCGGCAGAATGATCATATGGTTCTTGGCACCGCCAAGGGCTTGCACCCGTTTACCTGCCGCACAGCCATTGCTGTAAATATAATGGGCGATGGGTGTCGAGCCGACAAAGCTGATTGCCTGAATATCCGGGTGCGCAATTATGGCATCAACGGCATCCTTGCCACCATGAACTACATTCAAAACCCCGTCCGGCAGACCCGCTTCCCGGAACAGATCAAAAATCAGATTGGCACTGGACGGATCGCGTTCGGACGGTTTCAGAACAAATACATTACCACAGGCCAACGCCATGGGGATCATCCACAAAGGCACCATTGCCGGGAAATTAAACGGCGTAATCCCTGCCACTACGCCCAGTGCTTGCCGTTCGGCGCAGGTATCAACGCCGGGGCCAACGTCACGGCTGAAATCACCTTTTAATTTATCGGGGATTGCACAGGCATATTCGACCACCTCCAAGGCTCGGGCGACCTCACCCAGTGCATCATCATGGGTCTTGCCATGTTCGGCACTGATAGTGCGGGCAATTTCATCAGCCCGACGTGACATAATTTCTCGTAGGGAAAACATAACTGCTGCTCTTTTCGCCGGTGAGGTTGCGGACCATGCGGGAAAGGCTTCTTTTGCTGCCTGAACGGCGGCTTCAATTTCTGTTGAGGCCCCTAAAACCACTTGGGCAACCACTTCTCCCGTTGCCGGGTTATAGACGGCCTGAGTATTACCGCTTGCGCCTGAAGTATTCTCTCCATCAATAATATGTTCAATCAAGGCCATAAACTATTCCAGACTTCTAATGATGGTTGCCAAAGTTTCAAAGATATAGTCAATCTGGCATTTTTCGATAATCAATGGCGGTGACAGGGCAATGGTATCACCCGTGGTACGGACAAGCAGCCCGGCTTCATAAGCCTTGAGGAACGCCTCAAAAGCGCGTTTTGTCGGCTTGCCGGGGAATGATTCCAGTTCAATACCCGCAATCAGTCCAAGATTGCGCAGATCTATGACATGGGGCAGATCATTCAGGGAATGAACCGCTTGCTGCCAATAATCAGAGAGCTCCTCTGCTCTGGTCAGCAGGCCGTCTTCTTCATAAGTATCCAGCGTCCCCAGTGCCGCAGCACAGGCCATTGGGTTGCCGGAATAAGTATAACCGTGGAGGAATTCCACCATATTTTCCGGCCCCTCCATAAAGGATTCATAGATTTTATCCTGAACGAATACAGCCCCCATGGGAATGATCCCGTTGGTCAGAGCCTTGGCTGTGGTAACCATATCCGGCTCCACATCAAACTTATTGACGGCAAAGGACGTGCCTAAACGGCCAAATCCAGTGATAACTTCGTCAAAAATCAGCAAAATACCATGCGTGTCACATATTTTACGCAAGCGTTGCAGATAACCTTTAGGCGGCAATATAACTCCGGCTGACCCAGCCAGCGGCTCGACAATGACCGCTGCAATGGTAGATGGGTCATGTAATTGGCACAGACGTTCCAGATCATCGGCAAGCTCTGCCCCATGTTCAGGAATACCCCTTGAAAAACGGTTTTCTTCGATGTCATGAGTATGACGCATATGGTCAACGCCCGAAACCAGTGTGCCAAACATTTTACGGTTCGCGGACATGCCGCCAACTGAGGTGCCACCAAAATTAACCCCGTGATAGCCTTTTTCCCGGCCAATCAGGCGGGTACGGTGGCCTTCGCCCCGAACGCGATGATAGGCAATGGCCATTTTCAGCGCGGTTTCAACGGATTCAGATCCGCTATTGGTGAAAAATATTCTATTGAGGCTACCGGGCATCATCCTGGCCAGACGATTTGCCAGTTCAAACTGTTTGGGATGGCCCATTTGAAAGACTGGCGCATAATCAAGTTCAGCAACCTGGCTTTGGATAGCTTCAATAATACGTGGGCGGTTATGACCCGCATTGCAACACCAAAGCCCGGCAGTTCCATCAAGCAGATCGCGCCCATCGGAGGTTTTATAATACATACCATCAGCACCGACGATCATGCGCGGATGGGCTTTAAATTGCCGATTGGCGGTAAAAGGCATCCAATATGCCTCCAGGTCGATGGCTTTTTTCCCCGCCGGAATACTATTAATATATTTCTCCAAGAAAGCAGGTTTATTGGCTACTTTCAATGTGTTTTTGGGATGTTCAGGCCAAGTGAGATACGGCAGGTCATTTTTAACCGGCTGCATTTCTATACAATCAGGGACCGGACAGATAATAGCACAAAGATTACAACCGACACAGTCTTCATCCACAACTGTGAACGTGCGTTTGCCATCCTTCGCCACCTCAAATGTGATTGCCTGATGAGAGGTATCTTCACAGGCGATATGGCAGCGACCACATTCAATACAGGATTCTTGATCTATGAAAGCCTTGGTATCAAAATTCATATTCAGTTCATTCCAGTCAACGGTATTGCGGGTGGCAAGGCCCCGGAAATCATCAATGGTCTTATAGCCTTTGCTATCCATAAAATTGGACAGGCCATCAATCATGTCATCGACAATGCGGAAACCATAAAGCATGGCGGCGGTGCACACCTGCAAGCCATTGGCCCCAAGGGCAATAAATTCTGCTGCATCCCGCCAGTTCTCGATACCACCAATGGCAGAAATATCAATGCCCTGTGTCTCTGGCGTGCGGGCAATTTCGGCCACCATATGGAGCGCAATAGGCTTGACCGCGGACCCGCAATAGCCACCATGACTGCCCTTGCCGTCCACCGTTGGCGTCGGCGCCATAGCATCAAGATCAACCGAAATAACCGAATTAACCGTATTGATCAGCGATACGGCGTGGGCACCACCATCCTTGGCGGCTTCGGCTCCCCACAGGATATTGGTGATATTGG
>JAJFIP010000331.1 GCA_021774875.1 Emcibacter sp.
AGCAATTCTCCCTGATGAAAAACTGATCCACATAATCCGTTATGGCACGGAGCCCCACAGAGTTCATATTTCAAGACGTTTTGGGCTTTCGCCGCTGGTTCGCCATGAACTTGAAAAGGCATTTCAGGAATCGCAAAGTTCTAAACTGAAATACAGCCTGAATGAGCTCGATAAAACTGCTGAAGACCCTGTTCTCGATATGGATGAGGAAACCACGGCAAATATTCTTGAATTGTTGCGGGCACAGAAAATGCACGAGGGTTATTCTGAACAGCCGGAGGACAAGCCCACAGTAGCTGCGGAAAATATTGGAAAAGCAGAAGTAAGATCGTCCCCCGTGGTCCCCGCGCAGTTCCCAGAGCACCAGCAGGAAAGTGGAAAAAGGATAGATAGCCAGCATGAGAAAGTTATAGCGGAGCATCGTCATCCCCTTGATGTGCCATACAAGGATAACGGGAATCCTTTCAGGGCGGACGTAGCAGCCAATGATGCCGCTGCACAGACCATGGATGTCCCTCAACCGGGCAGTACCATACAGATGGCGGAAACTCCACTGGATACGGACGATGACATCTGGCAGCAGGTGCAGGAGGCTCGTCAGGAAACCAACAGGCAACGTGAATTTACCCGAACCGTCGCTGACTGGTTCTGGGAAGTGGACAGAAGCGGCCTCATCAGTTTTATTTCAGAGGAAGCCTTCCTCGTTTTTGGCCGTTCATCACCATCCCTTATCGGCGAAGATTTTTTCTCTCTTTGCACCCAACCCGATACGGGCAGTGATGTTGACCAGACAGGAAAGTCATTCGAATCTTTATTTGAACATCGATCTTCTTTTCGCAATATCCCATTTTACATAGCATCACAAGATGAGGAAAAAAATCTTTGGTATCTCAGCGCCATAGCAATATTTGACATTAATACCGGACGTTTTACCGGATTTCGTGGCAGTGCCTGTTCCCATGCTGAAGAACATTTAACAGAAACGATAACGCCTGAAAACGCGCCCGTAAAATCGGGATTTCAGGAAGTGGCTTTAGAAGAGTATATTACCAAGCAAGCCATAAAAGCCGTATCGCATGATATTACTGTGCAGGATAAACCGGCTCAGGAAGCTTTGTCACTGGAAAAAGCAGAACAAAAAACCAGTAACGAAATGGCTGAGATACTCCAGAATCTGTCTCACGAATTCAGGACACCATTAAATGCCATCATAGGTTTTTCAGAAATGATAGATCTTGAAACATGGGGACCCGTGAATGAGCAATATCATCAGAATATCAAAAATATCCTTACTGCTGCCGTACAGTTGAAAGAAGCTGTCAATGATGTTCTGGACTCTGCCAGACTTGAAGCCGGACTAGAGCAGATTAACCCTGAATCTTTTTCCCTGAAATCAGTTCTGAAAAACTGCCAGGAAAATATTGAAGCCATGGCCAAAGAGAAAAATATCAAGCTAATGGATAATGATAATAACATTGACGTTATTCTCTATAATGACAAACAAAGCGTTGAATTGTGCCTAACCAAAATGCTGGCCAGTATTATTAAGGGAGCTAAAGGGGGCGAGACCATTAATCCGTCAGTCCTTATCAACAGCAATGCTCAGGTCCGAATCGAATTACCCATACTCGGGTCCAAAATAGATGAAAAAACAGCAGTAAATATGTTCCAGAGTCTTAAGTATGAGTCCAGTGAACAAAGAAACATGACTGAGAGTGATGTAAAATACGAACCAAAAATATCTCCCGGATTTGGATTATCCATTGCTCAAAACCTGGCACATATGATCGGCGGGGACATTTCAGTCCATACCTCACAGGGGTATATTACCCATTTGGTACTCACCCTCAGTAATCACGATCCTGCCCCATAACCCGCTGAATTCATAGGTTTCTGCCATATTCAGACTTGTCTGGAAGCTTCTAATATATTCATAGCCAAAATTTAGATCAAATTTTAGATAATTTTGAATAAATATTCAGTTAAAAATTTATTTAAAATTTCTTAAAAATTTCTTAATGCCAACCTTATAACTATATGTAATTAAAAAAGAAATTCTAAATTCTATTAACTATTTATTCATACCTATGCTCCATATTAGGATCACAATTTTGGCTTTACGTAACTATCAAATTCGACACATAGGAGATTTAGAAATGACAAAATTTTTTGCAAAACTACGCAAATCGGAAAAAGGCGCAACTGCCATTGAATATGGTCTGATTGCTGCATTGATCGCTGTTGCAATTATTACTATTCTAGGAAATGTTGGTACACAGTTGAACACTACATTCACGACTATCAACAGCGGCCTTTCAGGTGCTAACACACCTTAATATTATATCGTTCCATTGATATAAATGTATTTGACAGAGGCTTTGGATTCAACTTCCAAAGCCTTTGTTTTTATTACAGCAAGGTGAAGACAATGATCATGAATAGAAAATTTACCCGAAAAATCCTTTCATGCAAAGCAGGTGCAACTGCCATAGAATATAGTTTGATAGCCGCAATGATTTTTCTTGCAGCAGCAGGAACCATGTCAGCCATGGGCGGTACCGTAAAAATACTCTTTGAAGAGAATTTTACCGAAATATCCAGTGCACTGAATTGAGAAATGAAAGCTGAATTCCTCACAGAAATAAATTTTGGCCAGCCAGTTTCATCTCACATATTCAGTTTTACAGAAAACATCCAGAATATACATATCCAAAAAAAACGATAAACAACAGTTTCCCCCGATTATTTTTCACTTTTTTCAACATGGTTAACGAAAAAATCATCTTTTTTATATATTTTCTAATCAGATAAAGATTTTAGGTAGATGGGAATCTCTGCTTTGTTAACTATAATAATACTCATATTATTTTCTTCGCTCATGGTTTGGGCTGCTTATTCTGATCTGGTAAGCCTTACCCTGTCCAACAAACTGTGTCTTGCAACTGCGATGCTTTATATTGGTTATCTGTTGGCAATATATATGGATGGCTATGGATTGACCATTCAGGAGATATTGATCTCAGTGGCATTCTCCACAATCATTTTTATGGTTTGTGTCGGGTTTTTTTCCCTGGGAATTATGGGTGGTGGGGACGTGAAACTAATACCCGCTGTAGCACTTTGGGCCGGGGCTGCTCACATTTTTAACTTTCTGTTCATTACTTCTGTGGTTGGAGGCTTACTTGCAGCGGCAATTATAGTCAGAAATCGCATAAAAGAGACAAAATATTACAAATCTTCAGTAAATATAAACCTCTCAGTGGCAAAAAAGAAGAGTAGTGAGGTTCCTTATGGTGTTGGTATTGCAGTTGGCGGACTTTATGTGGCTTATCAGTTGTTTACAACATTTGAATATAGAGCAGCTTAAAAGTCGAAAAACAAGGATTGTATAAATGAATATAAATATAAGAAGCGTTGTACTGATTGTTATCGCACTGGTTGTTGCTGGTGTAACAGCCCTGCTTGCAAGAAACCTTGTCAGTACGCCACAGGTTGCAGGGGAAAAAGAAGTTGTTGTTCAGGTCGTCGACTCAAAGATGAAAATTCTGGTAGCAGCTATTGATATGCCTGTAGGCCATTTCATCAAGAATGAAGACATGGTCTGGCAATCCTGGCCAGATGAGTCAGTGCATGAACGGTATATTCAGCAAGACTCTGAAATCACTATAGAATCTCTCCTTGGAGCAGTTGCAGTTTCTCCCATATCTTCGGGTGAGCCCATATTGGATAACCGTCTGGCAAAACCTGGGAATCGAGGATTCATGTCAGCAGTTTTACCTGCTGGAAAACGGGCTATTTCCATTCGTATTACCGCGACTACTGGTAATGCAGGCTTCGTTTTTCCGGGCGACCGGGTTGACATCCTGTTAACCCATCAGGTTAATGTGAAAAGTACGGACCGCAAAAAGGCTCGTGTCAGTGAAACTGTTCTCAGCAATGTCCGTGTGCTGGCTATTAACCAGAGTACAAATAATCCTACTCATACACCGTCAATCGGGAAAACAGCCACTTTGGAAGTGACCCCAAAAGAGGCGGAAAAAATTTCACTTATAAAGAAAATGGGTGAATTAACTCTGATCTTGAGAAGTCTGGGCAAGGGGGAAGAAGAGGATTCAGTGCAGACTGCCGAAAACAATACCTTCACTTGGGACAGTGACGTTAGTCAGCAGCTTTCAGGATCGGGTAAAGCAGGCAAGAATTATTCGGTAAAGATTTTCCGCGGGGGCTTGAAGAAAGCCAAAAGTAACAAAGTCGATTTTAATCAACTACTGAATCGAGCACTGAGTCCAGGGGGAAATGATGAAAGTGCAGAAGAATCAGAGGAAACAGAACAATGATAAAAAATCCGGTAATAATATCATCTCATAGTTTTGCTAAATGGGTAACATGCCTGTTTATCATAACGTTAGCTTTGCCTGTTCTATCATATACCACGACAATAAATGCAGTGGCAGCTGAACAGAACCAGCAAAATATAGAAGTCGGCAAAGGCACATTAATTAGGTTTAAAGAACCTGTTAATAACGTTTTTATTGCCAATGCCAGTATCGCCGATTTGCAAATCAAATCGCCAACTCTGGTATATGTCTTTGGTAAATCGCAGGGAGAAACCAATCTTTATGCAGT
>JAJFIP010000332.1 GCA_021774875.1 Emcibacter sp.
AATTCTTTGATTGTTCCAATTATTAATTTGAAGAGCAATTAATATACCAATGATAACAAGAAAAATTTCACCTATAGCATATTTCAAATACTTTCCAGTTTTTTTTTCCATTAACAAGTTTTGTCTAATTTTCCTAAAAAATTTTATCATTGGTTTAGAGGTTGGTCATAATTCTGACTAACGTCAAATTATTATGCTGATATTCAGTTGTTTATATTTTTTCATAATTTCCATAAAATCACCGCAATTTACATCTTTTTTTGCAACGTTAGCTGTAGAAATTAATCTCGGTTTTCCGTGATGTGTATTATACTGAAATAGGTTGACCTTTTTTTGTTATTGTTTGCACGTTCAAAAGATTTTTTTTAGCCGTTTAGGAGGCAAAAAAATAGTTTGAACTATGTCTGTTATTAAATCGTTAGTTCAGGTAAATTTACATTATTTTTTCGATAGGATTTATATTTAATGTTAGGATTTAAATGTACATCAGCTGGTTTTCTTAAACCGAGACTAAAATGTGTTCTAAGATTGTTGTAGATATAGACAGCTTCATCAGTCATCTTTTGAGCTAGGTCTGTGTTTTTAATTGTTTGCTTTAAGCCATATTCGTATTTCAGAGTTCTGTTAATCCGTTCAGCAATAGCGTTTTCGTAAGGGTCGTATTTTTCTGTCATACTCATTGTGATATTGTTTTGTTCTGCAAAGGCTGTATATGCTGTATTACAATATTGAAAACCTCTATCGGAATGATGTATCAACTTTTTATGTGGATATTTTCTATTTTTAATAGCCATTTTAAGAGCTTCTGTGCAAAGTGAGGCCTTCATGTGGCTTGAGAGTTTGTAGCCCATAATTTGCTTAGAATAAGCATCTGTGACTAATGCTAAATAGTTATGACCATTATCTGTTTTGATGTATGTGATATCGCTTACCCAAAGTTGTTCTGGTCTTGTAGGTACACAGTCTTTGATTAAGTTCTTATACTTATAAAACTGATGCTTAGAATTGGTGGTTATATGAAAGTTTTTAAGTTTAGGAACCAAAAGGTTATTGGCTCTAAGGAAGTCAAAAAACTTATCTCTTCCCATTTTTATATTTTGTGTCTTCATTTGTGATTTTAGTTCTGAATGTAATTTAATCCCTCCTGTTCTTTGACCTACTTTTTTACGATACTCTTTAACAAGTTGGATTACTATTTTTTCGTGTGATTTTTTTGTTTTATAAGAGTTAAGCCTTTTGTAGTAGGCTTGTTTAGAAATCCCAAAACACCCATAAATCCATTTTATTTTGAACGGTTTACTTTCTTTTTCTCTATTTCTTTGGCTAATGTTTTGGGCAAGGACTTTTTTGATAAGTTGACTCCAGTGATGAGTTCCATATCTGCAATAATATCTTGTTGGAAGTCTTTTACAAACTCCAGTTCTTCTATCTTTTCTTTGAGTTTTTTTATCTCTTTGTCTTTACTCATACCTTTATTGTTTTGATCAAAGGTAGCGTATTTCTTTATCCAATAGTTGATGGAAGATCTTGAAATATCATACTTTTTAGAAGCATAATTAACAGAAATCTGACCATTTTTAATTTGGTTAATGACAAAAAGTTTATGCTCATAAGTTACTTTTTGGTACTGTTTTTTTCGACAGGGTTGCTTTTGTGTTTTCATAAGTGACTCTAATTAAATGTTTAATTTTTAGTCAACCTATTTCAGGAAAGTTCAATGTGGGGAATGAAGGCTAACGGTCTTGTGTATGAAACGTAGCGTATAAATAGACGCTAACTTTTCGGATTTAGCACGAGCCGAATTTTTTATTTTTATGTTTAATTTTCTATTATAAATATAACCAAATAAAAAATTTGGCGTACTTTTCAAATATACAAAACCTCTCGTAAAGCCTGTAATAGCTATGTTTTATACACGTTGTTGTACACTGGCTTTATTCCGCAAACTTGCTAGCGTTGGCAAAGACATACTCTTTTGCAATTTTTGGCTTATGTGTTGGCTATAGCGAATTGCAAATGTGTATGGCTTTTAGCGTTGGCTTATTTCAGATATATTTCGTCTTTCACATAACTTGCGTTTAGCCAAAAACAATGTTTTGTATATTCAGTCAATCCTGTCAATTTATCTGCAACAGGTAAATCATAAGTATCTGCTGCATTTCTTGCGTGTGGTCTAACGTGACTTACTCTGTTTTCAGTTTTCTTTGGAAAATATGTTTTTCTTACACCTTTTTCAGTTACTTCTTTTACGATTTCTCCATTTGAAACTGTCTTTACCATTTCCTCCCAAACATTCTTTGCTTCAAGAATATCGGAATGCTGCATATTCCAAAACTTCACTTTTCTTAAAATTAAATTCTCTCCCTCAAATTGATAGAACACGAAGAAAAATTTACTTTCTAAAATATTTTTAAAATCCGAATCTTCCCAATCTGTTTCAATAAGTTCTTGATATTCGAAGGTTGGAAATGAAATATCTTCTTTTGGTAAATCATTTTCTTTAAGTCGGATTGTTTTTACTTGTATATCGGCTTTTTCAAATTCCTCTATTTTTTGACCGAGTTCAAGTCCGAGAATTGCATTTGTAAGATTTGCAAAATAACTTTTGGCGTTTTGATTTAATTCTAAACCCAAT
Source organism: Emcibacter sp. (assembly GCA_021774875.1). Taxonomy (GTDB): domain Bacteria; phylum Pseudomonadota; class Alphaproteobacteria; order Sphingomonadales; family Emcibacteraceae; genus Paremcibacter. The sequence continues at coordinate 2,636 of JAJFIP010000332.1, forward strand.
TCTTTCTCTATCTGTTCTGCGGATTTACCATAAAATGGATGAAATTTTAAAATT
>JAJFIP010000333.1 GCA_021774875.1 Emcibacter sp.
GCCGCTTTATCACGGAGCATATTTGAGCCGCTGGCAGGAAATCGACCGCCACCTGAGCCATCTTTCGGGACTTCATATTGAAGGAAATTTCTATGGTGGGGTATCCATACGCGACCGCATCAGCCGGGGGCAGATACTGGCGAAAAAAATAGCCACCCGTATGGCACCGGTACCCGATAGCAAAGGTGTTTCACTTCCCCAGCCTTTAGTTTATACCTGAGTAGAAATATTGAAAGTTATTTTTTTTACCTGTCAAAGAATATAGTCAGGAAGATTGCACGAGCTGAGAGAGTGCCTTTATAAAAAGCGGGTGGACCCCAAGCGCCGGAACCCTAATATAAGCCGTCACACCGGATTTTTCGGCCAGTTCCTGATAATCAATATCCAGTTCCACCAGCGTTTCCATATGTTCTGATACAAAGCTTACGGGAACAATAACAACGGCCTTACCCTGTTTCCCGGCCAAACTGATTTGTGATGCTGTATCAGGTTCCAGCCACGGGATTTTTCGTGTTCTGCTTTGATAGCAAACAGCCCAGTCCAGTGACGGAATATCAAGCTGTTTGACAATTTCCGCAACCGTTTGATTAATTTGTGTCTGGTAAGGATCACCTTTTTCAATAGTGCGCTTTGCAATACCGTGGGCAGAAAATAACAGCCTGAAATCAGGTCCAATATGTTCGAGAGATTTTCTGATCAAATCCACATGGGACTGGATATAAAGCGGGTCAAGATGATAATTCTCAATTGTCGCAGTCGGTATTGACAGACCGGCTTTCCTTGCCCCCTTATGCCAGGCACGCAATGATGATGCCGTGGTAGTCGTTGAATATTGCGGATATAACGGCAGCAGGATTATCTTATCCGGGTCATATTGCATAACCTGTTTAGCTATGTCTTCGGCAAAGGGTGCCGCGTAGCGCATAGCGACAAATATGCTGTAATTTCCCTGGCCTTTAAGGGCTAACTCAAGCGCCTGCGCCTGTTCATTTGTGCTCTTTGGCAAGGGGGATTTTCCCCCGATGAGACTGTAAACGGACTGTGTATGAGGTGTTCTTTTCCGCGAAATCCGCCATGCCAGAAAATACCTCAATAGTGCGGGCAGTGGAATGATGGCGGGATCGGTAAATAGCCGGAACAGGAACGGCCTGACAGCGGCAAGGCTCTCCGGCCCCCCAAGATTAAATAATATCACCGCTGTTTTCATAGTATCGCCCAGATATTTTTTTATAATACCATCATATCATGAGCTATTCTGAGGGGAAATAAATAAAATTGCGGGAAAAAATCTGAAGGATGGATTTTGAAAATCGGTCACAGCATATTAATATGATTGGCTATGCTAACTGCCTGGGTTCTGTTGGTAGCTTTCAGAGACTTTAATATTCCTGCAATATGCACCTTGACCGTACCTGTAGCAATATTCAACTCGCGAGCAATTACCTTGTTGGGCTTGCCTTCTGCCAAAAGTTTCAAAACCTCAAATTGTCGATTGGATAAGACAGGTCGGTCTTCTTCTCGTACAAGAAATCTGCTGGTTGATCCCTGACTTTCGTAATCCCTCCTGCCGCCGATAACTTCGGGTGAAAAATATCTTCCGCCGGCAAGTACAATCTGAAATACAGAAATAGTAATTTCTTTTTTTGTCTGTTCGCCAATAAAGGCACTGATCCCCATTTGATAGGCCCTGCGCATTACAGAATAATCCTCCGTAGTGGAGAAAACAACAATATTACCCTCCAGATTAGACTGTTCAATTTTTCTTAACATGGCGATACCGCCAATTTCCGGAACATCCAGATCAATTATAATCAGACCTAGGTCACTATCACCAACTAGTGCCTCAGCCTCTTCGATAGTAGAAGCTTCCAGAAAATCGCATTCCTGCTCTATTTGCAAAAGAACCGCCTTCATGCCCTCCCGGCAAATATCAAATTGATCTACAAGTAATACGCGCATTTTCTCTATTCTCTATTTTCGATACATCTTATATCTCATTCAAAAACTGGTCAATATAGTCTATGGCCTAGCTATTTTCCTATTAACCCAATTGGCCTATCTCTACATTCGATGGAATGTCTGCTTCTGCGTTGGAAAAATAAACCGAGAAACAGCTTCCCTGACCAGCACTACTCTCCACTTCAACCCATCCCCCCTGAATTTCAGCTAAACTTTTTACAATCGTCAACCCTAATCCTACGCCACCGTGAACCCTGTTCAGGTTCATATTTTTCTGTACAAAGAGATCAAATATTGACTCGACATCTGCGTCCTCCAGCCCAATACCCTGATCAATCACTTCAATGACAAATTTTTCATCTTTATAATAAAGATTGACCTTGACCGTATCATTATCGCTGGAAAATTTAATTGCATTATCCATAAGATGGATCAAGATCTGCTGGATATGGTCCGGGTCAAGATACAATTCTGGTATGTCAGGGCTTACGCGAGTTTCGATATTAATATTCTTTTCATCTGCTCTGCTAGTCATAAAGGGAATGGTTTTATCCAGCAGCGACTGGGCCGATAATTGGCTGGGTTGATTTTTTACCGATCCCAATTCAAAACTTGTTACCTGCAGAATATTCTGGATCAGTTCCAGAAGTTGTTCTCCACTGGAATTTATATCAACAGCATAGTCTTTATAGGTGGGAATATTTATCTCACCCAACTGCTCTTCTGCGATCATGGACCCAAAGCCGATAATGGCGTTAAGAGGTGTTCTGAGTTCATGGCTGACCGTTGATAAAAATTGCGCCTTAGCTACATTTGCCTCTTCCGCATTCATTTTGGCCTGCATCAATTCCTTTTCTCTGTTTCGGCTCACCGTAACATCCTGCATGGTTCCTTCCATTCGGATCGGGGTACCATCTTCCATTCTGATAATCTCTGCCAAAGCCTCGATAATCTTTTCTGATCCATCTGGCATTAAAATGCGATGAGTCATTTGATAGGATTGCGCACTTTTCAGGGCTGATATTACAGCAC
>JAJFIP010000334.1 GCA_021774875.1 Emcibacter sp.
CTATAGCCCGCTGCCAGAAATTCGTCCATGTCACTATCGCTGACCTGGCCACGCTGGCGCAACATTTTTAGGGTGAAAACTCTCAGTGCTTCAAGCTTTTCCGGCAAAGGCGTATTGTTGCGCAAGGCATCGGAAATATGCTTATCAACACCCATCATATTAGAGATCATGGTATGTGCTGGCACGCAATAGTGGCATTCATGTTCCACATTTATGGTCTGCCAGACAACTGTCTTTTCATCATTGGATAAAGATGTTTTCATGAACAGCTCATGGACTACCTGATAAGCCTCCAGAATACTGGGAGATTCTCCCATAACTGCATGAAGATTTGGGATCATGCCAAAACCTTTCATGGATTTTTCAAAAAGTGGCGCGGTTGCTTCCGGTGCCGTATCGAATGTGTGCAGGGTAAATTCAGTCATTTTATATGTCCTAAGTTAATAATAAATTCCGTAATTGAGTGATCGTTCAAATAATTTACTTTATTTTGAGTGAATGTTCAAGTATAATTATCAAATAAATTAAAGAAAGTTATTTTTCATGGGACGACAACAACGCTATGATAGGACCGAAACCGTTGAAAAGGCTATGAATTTATTCTGGCGCAGCGGGTTTTCAGGCACATCCATGCGCGATCTGGAAGACTGTCTGGATATGCGTCCGGGCAGTATTTATGCTAATTTTGGCAATAAAGAACATCTATATATAGAATCAATGGACCATTATGCTGACAAAACTTTTACCGCATTTAAGTCCCATGTGGAAAATGCGGAAAGTTTTATGGACGGGCTTGGCATTTTTATCAGGCAGCTTCTATTCACAAAAGATAACCCCTGCTCTTGCCTGCTGGCAAAAACTCTTGCCGACATCAACCCTGACAATGCGGCATTGCGGAATAAAGCCAGCCTTATGATTGCTGAATTTGAAGATACAATTGTGACTGAAATGGATAAAGCCGTGACATCCGGCGAAATCAGTGAAAATTGTGACATCAGGGCACTGGCCCGCATAATACAGGTACAGATTATTGGCCTCAGATCCTATGCTGAAATGCAAAAACCAAAGGCCGTAATTGAAAAATTAGTCATTGATGCCCTTAAGATTATCAATACTAAAGCAACCGGAAAATTCTAGAATTTATAGTTAAAGTCCAGCCGGAAACGATTGCCATCTTCCACGTTGGTCTTTGCCTCAACAATATACAGCCGGGCGATCAGATTCATATTGCCCGCAACCTTATAGCCAATGCGAAATTCATGTCCGGTAAAGTTAGTGCCCCGTGTTTCCACCGCAGACCCCCAGCGCATGAAGTCATCCTGGGCATAGGAAGAATTGACGGCGAATGTTTCAATATCGGCATAGGTATAACGACCTAGCCAGTCACCGGTTTTCTTCAGATCACCAACTTGGGCAGAGGCAACCCAGCCTGTGGTCTGGTCAAAATTTGCCGCAGTGAAAGCATCAGGATCGGTCGGCGAATAATCCTCTGAATTTGTATAATAATCAAAACCAGCTTTCAATGGCAGATCACCAGCCTTGAATTTAGCCTGAATGCTTGCGGTCCAGATTGTGTAATCGCGACTGCCGTTGCCCCTTTGCAGTCTGGCACCGTCCGGATCATTCTCGTCGGCATCTATTTTCAGGACTCCACCAGCAACTGTAAGGCCCACACCTTCTGTTTTAGTGGTAAAAACCACCTGACCAACAGTAAGATTACCGGAAAAATCACGCATTCCGACTGGAAGCGAGAAATAGCCGGTATTAAAGGCGATTTTACCCGCCTCACCTACAGGCATATTGGCTGAGGCACCTGCACCCACTGGTGTCACATCATCATCCCACATCATTTCATTGGGTTTCCAGATTGGCAAACCGTTACGCCCTGCCCATACGGAAAAATTACCTGTTTTATATTTCAGATACCATTTATCAAGATTGAAATGAGCATCCCCGGTGTCGTTATCACTAAAATCCACAACGGTAATATGGGGAGATTGGTGGCTGTCGTTGGAACCGGAGCGGCCCCGAACGCCAAATTCCAGATTGTCTGACGGGTTATATTGCAGTCCCAGCCGTACCCGGATACGGGCGCGAGTTCTGTCATCTCTCATACTTCCCGATGATGTCTGGGAATCCCAGTCGGATTCCATACGGGCACGAAAATCGCCGTAAATTTTTAATTTACCCTCATCATCAAGTGCTATTTTTGCTTCAGCCAAAGATGGTGTTATTAATACACTTCCCAAGATAAGTGCTTTTAGTGATGGTGTAATCACGGGTTTCATTCTCATTGCTCCAAATTATTTTTATGATGCTCTCTGGATATTACGAGCAAAAAATAACTCAAAAAAAATGAAACTGAATTGATGTAGGTCAATTGCCTTGGCCATAAATGCTTTAAAAATTATTTTACATCAATAATAATGGGATATGTTTATTCATGGCTGAAATGGCACATAGGGTAGCCGAAAATCAATATTATGCCGATACGGTGACTGCGCTACATGATCTCCTGCAAAATGGGGATGAGGCCGATAGATGTTATGCTGCTCAGGTTCTTGGCAAGATAAAAAATCCTGCCTCTATTCCCCTGTTGATTGAAAGACTGCGAGATGAGGATGTTGACGTTTGTAGTGATGCAGCAACAGCACTGGGTGACATAGGCTGCACGAGCGCAATCCCAGCCCTCATTGAAAGCCTTAGCAACGACCCTGACGGCGAAGTCCTGATAGAGATAGTGGTGGCTCTTGGCAGGATGGATGACCCAGAGGCAACGAATGCCTTGCTCAATATTGCCCATATATGCCCGACTCATTTTGAAGAATTTGAAGACGACTGGGATTATTACTGGGACATTCAGTTAAAAGCCGTACAGGCTCTGGGAAATCTGGGCGTAGAAAAAGCAACCCCCATATTGATAAATCTTTTAAAAGATGAAAACGGACAGGATATTGAGAGTGACATCCTCGCTGCCCTGTCAAAGATAAAAATATCCGGTGAAAATGCACTGATAGATCTTGCGTCAAACAAATCCCCACGCACCCGCCGCAGGGCAATCATCGCCCTGTCCAGATCAGACAGTGAAAAAAGCCTGAACTGCATCGGAAATGCTCTGAATGACTCTGATTCTGATGTGCGACAACAGGCACTCATTGCACTTGGAAAACGTTCAGCCCTGAACTATTTCAGTGCAATTTTAAAGCTGATGTTTGATAAACAGGATAATGTCCGCGCTGAAGCGATGGAGGTCGCACTTGTGTTCAGTAATATGGTCGGAAAGTCTCATGCTTTAATCAACACCATTAAAACCATGATCAGGGATCGCCACGAAAATGCCAGAATAACCGCTCTAAATATTCTTTATAATCTTTTAAAGGAAAAAAAGAATGTTGAAAGCCTGTTGTCAGAAGATGAAGATATATTTGATGATGATCTACTATATTGTCTGGAACAATCAATGCAGGCAGAAAATGGCAATGAAGTGATTGCCGCCATGCGCCTGCTGGATCTTCATAATAATGATGACCGTGATGACATGCTGTGTGAAACTTTATTTAAAGAATTCATTGATACCCGCATTAATCGCGAGGCAGCGTTATTGCTGGCAGAAACAACTGAATCAACGCCAGAAATTATTGACGCTTTGGTGCAGACCATAGCCCATAAAAATCAAACCGTACGTCTGGCAGCTCTTACCGCGTTAAGTAATTTTCCAGATATAGAGGGCCAGATATTATCAAACATCATAAGCCCTCAAATCATAACAGAAGAAGCTGCCCCAATTGATATTGAGGAAAATGCAGATTTAGAGGAAGATAATTCTTCTGGGCCCGAAACTGGTCCGGCTTCAACCATTGCTGCCATCGATCAGAACAATGAATTGATTGCCCGGAAATTATCACCCGCTACCCATGTGGAACCTGAATATATTGAAGTTCAACTGGATGCACGATTACTGGCTATTCACCTGCTGACGGATAAATTGGATCAGGAAGATATATTTGAGACATTCTCCCGCGCATTGAATGATGATAATCATGAAATCAAGCGAGCAATCATGGCGGCATTTGGCGGCCTGAAGCGAGGGTCTGTGTCAGAAGAAATACTGGCGGAAATTATTAATCTTGTCCGTCATGACAATAATGAAGTTCGCATTGAAGCCATTCGTGCCCTGGGAAAACTGGGCTGTCGTGACCATATTGCCCTGTTCACAGGCGCATTTGATGACGAAAGCTCTGAGGTGCGTATTCAGGCATTACGTGCTCTGGAAACTCAAATAGATATTCGTGATACTGATATAATAACTCACATAGCGTCTCATCTGAAGGATACTGAATATAGTGTGCGCCGGGTTGCCGTTGAAATTTTGACTGACCTTAATCAGCAGCAGGAACTGGGGAATATTATTGACACAGGTTTTGCCGATGGCGGGGCCTTATCAGCAGATGCCGGAAAAGCCGCAAAAAAATTTGGCGAGACCATTGCTGTCCCCGTCCTTCTGCATAAGCTGAAAAATGTGCCTTCAAGTATCGAAAGGCGTTTTGTCATGGAAATGATGCAGGAAATATACGGTTATTAGCCTGTTACTAAAGGAATTATTTTGAAAATAATATTATTAATCACTGCGATAACAGCTCTATCTGCTGTGGAATATGGCGGCAGTGTTACTTGGGATTGTGAATATTAATGAAGATTAGTGGTTTTGATATTTTTGTTTGCATTGGTGGCATTGTTAATCTCATTGTCATCGGCCTGCTACTCTATTATTGGATTTTAAACTGATGTCGATTGAACTTGCAGAAGAACCAGAAGAAACCCTCAGCCCTCTTCCCACATACCAGTCGATTGTAGTGGCTGTGGATGCGTCCGATCATTCTAACAAGGGCGTATATGAGGCAACGGCCATTGGCGGCTTATTTGGCTCCCAGATCACCGGTGCTCACGTCTTTGCAGCAAAATTGCATGATGTGCGCTTTCGTCAGATGGAAGGTGGACTGCCGGAGCAATACCGCGAAGAAGACGAGCTTGAAAAGCAGCGCGACATCCATGATGACCTGATTACCAAGGGTCTAGGTGTGATTACCGATTCATATCTCGATCAGGCCGAAATTGTCTGCCAGGAAAAGGGGCTGGACTATGTGCGCAGTTCCCTGGAAGGCAAAAATTACACCGAAATGTTTAAAGAGGCCAATAGCGGTAAATATGATCTGCTGATCATGGGGGCTGTTGGTCTCGGGGCTATTCCGGGCAGCAGAATTGGCACCGTTTGTGAACGGGTTGTGCGCCGGACAAATATTGACACTCTGATCATTAAACAGCCGGAAAGAAATCTGTCCGATGGCCCGATTGTTGTGGCGGTGGATGGTTCCGCCCGTTCTTATGGCGGCCTACGCACGGCATTTTCACTGGCACAGGAATGGCGCGTACCGCTTCATGTCATCTCCGTCTATGACCCCTATTATCATTATGTGGCCTTTAACCGTATTGCCAAAGTTTTGTCTGATGAGGCCGGAAAGGTTTTCCGGTTTAAAGAACAGGAAAAACTGCACGAAGATATTATTGATGCGGGGCTTGCCAAAATCTACGAAGGCCATCTGCAGGTTGCCCATTCGATCGCCGAGGATTATGACATCGAAATCCAGACCAAACTTCTGGATGGCAAACCTCATGATGCCATTGAAAAATATGTCACTGAGGCAAAACCGTCCCTGCTGGTCATTGGCAAGCTCGGGATTCATGCGGATGAGACCCTTGATATTGGCGGCAATGCGGAAAATCTGATGCGTAACGTGGACTGTGCCATTTTGCTGAGCCAGAATGAATATACGCCGCGCCTCGATGTGGTTGCCGAAGCCACTACCCAATGGACCTATCAGGCCGAACAGCGGTTGGATAACATCCCGTCCTTTGCCCGTGGCATGGCACGTATGGGGATATTACGGATGGCACAGGGCCGGG
>JAJFIP010000335.1 GCA_021774875.1 Emcibacter sp.
GGGCTTTTGCTGCGGGCAAGCCCTGCTTGAAGGTTGCCACTGGTGGCACGTCAGGAACCAGCGGCTGCATTGCAGGCTTTCATCAGGTGGCCTCGGGGCTGTTCGATGTAGTGCTTGTTATTGGCTTTGAAAAACATTCTGAAGGCCATACCCAGACAGGAATGGCACTGACCGATCCCTATTGGGACCGGACTGTGGCCTCGGGTGCGCTGGGCAATTTCGCCCTTTCGATTTCACAATATATGGTCGATCGTGGCGTTACCGAAGAACAGGCGGCCAAAGTGGCGGTCAAGGCAAGACGCAATGCCTCACGTAATCCCTATGCCCATTTGCAAATGCCCGACGTGACAGTTGACCAAGTGCTGTCGTCGAAAATGCTGGCCCATCCGGTGCGACTACTTGATATGTGCCCCCAGTCCGATGGTGCCGCAGCAATCGTCATTGCCTCAGAAACCAGGGCAAAACAACTTTGTCCCAATGCTGCCTGGATTACGGCTGCGGCGACCCGCCATCAACAGCCCTTTATTGGCGATATAGATCATCGTCTGACGACAATGGAAACGCTGAGAAGTGCGGCAAAATCAGTATATGAAAAGGCAGGCATCCGCGAGCCACTGAAAGACCTTGATGTTGCAGAAATTTACGAGCCGGTGACCTATGCCGAACTAGCCTGGTATGAAGCTTTAGGCTTTTGTGAGCCGGGCCAAGCCGGGCGACTGATTGATGAAGGCGTAACGGAAATGACCGGCCAATTGCCAGTTAATCCATCGGGTGGTGTTTTGTCGACCAATCCAGTTGGTGCGTCAGGTGTGATCCGTGTTGCCGAAGCAGCCTCGCAGATTCTGGGACGCGCCGGGGAACATCAGGTCGAAGGCGCAAAGCGTGCATTGGCAACCGGATACGGTGTTTATGCCTGGGCAGATGCCATGATTCTGGAGAGCAGCACATGAACATACCAAGCAAAAAAGAAAGAATTTCAGTCACAATAGAAATGGATCAAACCTGGCGTTATGCCTCAGGCGATGCTATGGAGCGTTTTGCTGGCGGCCTCAAGGAACGCCGCATCGAGGGCCTAAAATGCGGGTCTTGTGAGCGCCGCTACCTGCCGCCCCGACCCGTCTGTGGCAAATGCAACGAAAGGCTCACAGATTGGGTGCCAGTTGCGGATACTGGCGAGCTGGTGGCATGGACAGTCATGAAGTTGCCTATGCTTGATGGTCGTACCGGTGAAATACGTGAAGCACCATACGGCATGGGACTTATCCTTCTCGATGGCGCCGACACCACGCTCAATCATTATCTGGTGGAGAGCGACCCCGAAAAACTGGCCATCGGCCAACGGGTGAAAGCTGTATGGCGAGACGAATTGCGTGGTGCCATGGACGACATCCTGCATTTTGAGGTCATATCATGATTCGCGAAGAAAAAATTCAGATACCCTTCAATTTTGCCGCTGGCACTTCAGGCAGCCGCTTTCTTACGGCCCTAAGAGACAGTCAAGTTATTCTGGGGGCAAAATGTAATGTCTGCACGCATGTCACTGTGCCACTGAAATCCTTTTGCCCATCCTGCTGTAGTGATGATCTTGCCGAGATGGAATTACCCGCAAAGGGCAGGCTTATATCGTGGACCGATTGCCCCGGTCGTGGGGCTTTCGCGCTGATCCAACTTGGTGATAAAGGGCCCATATTACTACATCGCCTGATTATCCCACCTTCAGTAATGTTATCAGAACTTAATCCCGGAATGCCTGTTACGGCTCATTTTTCAGATAGTCCGAAAGGGCATATAAGTGATCTACAGGGCTTTGTGATCTCTGAAAAGTAATTATTCTTGGCAGAATAATTTCATTAATTTGAGTCTCCGAGAAGCCCCCTGGCAAGCATTTCAAATATCGTCTTCAGTTCTTTTTTTGTCGGATGAAGTGGTGTCTTCAGATTGGTTCGGGAACCCTGCAACAGAGTCAACCCCAAGTAAGTCGACCACAGGAGGTCAGCGACAATGCGCCCTTCAGAGTTACCGACAATTTCATCTAGCATATCAGCCTGAATTTGAAAATTTTCACCCGAGCGGCGAATGATTTCTGCTTTCATTTCTTCCGAGACATTGGATAATGCCATGGGTCGGGCCAGAAATGCCGAGAGCTGGTAATATTCAGGATGCTCCTCCCGGATCTGATCGTAAAAATTCCATAGCTCTTCAAGTTTTGCTCTTGGTTTCATTTTTATGGCGTCTATTTTCTTAAGCCCCTGTGTCCAGAAATCGATACCCTCAAACAACAGCGAAGTGAATATCTCGTTTTTGCTCTGAAAATAGAAAAAAAGTGTCGCCTCGGAAAGCTCGCATTTTGCCGCGATCTGTTTTGTTGTCGTGCCATTGAAACCGTGTTCGAGAAATAATTCTCTGGCAGCATCCAGAATAGTAGATTTTCGCGCCTCCCGTTCCCTTTCGCGGCGTTCCTGAACTCCCATTTTATCCTCCTAAGCTTCTTGCTATGGTCTCGCGTTGTACTTCACTGGTCCCCTCACCTAGTTCCATTACCTTGCAATCCCGATAGAATCGTTGTGCGGCACTTTCACGCATATAACCCTGTGCACCACATAAATGCAAGGCCCTCTCACATGCCCAGGTACAGGTTTCGGTCGCAAACAGCTTGGCCATAGCCGCTTCGGTATCAAATGGCAGCCCCGCATCCACAAGTCGTGCCGCGTTGATAGTAAGCTGCCATGCGGCTTCCAGCCGGGTTGCCATGTCGGCTAGGGTAAATCTTACAAACTGGTGGCCGACCAGTGGCTTACCGAATTGCACACGATCGCGGGCGTAGGATGTCGCCTCCTCCAGAGCTGCACGGCCAAGGCCAACCGCCTGTGCCGCAGCCGCTATCCTGCCCAGAGTCAATACTTTTAAGGCCAGAATAAATCCCTTGTCCTCTGGCCCGAGAAGGTTGGCCACAGGAATACGGCAGTCATCAAAGACGATTTCCGCCATCTCGGACGCACCCATGCCCAACTTTTTAAACGGCTCACTTACACTCACGCCGGGGGTATCCCGCTCGACAATTATAACTGACATGCCCTTGATGCCCTGCTCTGGATTGGTGGAGACGACCACGACCATGAAATCGGCGAAGGGCGAGTTGGTGATATAGAGTTTAGACCCATTTAGAATATAATGATCGCCGTCTCTCACTGCCCGAGTAGCCACCCGTGAGACATCGGCACCGGCACCGGGCTCCGCATAGGCCCAGCAGCCTATTTTTTTACCGGCAATAACATCAGGAAGATATTGCCTGTGCTGTTCTTCATTACCTAGATGTAGAATCGCTGAGCCAGCCAGAGCTGAATGGACATAAAGCCCAAGGGCTATAGCAGTCGAGCCGCGCGTCAGTTCACAGCACATTATCGCATACAACAGCGCACCGCCGCCACTGCCGCCGACCTCTTCGGGAAAGGCACAGCCCAGCCAGCCTAACGCGCCGACCTTCTGGAATAATTCCTGGGGGTATTTCTCTTCCATATCCCAGCGCGTCGCATTGGGAATGATCTCCCGATCGGCAAAGGCTCGAACGGAGTCGCGAAACTGGATTTCTTCCGGGCTTAGAAACGCATCTGACATAGCAAATCTCTTTCGGTTAGTATCATTTAACCTCTGAATACCGGTTTACGGCCTTCGCGGAAGGCAGCAATACCCTCTCGGTGGTCAGGGCTTTGCAAGCACTGAACCTGGGCAAAAATTTCGTAATCAAACTCAGCTTCCATATCCCGATCAAGTGATTTGCGGATGGCACGCTTGGTGAAGGCCGTGGTCTTGGGCGAGCCATCGGCCAACCGGGTTGCAAGTGCTGCCACGGCATCATCCAGATCACTTTCCGGCACAACCCGGCTTACAAGGCCCATGGAAAGTGCCTCGGCAGCATCAACTGTGCGACCGGTCATCATCATATCAGTTGCCCGACCTAATCCCACAAGACGTGGCAGAAAATACCCCGACGACATATCACATCCAGCCAGAGCGATCTTGACAAACGGTGCGCAAAAACGTGCAGTTTCTGTTGCAACCCGAAAATCACAAGCAAGCGCAAGACCAAGTCCGCCACCAAATACATTACCATGACAACGGGCAATGACCGCCTTGTCCAGGGATGAGATCGCACGAATGGGATCAAGGTAATGATCAACGGTTTCTTCCCAGTCTTCCGGTGTGCGATCTATCATCTGGCCGATGTCAGCCCCGGCACAAAAGGAATTACCACTACCAGCCAGAACAACCGCCAACACTTGGTCATCTGCCTTGGCAGCATAAAGTTCGTCGGTCAACATATCCAGCAGTTCAACATCAATGGCGTTCAACTTATCGGGCCGGTTAAGCGTCAGTCGCCTTATCCCTGATACAGTTTCAATCAATAGCTTTGCGGTCATATTTTAATCTTTCTTTCGGGATCTAAGTGCAAAATCGAACTGGCCTTCAAAGACCTTCTCGCTTGCATTATCTAACATATTTACATCAATTATTATATCAGCCCTGCCATTTGCTTCAAAAGCGGCCAGTGCGGTATCGGCATTTGCCGCCGACCGCCGGGCTGTGGCTACCACATCCCCATCGGGACGTCGCGTGTATTTGACCTCGGCACCACGCAGCAGGGTGAAGTTACTGTTCCCGGGTACCGCACGATCAGCCATCACACCAGCCACCGTTTCCGCCAGGGTATAGAGTGCCCCGGCGTGGAAGGAACCGGCATAGTTACCAAGGTCATCGCGAAACGACATCCGCAAGGCAAGCAGATCATCTTCATCAACTGATATTTCTACTCCATGCCAGACGACGTATGGAAAAGTTTCCAGCAGGTTTTCAAGGCTCTGACTCTCGGTCATATATATTCCATTCTCTAAAGCCTGAGAATTTCTTTAGCCTCTGCGGGATTGGCAATTTCAGTACCCAGATCACGGATCATACGCACGGCTTTTTCCACAATCGCGGCATTTGAGGGTGCCAGCTCGCCGGGGCCAATATAGACATTATCTTCAAGACCGACCCGAACATGACCCCCCATAGCCAGCACAGCCCCCATCATACGGAAATGATTTCGCGCACCAATGGCCGAAACCAGCCACTCTGAGTCTTCTGGCAGATTCTCTACCACATAAAGCAGATTCTTCACGTTTGCCTTCAAACATTCGCCGGGAATACCCATAACGATATTAATCAGCAGCGGTGCATCCAGCACACCTAACTCATTCAGTGCAGTGATATTGTTGACCATGCCCGTGTGGTAGATCTCAAGTTCGGGCCTGACGCCATTGTCCTGAAAAAGACGCGCCACCCGCTCTAATTCTGCGTAAGACGAGAATAGCTGTACAAAACGGTCACCCTGCCATTCCCCGGTTTTCTTGTTGAAACGTCCCAGCATACTGCCACCACCAACACTGAAGGAAGCAATTTCGGGCTTGATTTCTGGCAGGATTTGCAGGCGTTCGTCAACCGACAGACCGGCAACGGCACCGCCAGTTGTCAGATTAAGGATGGCATCACAGCCACCGTCCCGCAAGCCATCGACTATGCGTCTGAAAGTAGCCACATCGCCTGTTGCCTTACCATTTTCATCCCGGGCATGGAGATGCAGGATCGATGCACCCGCCCGCCAGGCATCCAGTCCAGCTTCAATAATTTCATCAGGTTGCTCGGGCAGTGCGGGGTTGGCTGTCTTGCCCTGCTGGGCACCCGTTAACGCGCAAGTTATAATAGTTTTCTTCATTGTTTCTTTCCTCTGAAGGTGGCTACGTGCTGTTCAATAAAAGCCATGCCTTCTTTCTGATTTTTGTCAGTTAGTCAAAACGCATATTTCACCTACTTACGGCCACGCAGCTAACAGTCAGCATTAAATATCTTACAATTAGTAAAACTTTATTGTCAAGTGTTACTCAGTAATCTAGTATATGAAAATTAAAAATTATGCGGCCGCTTAGGGTTGGCAATGGAGTAAGGATAGATGGCGTTAGATAAATCCCAAGAGACAGGATATACGGTTAAGCCCGGAGGAGCATATGCCCATTATGCCCTTGGCGTGCTGTTTCTGGTTTACGTGCTGAATCTGATTGATCGGCAAATTATTTCCATATTGGCTGAGCATATAAAAGCGGATTTGGGGATTACAGATGCTCAACTCGGTTTTCTCTACGGGACGGCCTTTGCGGTATTTTATGCCGTTTTCAGCATTCCGTTGGCAAGATTGGCGGATAACTGGAAAAGAACCGGGTTGATGTCTATTGGGCTGGGTATATGGAGTCTGGTTACCGCACTGTCAGGGTTGGCCGGAAATTTCGCACAATTGGCGGCTGCGCGTTTTGGTGTTGGCCTGGGTGAGGCCAGTGCAACGCCTGCAGCGCATTCTCTGCTGTCAGATTATTATCCTAGAAAGTGGCGGGCAACGGCCCTTGCCGTCTTTTCCAGCGGTGCCTTTATCGGTTCTGGTCTGGGACTGGGTATCGGCGGGCTTATTGTCGATACCTGGGAGCAGGCCTATGCAGTAGACCCGGCTCCATTTGGTTTGAAGGCCTGGCAGGTGGCCTTTTTTGCGGTTGGCCTGCCCGGCCTGTTACTGGCCATATGGGTTGCCAGCCTTCGCGAGCCACGGCGCGGTCAGGTGGAGGGTATATACTCAGCACCGGAAAGCCACCCCTTTCGTTCATTTTTTGCCGAAATGGCTCAAATGCTGCCACCTATGGATATGATTCGTCTGGTCAGAGCCGGGGCAAGTTCAGCTCAGTTAATTAACAATATTTCTGCTGCCGTTTTCTTGTTTATACTAGGCTGGCTAGCCATCTGGCTGACCAGTGATGTGGCACAATGGGTTGCCCTCTTTACGGGTATTTATATTGCTTATTCCTGGGTCCAGTCTTTGAGGTGGCGTGATGGACCGGCATACTCCTTGATTATTCAGACACCGTCACTGCGCTATCTGGCGGTGGCTTCGGGCTGTACTTCCTTTATTCATTATGGCCTCGGTTTT
>JAJFIP010000336.1 GCA_021774875.1 Emcibacter sp.
AAGCTCACGAGAATATTGGCGGATAAAGTAGCTGAAAGCTCAGAAAAGATGTTGGCAGAAAAACAACTTAAAAAGAACGTGGCAAAAACAGCGAGTCTAGACAGACAGCTAGAGTCAGAGTCGCGCTAAACGAGACCGTATCACGTTCTGTTTTCACCAATGTTCTGTCCAGATAAAAGTGCTTGGACTCGTCAACAGACGGAGACTTCATCTTCGTAGTTGTCACTACCAACTGCGCCAACATTGCCGTGCTAATGGCGGTCTTTGGTTAACAAACCAAAGCTGAGCTGAACCGACAGCTGAAACCTCGTCTGTCTCATTGCCTCTCTGTTTCTGTCTCCCAAAGACGAAAATTATCGAGGCAGATTCATGTTTAGGGTTACCAACTCCAGTTCGTAACGGATAATATAATCACGGGATCCCTAAGAGTTCTGTCACTCCAGAGACGAACATTCGGATCGTTTATTCGAGTCTCGTGTTACCAGTATCTTCATAACAAAGAGAAACCTATTCCAGACAATGATCAAACTTATTCTTGCCAGTTGGCTTGCTGTCGTGTTTTTTTCTGCAAACGATGTCTTCTCTGCCAATCCTGAAATCACAGACAAAAAGGAGGCTTCGCAGCGTCTGTATGATGCTGGTGTGCCAGAGACAGGTTTTCTGACTCTCAAAACAGAGAACTACACGCTTCCCATTGATGCTGCCAGCGGTTGGACCATTGAGAAGATATTCTATCGCGATCATCTATTTAGTCTGAATAACGGCCATTATGGAACCGTATTGAAGCCCCAGGGAGGTCAATGGTGGGGCACAGGACACAAAGAAGGGGGGCGAGAAGTCGTCCATCACTTAACACTGATCGTTGATGGTCAGGATGTTCCTATTACAAAAACCGGAGAGACCATTTCTGGTAAACTGATTCAATTCATCAAAGAATCGACAATCTGGAAATTCAAAGTCCGTGCCAAAATTATTCTCACAAACGACTTTGTTGAAGAACAGACAGAGATGGAAGCCCTTGAAGATTGTAAGACAGATCTACTTTACTATTTCATGCACTGCTTTCCCCCCTCCACAACAAAGTGGATTGCTCAACTTCCAGATGGACCAATCGAAAAAGGGGCGCTATCACATTCCAAGAAAATGGCCGTTAGTAAAGACACGACCTGGGTCGCTCAATATGACCCGGAAAATCAACTCGGTATTTTGTGTTATACTCCCAAAGTCATCGCAGGTAACCGTAGTGCCAGCCACATTTGGGACCTCGATCGTTATCACAAATACTATCTCCGCCATAACAGCGGACAGTCATTTACAAAAGGAGAGAAGCTTGACTTCACAGTATTCGTGAAAGTAGTCCCCAACGAAACGGGTGATTGGAAAGAAACCCAGAAAGCAGCCGCCCGTTTGATGAAGCAGTTTCCAGCCGTGAAATAATCCTTTTCTATCTCCTGATCTACGCATTACGAATGTTTGGTTGCGCAGCTACTCAAATAGCAGTCACATGGCAAACACTACATAGTAAGCATTTTGATAGCTTTGGTATATCAGCTAATAGGGTCTAGAGTACCCCTTGGAAGGTGTGAGGAGGCAAGAGTATTGTACAAAACGTTGATCACTTTGAAATAACAGAAGCTTTCTTAGGTATCCCTCTTGCTCCGTGACCATAGTTAACCTCGCTTATTTTAGTAGCTTAACTGCCTTCAATCGTTTAAGCTGTATTTGTTAGGTTTGTTTTGCTTAGAGATCGCTAATATGTCTGAAAATAAACGATCAATGGTTCTCAGGTTTGTCGGCTATGCTATTCCCTTTTTGCTGGTGCTTTATGTGTTAAGCATTGGCCCTGTCGTTGCAATTTTATCTGATTCAAATGGTAGTGTTATAAATCCTGAACACCATAAATTGGCAATAAGCTTCTACACACCTTTAATTCATGTGTGTAGAACTAACGCTTGGCTAGGCCATTCAGCTGATTTATACATAATCTTCTGGAGAAATCTTTTTTAAACACTCTCCCGCACACGCTGAGACTCCAAGGTTTCTTATGAATCATCATTTACTGCTTCGAGCTGTAGTCTATTTGCAACTCTTGGTTACCATTTCTATCTTTTGTATGGTTCAAATAGGACCTGATAACCTAAGTACAATTCATCCTGAACTTACTTATGCGATGATTCCCGGTGCAAGCTTTCTGTTTCTTATTATTTTTTTCTTTCTGTTTCATGACTACCAATATTCATGGAAACAGTTTCTTTTTGTCTCTGTGAGTTACCTAGCTAGTCTCGTAGTGACAGGAATCTGTCTGAGCATGCTCCGGGCCTAGAAACCTTTCCCACATCACTCCCCCTTCAGCTTCTTAATCACTAGCCATTTGTAAATACAGTTGATTCACCAGTTCGGGCAACCGATCCAACTCCAACACAATCAACCAATCTTTTTTGTTTCGCCGGTGACACACAATCGTTAGCAAATTTGCCTCTCATTACACAGATACCGTTCCCCAGTAAGGCATCAGAAGTGACTGACGATCTACAGGGTGTGCCATCTTTCGCTCGTTATCTCGAGTGATAAAACGATGTCGCTCCAGTAAGCAGAGACTGGTTCTTACAGATTTCCTGCTATCCCTGAAATACAGGCATATTGATTCGTAGGAGATGCCGTCGTGAGTCTCTTTTTGGTGCTGTCTAATGAGATTGAAAACGCGATAGTTTTTACCGCTTAGGACTCTGATTAAGTGGGGCATTTTTAACTCTCGGCGCGCAGGATTAACCGCTCAATAAACGACGCACGCAAAATCGCTTACTGACTTCCTTGGTTTGGATGGTCTGGGTTCCGATGCAGACCGAAAAGAAATGCGGATTTTAAATCAACGTGACCACCTCCAGCGGGTCACACGCGGCCGTCTCCTGACGGATGTGGAAACTGAGATATATTCACAATACAGTGAACATTGTACATTGCAATAAAATCCCGAAGAAAAAAGCTATTAAAGGCGGACAGAAAAGGGGTCAGGTCC
This sequence comes from Emcibacter sp., assembly GCA_021774875.1. Classification (GTDB taxonomy): domain Bacteria; phylum Pseudomonadota; class Alphaproteobacteria; order Sphingomonadales; family Emcibacteraceae; genus Paremcibacter. The sequence goes on from JAJFIP010000336.1 coordinate 3,017, forward strand.
AATGGTGTTCGGCACGGTTTATGCTACCTTTTTGAAAGTACTGCGAACAGGGAGTTTTCGTGTATTTCGTGTCGTTCGT
>JAJFIP010000337.1 GCA_021774875.1 Emcibacter sp.
TGGGGACAGGGGCAATAAAAATATATCAAACTTCCCACTTCAGAACTCTTGAATATGAGTGATAATTGGCATAGATATAAACCACATCAAACCGGAGCCAACAGATCATGAGAAAAACGCCCAAGGATTTTTTTAAACCCCTGTCTATTGGTGCCCCCGCCCCTTACCGGGAAATTCCGGTGGCGTTAGAGCGGATGATCCATTTTTTCCCGCCCCATATGGAAAAGATGCGCGCCAAAATCCCCGATATGATTGGCAAGGTTGATGTGCTGCTGGGCAATCTGGAAGATGCCATTCCGGCAGATGCCAAAGAACAGGCGCGGGCAGGATTTATCGAAGTTGCAGAAAGATATGATTTTGGCGCGACTGGTCTGTGGACCCGGGTCAATTGTCTCAACAGTCCGTGGTTTCTGGATGATGTGACGGAACTGGTTTCACATGTGGGCAACAAACTGGATGTGATCATGCTGCCGAAAGTGGAAGGCCCGTGGGATATTCATTATCTGGATCAATTGCTGGCCCAGCTTGAATCCCGTCATAATATTACCCGGCCCATTATGATCCATGCGCTGCTTGAAACCGCACAGGGTGTCAATAATGTGGAAGAAATAGCCGCCGCAAGTCCGCGCATGCACGGTATGAGCCTGGGTCCGGCTGATCTGGCCGCATCGCGGGGCATGAAAACCACCCGTGTCGGCGGCGGTCATCCGTTTTACGGTATCCTTGAGGATGACAAGGGGGACGGTAGTACACGTGCATTTTATCAGCAGGATCTGTGGCATTTTACCGTGGCAAAGATGGTTGATGCCTGCATGTCATACGGCCTGAAAGCTTTTTATGGCCCCTTTGGTGATTTTTCCGATGATGCGGCGTGCGAAGCCCAGTTCCGCAATGCTTTCCTGATGGGATGTGTGGGTGCATGGTCGCTGCATCCCAAACAAATCACTATTGCCAAGAAAGTTTTCAGCCCAGATGTGGATGAAGTATTATTCGCCAAAAGGATTCTCGAGGCCATGCCCGACGGCACAGGCGCGGTTTTGATAGACGGCAAAATGCAGGATGATGCCACCTGGAAACAGGCCAAGGTTATAGTTGATCTGGCAAAAATCGTTGCCTCTCAGGACAAAGAGCTTGGCGCCAAATACGGCTTTTAGAGCTTACATCTGCCAGCAGCCCACATGATGAATAAGAGAAATATCTCTGTCCAGTTCCCCCTTTGGCGCAATGTGCCAGTCCCATGTATCACTGGGGGATGTCATTAAGCCATCCGGTAAAGCAGATTCTTTTTCCACAAGTTCATCGCCCTTGTAATAAAGCCGTTCAAGATCACTGATAATCAGCTTTTGTGGTGCTACTGATGCCAGCAATTTCAGATGGGCAGCCATAATGGTCTGCGCGAAATTATCTGGCAGGGGAATGTCATATTTCCCGGCATAAGCAATCAGATTGAGCGGTAGCTGGGATAAGATATTGAGGGAAATTACCAGATCGGCTCTGGGCAAAACTGCTGGACTTTCAGGCGTAGATTTTTTGTGAAATAGCGGCCCGACCCATCCGGTCACATCCTGTTCAATCAGCTGAATATTGGGTAATTTCCGGATCTTTGGCAGATGGATAATATCTACCAGAATCGGGCGATGTCCCAGCCCCAGCAAGGCAGTTAAGGGAACATCATGCAAAGCACCGGAACCGATGACCATGATTGTAGCACCACTATCAAGAGTATTGGCAACCGCCAGAATTTTTTGCTGACATTTTTCAAGATGATCCGCCCAAGCCGTCCGACATCTTTTGTAGCGGGCTTCAATAGCGATAGCTTCACGCACATACCCGAGCGCCTTGACCTCTGGCGAAGCCGGGGTCAGGAAATGCTGGATTGCTTCAAATATCATTCGCCTTTATATGTGCCACTGCGCTTTTCAATAAAGGCAGCCGTGGCTTCGGCGCGGTCCTTGCTGGACAACAGAACCTGCATACTTTTACGCTCCAGCCCGAGCGCAGATTCCAGCGACATGTCAGGGCCATGCAATATGGCATATTTGATATGCTCCAGACCCAGTGGCGGCAGGGCAGCAAGTTCCCGGGCCATTTCCATTGCCCGGTCCATAACCTTGTCATCATCAAGAACTTCACAGACCAGCCCCATGTCTTTGGCCTCTTCAGCGCCGATCATCATGCCAGTCAGGCATAGACGCATGGCATTATATTTGCCCACCGCCCGGACCAGACGCTGTGAGCCACCGGCGCCGGGCATGACACCGACCTTAACCTCGGGCTGGCCAAATTTGGCTCCTTTACCCGCCAGAATAATATCTGAAATCATGGCAAGTTCCATACCGCCGCCAAGGGCAAACCCATTGACGGCCGCAATCACAGGCCGGGGATAATCGGCAAAAGCGTTATAGAGCAGCTCCACATGGGTCTTGTAATAATCCACCGCACTCAGGACGGACATTTCCTTCAGATCAGCTCCGGCGGCAAAGGCTTTTTCACTGCCGGTAATGATCACCGCCCGAATGTCTTCGCGCATTTTAAGCTCGTTGAATTTTTCGGCGATCAAGGTACGGCTATTAAGATTTAGCGCGTTATAGGCCTTGGGCCGGTTTAGTCGGACAACAGCAATATGATCTTCAGGATATTCGAGCAGCACTTCTGCTTTTTCGGACATAACATTCTCCCTAGAAGGCATTTATTCCCGTCTGCATACGGCCCAGAATCAGGGCATGGACATCATGGGTACCTTCATAGGTATTGACCGCTTCCAGATTCATGGCATGGCGAATGACGTGGAATTCGTCACAGACGCCATTGCCGCCGTGCATATCCCGGGCCTGCCGGGCAATATCCAGCGACTTGCCGCAACTGTTGCGTTTGAGCAGTGAAATGGCATCGGGGGACAACTTGCCCTTCTCTCTGAGTCGGGTGGCGTTAAGACAGGCATGAAGACCGAGAGTAATTTCAGTCTGCATATCAGCAAGTTTTTTCTGGATCAACTGGGTCGCGGCCAGAGGACGGCCAAACTGTTTGCGATCAAGAGTATATTGACGGGCCGCATGCCAGCAGAATTCTGCTGCTCCAAGGGCGCCCCAGGCAATTCCCAGACGGGCGTTGGAAAGACATCCCAGCGGGCCTTTCATACCCGTCACATTTGGCAACAGGTTTTCAGCGGGCACAAAAACTTCATCCATGACGATCTCGCCAGTGATCGATGCTCTAAGCGAAAATTTGCCTTCTATCTTCGGGGCACTCAGGCCTTTCATGCCCTTTTCCAGAATAAAGCCGCGCACTCTGCCATCATCACATTTAGCCCAGACAACCATGACATCGGCGATAGGGGAATTGGTGATCCACATTTTTGCACCGCTAAGCTTATAGCCGCCGTCTGCATCACGGGCGCGGGTCTGCATACCAGATGGATCAGAACCGGCATTAGGTTCAGTCAGGCCGAAACAGCCAACATATTCACCGCTGGCAAGCTTGGGCAGATATTTCTGGCGCTGCTCTTCGGAGCCATATGCATGGATAGGAAACATCACCAGCGAGCTTTGCACCGACATGGCACTACGATAGCCACTGTCGACGCGTTCTATTTCACGGGAAATAAGACCGTATGAGACATAACCAACTCCGGCACAGCCATAACCGTCAATGGTTGGGCCAAGCAGACCCAGCTCACCCATCTTGGACATGATATTGCGGTCGAAATTTTCATGCCGGTTGGCTTCGAGGATACCGGGCATCAGCTCTTTCTGACAGAAATCATTGGCTCCGTCCCTTATCATGCGCTCTTCTTCGGTCAGAAAATCTTCCAACAGTAATATGTCATCCCACGGGGTAGACGGCCAATCAATATTTGCCATAGTTCAGGTATCCTTTAAAAATCATCACAGCATATTTACGGTATCACAGCGGTGACTTCAATCTCTATTTTCGCCCGTGGTTCAACTAATGCAGATACCCCTATGCAGGCCATGACCGGAAAATTCTTGCCAATGATGTCCTTATATGCGACACCAAATTCAGGCAGGCGTTTGCGGTACCCTGCCATATCAGTGACAAACCATGTCATCCGCGTGATATGCTGAGGCCCACTGTCCCCAGCGTCCAAGATAGCCCGAATATTAATCAGGGCCTGACGGAATTGATCCACAAGATCGTCAGAAGTGAATTCTTCCCTTTCGTTCCAGCCTACAACACCTGCCAGAAAAAACATTTTTCCTTCGGCGATGATACCATTTGAATATCCTTTGGGCCGTTGCCAGCCCCCTGGCAATATTTGCTGCATGTTTGTCTCCTGACAAATAAACATTAATAAATAAGTATTTCAATACCTAAATACATATTTATTAAAAAAATCCTTGATAAATTATATTTTATATATAAAATAACATAACGCACAATATAATTAACACTATAATATAATTGCATTATATTAATTAAATAGTAAAGCAATATAATATTAAAGTGGTATAAATGCTGAATTTATTGATAATTTTACTTCATACCCTGCACATGTCATTGGAGCGAACAATAAATATCAAGTATAAAATAAAACCGGTTTTGGCGAATCACGTCTAGCCTCAGGAAAAGGACAAAGTAATGAAAATTGTGATATTGGGTGGCGGCCCAGCTGGCGTGTATCTCGCCATTTCTATGAAATTGAAAAACCCCGCCCATGACATTACCGTTTATGAGAGAAACCGCGATAATGATACTTTCGGCTGGGGTGTAGTATTTTCCGACCAGACCATGGAAAATCTGCGGGCCAACGATCAGATCAGTGCTGATGTCATGACAGGTGAGCTTATCCACTGGGATGATATTGCGGTTCACCATAAAGGCGAAGTGATCAGATCCGGCGGTCACGGTTTTATCGGCATTGGCCGCCTGCGGCTATTACAAATCCTGTTTGAGCGTGCCCGCCAGCTTGGGGTCAATCTTCAGTTTGAAACCGAATTTGAGGTGGCTGATATAAATACAAAATTTGCCGATGCTGATCTTATTGTGGCGGCAGATGGCCTGAACAGTAAAATCCGCAACCATGA
>JAJFIP010000338.1 GCA_021774875.1 Emcibacter sp.
AGATATTAAGAAGAAATATCCGTGCCCCCTATTGGAAGGGAAGCAATCGTAGCATTTGATAGAGAAGGAGAAGCATAATGAGTGATACGGAAATTCCTCTTGTTTTTGATAATATTATAACCTCTGGGCCAGAGGTGCATTTGCAGGGTGCCTATTGTGCATCCTGTGAAACTTACTGTTTTCCCATGCAGGAAAAATGTCCCGGATGTCTTGGTGAATTACAGGTGGCGGACCTTGGAAACCAAGGTAGAATATATAGCGTGACCACCATTCGAACAAGGGCGCCGCTGGGGCTTCCGAGCCCCTATAGTGTGGCTTTAGTGGATCTCACGGATGTGCCGCTTCGCGTCTTCTCACTGATGAATCCTGCAGAAGCTGGAAGTTATCAAATTGGTCAGCATGTGGAGCTCCATGTTGCGACACTCGGGTTTGATAACAACAAAGAAACATGCAGGCGGCCTTACTTCGGTGCGCTTAAACAACTTCAAAGATAAACAGGATTCAATAATGGTAGCTATTATAGGCGCAGGTATAATTCCTTTTGGACGGCATCCGGAACGATCGATTGTTGCAATGGCGATGGATGCTACACTAGCGGCCATGAGAGATGCAGAAATTTCAAAAGAAACCATTGGAGCCTGTTACTTTGCCAATGCACTTGGCGGTATGATTTTCGGGGACAGCACCATTGGTCAGAACCTGACTGCGGCCATGGGTATCAGGAAAATTCCGGTGGTTAATGTGGAAAATGCCTGTACCTCAGGATCTACGGCCTATTATATGGCCCGCAACGCCATATTGGCCAGGGAATGTGAGGTAGCCCTTGTTGTTGGCTCAGAAAAAATGTGTGTACCGGATTTTGGCCTGATTAATTCCGGGGCGACTGAGCTGGATACTCTGTTGGGCATGGTGGTGCCTGCGGGTTTTGCATTGCGGGCCCAGCGTCATATGTATGATTATGGCACCACGGTAGAACAGATGGCGGCGGTAACGGTAAAAAGTCGCACCCATGCGGCCTTAAATCCGAATGCTCAATTTCGTAATAGGGAAACGTTACAGGATGTATTGAATAGTCCCATGATTGCCGACCCTTTTACGCGCTCCCAATGCTGTCCCATTGCCGACGGGGCGGCGGCTCTTATTCTGGCAAGTGATGAATTTGCGGCAAAACATCAACGGGCAATTGCTATTCAATCCGCCGTTCTGACCTCTGGTTTTTATGACAATCAGGTAGACCTTACCCATTGGGATACGGATTATTATACCGCAAATCTTGCCTATGAAAAGGCGGGGATCGGCGCAGATGAAATTGATCTTGTAGAATGTCATGACGCTTTCACTTTTTCAGAGATTTTACATTACGAAGCTCTTGGCCTTTGTGAAGAAGGGCGGGGCGGCGAATTTGTGGCGGCAGGCCATGCTTCACTGGGCGGAAAGCTGCCGGTCAATGTTTCGGGAGGATTATTAAGTCGGGGTCATCCGATTGCGGCAACCGGACTGGCACAGATTGTTGAACTGGTGATACAGCTTCGGGGAGAAGCGGGAGAACGTCAGGTGGAAGACTGTCGGACGGCGTTGGCCCATTGTATGGGTGGGGATAAGATGGGAGATACCAAATCCTGCACAATAACTATTTTATCCCGGTAAGTAAGCTCTCCCCCAGGCAGGGCGTTAAGAAATATGGATCATCTAATAATATATGGGAGCCAGAGAGATATGTACAATGACATGATAGAAAGCTCAACAGTGAAGGCCTTTCCCAGTGGAGATTTAATATGAAGTTATTTTCTTTTAAAACTGCGCCAAATGCCAGAAAAATAACCATATACCTCAATGAAAAAGGCATAATACTGCCCTTTGAAACAGTGGAAGTTGATCTCATGGTGGGTGAGCAGAACAGTCAACAGTTCAAAAAAATAAATCCTTTGGGCAAGGTGCCGGTTCTGCAGTTGGAAGATGGGAGCTCTATTTGGGAAAGTCTTTCGATAATTGAATATTTTGAAGAAATCTATCCTGAAGTTCCCATGATCGGTGAGAACCCGGAGGAGCGCGCAAAGATAAAATCTGTTGAACGTTTTATTGAGATGGAAATAATGGCGATGATGGGTACAATGGCCCATCATATGATGCCCCTTTTCTCAGGGCGTTTTAAACGTTCTCAAGAAGTCATAGATTACGCCAGGGCGCGTCAGGCAAAGGCAATGGATTATCTTGATGACTTCATCGGTGATCGTTCATTTGTCCATGGGAACAAGGTTTCACTCGCCGATATTAGTTTATTCGTTACATTTGAGACAGCTCATTTCCTTAAGGCTTCAATTGATACAAAATATAAAAACATTACGCGTTGTTTTGAAAGCTTTGCTAAACGTGAGAGTGTAACGGGATAAGTCCCTGCGAAGGAAATCCATAGGTTTCGGGAAACCGTCTATGAAGGTGAAATTAAATCAGCTCGTGATTTAGATATTTTTTAAAACGAAAGCATAAGCAGAGCTTATTGTCTCAATCCTAACTTTTGATTTTTAGAAAACAGCAAGAGTCTAGAGTATAGTTTGAGTTTAACTCCCGCCCTTGATTAAACAGTAACCGTCATTTTTAGGCTGCTATTTTTAAGACACTGCTACCGTGGTTGCGTGCCCCCGCAA
>JAJFIP010000339.1 GCA_021774875.1 Emcibacter sp.
ATGACCTAGAGGCTTTTGACTGCGATATTGATCTCAGGCCCAACAAATTTGTCTGGCTCGGCACCCACCAGCGTTTTGATGATGCCTTTACCTTCATTTTTGAAAAAACCGAGCATGGCTGGCTCTGGGTTCACGCCTATCAGTTTGATGATCAAACCTCCACTTTCATCGTCGAATGTAGTGAGGAAACCTATGCCTCTTTCGGCTTCGCTGATATGGGCCATGAGGAAAGCGCTGAGGCCTGTCGCAGGGTTTTCGAGAAATATCTGGGTGGTCACAATCTGATGACAAAATCCGCCCATATTCGAGGCTCTGCATGGATCAATTTTCCGCGTGTGCTCTGTCACCAGTGGGTTAAGGATAATGTGATTCTGATCGGCGATGCAGCCCATACCGCCCATTTCTCCATTGGCTCGGGTACCAAGCTCGGTTTTGAGGATGCCATCAGTCTGGCCAACCATCTTCATTCTGGCGAAAGTGTTGATGAGGCCCTGGCAGCTTATCAGGAGGAACGGGAACTGGAAGCCCTGAAATTACAAAGTGCCGCGCGGAATTCAATGGGCTGGTTTGAGGAAATTGAACGTTATCTGGATTATGAACCCAAGCATTTTGCCTATGCTCTGCTCACCCGCTCACAACGGGTCAGCCATGAAAATCTGCGGCTGCGGGACAGGGAATGGCTGGAAAGTGTAGAAAAGGATTTTGCTGAAAAGGCCACTGGCAAGGCCGTGGACAAACCGGTACCGCCAATGTTCACACCCTATAAATTGCGCGAAATGTCTTTAAGTAACCGGGTGGTCATATCTCCCATGTCCATGTATTCAGCTATTGATGGACTGATCACGGACTTTCATTTTGTCCATTATGGGGCGCGAGCCATGGGCGGGGCGGCTTTGATGTATACGGAAATGACCGATGTCTCTGAAGACGCGCGGATTACACCGGGCTGTGCGGGTATCTATACCGATGAGCAGCAGGCCGCATGGACAAGGGTGGTGGATTATGTTCACGGATTTAGTGACTGCAAAATTGCCATCCAATTGGGCCATGCCGGGCGTAAAGGCTCCACCAAAGTGGGTTGGGAAGGCTATGATATGCCACTGGATGAGGGTAATTGGGAATTAATCGCCCCGTCAGCCATAAAATGGGATGAAGTGAATCAGACCCCCAGAGAAATGGGGGCGCAGGATTTCGACCGGGTGCTGAAAGATTTTGTTGCCGCGACAAAAAGATCTGATCAGGCTGGTTTTGATATGATCGAGCTTCATGCGGGTCATGGTTATCTGCTGTCATCCTTCATCACCCCCCTCAGTAATCAACGCACCGATGAATATGGCGGTTGCCTTGAAAATCGTCTGCGATTCCCGCTAAGGGTCTTTAAAGCCATGCGGGAAGTCTGGCCTTCAGGAAAACCCATGTCTGTGCGAATTTCGTCAACGGACTGGATCGGTGATAAAGGCGTGACACCAGAGGAGGCCGTACTGATTTCCAGAGCCTTTGCCGATGCGGGAGCAGATATTATTGATGTCTCGACGGGCATGACTTTGCCTGTGGATCAGGTCGATCCGGTTTTTGGCCGGATGTTCCAGACCCCCATGTCAGACCGTATCCGCAATGAAGCACGGGTAGCGACCATGGCGGTCGGAAATATCTATGAACCTGATCATGTGAACAGCATACTGGCGGCGGGCCGGGCGGATCTGGTTATGCTGGCGCGGCCACATTTGATGGACCCCAACTGGACAATCCGCAGTTCGGCAGAACTTGAATATCACGGCGATGCGGTGGCCGTGCCAAAGCAATATTTAACCGCCTATACCCAACTTGAAGCCAACCTGAAGCGGGCGGCTGAAATGGCTATGAATGTTTAAGGTGATAGAATGGAATTAAGTGGTAAACATGTTGTTATTACCGGCGGCGGACGGGGAATAGGGGCCGCCATAGCCGACAGCTTAACTGCGGCGGGGGCAAATGTCACCATCATGGGCCGTAATATGCAGGTGCTTGCAGAGAAAGCAAAAACACTGGAGAATTGTTTAGCCGTCGGCTGTGATGTGACTGATGAAGCCTCTGTAACCGCGGCTTTTACTCAGGCTCAGGAAAAATACGGAGCCGTGGATATACTGGTGAATAATGCGGGGGCAGCTCATTCTTTGCCATTCACGAAAGGTGACCGGGCGCATTTGCAGCGGATGCTTGATGTGAATTTAATCGGACCTTATCTTTGTATTCAGGCAATATTGCAGGAAATGATAGACAAAAAATCTGGCAGGATTATAAATATTGCCAGTACTGCCGCGCTAAAGGGTTATGGTTATGTCACCGCCTATTGTACTGCCAAGCATGGGGTTGTGGGCCTGACTCGGTCTCTGGCTCTGGAAATGGCAACAAAAGGCATCACGGTCAATGCGGTATGTCCCGGATTTACCGATACGGACATAGCCCGGGATGCCATCAGGAATATTGTGGAAAAGACGGGCAGGACAGAGGATGAGGCCATAGCGGAACTGACCATTCATAACCCGCAAAAACGCCTGATCCAGCCAAAAGAAGTAGCCACAACTGTATTGTGGTTATGCGGTGAAAGTCAGTCTTCCATAACCGGACAGGCCATTGCTGTTGCCGGTGGGGAGGTCATGTAAAAGGATTAAGAGATAATGCCAGATAACGTTGAACAAGACACCGAAGTAAAAAAACTGGCTCTTTGGATACGCCTGATTTCCAATTCAAATATTATTGAAAAGGAGATCAGAAATCTGTTCCGGTCTGAATTTGGCGTGACCCTGCCGCGTTTTGACCTGATGTCGGCCCTGTACCGTGAACCGGGCGGCCTGACCATGGGAGAATTATCCAAAAGAATGCTGGTCTCAAATGGAAATGTAACTGGTATCGTTGATCGGCTGCAAAAAGAAGGTCTGGTGAAACGCTGGGTTCTGCCGACCGACCGCCGGATTTATAGCGCGGGTCTGACCCAAAAAGGGCGAAATGATTTTAAGATATTGGCTGATCGTCACAGACAGTGGATCGGGGATATATTGGGTGGTCTGAAGGATGACGAGGTAACACCGATGATCGAGATGATGGACCGGGTGCGTGAAGTTCTGAAAGTCCGCAATGAAAATAAAAGGGCAAAAAAATGAAATTAGCCGGTTTGAAACCAAAGCATTTCTTGTGGCAGATGGAAGGTGATGTGGCCGTCATACGGCTCAATAGACCTGACCGTAAAAACCCGCTGACATTCGACTCATACGCTGAACTTCGCGATGTCTTCCGTGATATGGTTTATGCGGACGATGTCAAGGCGGTGCTATTCGCCAGTAACGGCGGTAATTTCTGTTCCGGCGGCGATGTTCATGACATTATTGGCCCGCTTCTGGACCGGGATATGAAAGGATTGCTGGAATTCACCCGCATGACCGGTGATCTGGTCAAGGCCATGATCAATTGCAAAGTTCCGGTCATCGCCGCCACTGAGGGCATCTGTGTCGGGGCCGGGGCGATGATTTCGCTGGCCTCAGATATTCGTTTTGCCAGCCCGGACTGCAAAACCGCTTTTCTGTTCACCCGTGTCGGCCTGGCTGGCTGTGATATGGGGGCCTGCGCCATGCTGCCCCGCGCGGTGGGACAGGCCCGTGCCGCTGATCTGCTATATACTGGCCGGGCCATGTCTGCTGATGAGGGCGAAAGATGGGGTTATTTCAACCGGGTTGTGAGTGCCGATGATTTATTTGATGAGGCCCTGAAATATGCCACACGGCTGGCAGATGGCCCCAACTTTGGTCATATGATGACCAAAACCATGCTGGCTCAGGAATGGAGCATGTCCCTTGACATGGCTATTGAGGCAGAGGCGCAGACTCAGGCAATCTGTATGCAGACTGAAGACTTCCGTCGGGCCTATGAAGCCTTTGTCGCCAAGGAAAAACCCGACTTCAAAGGGGATTGATCATGGATCAGACTTATCTCGACTGGCCGTTTCTGGACCCTGCCCATAAAAAACTCGCCCTCGACCTGAACGCGTGGTGCGCTGAAAACTTGAACGATATTTCCCACGAACGTGAAGATGCTGATGATATGTGCCGGAAGCTGGTCAAGAAATTAGGCGCGGCTGGCTGGCTGGGTTATGCAGTGCCAGAATCCTACGGCGGCGTCCATGACAAACTGGATGTGCGCTCCCTGTGCCTGATCCGGGAAACTTTGGCCCGCTATGACGGCCTCGCCGATTTTGCCTTTGCCATGCAGGGTCTGGGCAGTGGCACAATATCGCTCTTTGGCTCCGAAGACCAAAAAGCCGAATATCTTACCGCCGTGGGCCGGGGCGAAAAAATTGCCGCCTTTGCCTTGTCAGAGCCTGATGCCGGGTCAGATGTAGCGGCCATGTCCACCCGCTTTCGGGAAGAGGATGACATGCTGATTCTCAATGGTTGCAAGACCTGGATTTCCAATGGCGGCATTGCCGACTATTATACCGTGTTTGCCAGAGAGGAAGGCACATCAGGATCCAAGGGAATTTCAGCGATCATTGTGGAGGCCAAGACACCGGGGCTTGAGATTGCCGAAAAAATAGAAGTCACCGCCCCGCACCCGTTGGCCAAACTGGTTTTTAAAGATTGCAGAGTGCCAAAATCTGCGCTGATAGGTGAGCAGGGTCGCGGCTTTAAATATGCCATGGCCACATTGGATATTTTCCGCACCACTGTCGGGGCCGCGTCACTGGGATTTGCCAGACGAGCCTTTGATGAGGCAGCAAAGCGGGCCACAAGCAGACAGATATTCGGTGCGCCCATGACCGAGCTTCAGATCATTCAGTCTAAACTTGGCGATATGGCACTGAATATTGATGCCAGTGCGTTGCTGATTTACCGGGCGGCGTGGGTCAAGGATTGTGTTGCCGACCGGGTTACCCGCGAAGCGGCCATGGCGAAACTCTATGCCACCGAAACCGCCCAAAAGATCATTGATGATGCTATCCAGATTTTTGGTGGTCAGGGCGTGGTTTTCGGTGAAACCGTGGAAAAGCTATACCGGGAAGTCCGCAGTCTGCGCATTTACGAAGGCGCATCGGAAGTCCAGAAAATCATCATCGCCGGACAGGCCCTGCTGCCCTATCAGATTAAAGGGTAAACTCAACCATAACCGGGGCATGGTCCGAGGGTTTCACCCAGCCCCTTGCCGCTTCCAGCACTGCCATGCTTTTCATGGCGGCTTTTAACGCCGGGCTGGTCCAGACATGATCGAGCCGACGTCCTTTATCAGCGGCTTTCCAGTCTTTCGCCCGATATGACCACCAGCTATAGAGCCGTTCAGGCTCCGGCACAAAATGGCGCATCACGTCAAACCAGTCGTGGGCTGCCATCAGGGTCAGCATTTTTTCACATTCCAGCGGCGTGTGGCTGACCACTTTCAGTAGCTTTTTATGGGACCAGACATCGCTCTCGTAGGGGGCAATATTCAAATCACCCACCAGAATATATTTGCTGTCCTTGGGCAGATCATGTGACCAGTCTGTCATCTCATCAAGAAAATCGAGCTTATGGGCAAATTTATCATTGACCGCCGCATCAGGCTCATCACCACCAGCGGGTACATAAAAATTATGCAAGCTGATACCGCCGGGAAGGGTTGCTTCAATATGGCGGGCATCGCCCTTGCCGCACCAATCATGTTTGCCAATTTTTCCCAGCGGGATGCGGGACATGATAGCAACACCGTTATAGGACTTCTGTCCGGCAAAGGCATGATGGACATAACCGCGCTCAGTGAAATAATTCGCCGGGAACATATGGTCCTGCACCTTGGTTTCCTGAAAACAAATCACATGGGGGGAATAATCATCCATCAATTGCCCGACCTGATCAATACGTGCACGCACGGAATTTATATTCCATGTTACCAGTCTTATTTTTGTCATTACTATACTTGCCCTGAAAAATGTTACCCTAAAAAATATTAAATGTATTACCCATCACACCAAGCGGCCACCATCCGGTTTCAAACAACTGGTATTTCAGCTTGAACGGATGGTCATCATCGACACCTGCGGCTATGACCAAGGCAGCCTGATAGCAGGCCTGCACGCCTTCACCTATGGCAGCTTTCATCAGTTCCTCATCCTGCATACCCCAGCGGTCGGCGGCAGCAATCACCCCTTCACCAACATATTCTGAGGCAACACTGGTCACATGGGCCAGTACCATTTCCAGCAATTCAGGCTCTATGCTCTCTGTGACCTCAACCGTGAGGGCGGCCAGTAGTTGCTGCTCCACCTCCCAGAACGGACTGTTCCAGTCCTTGGTTTCCAGTGAATAGGCGGCTTCCTGCCAGTCTTCCACTTCGGCGGGTGTCGCTTCGGGAAACCCGAGCGCATCCAGATAGATGCGGGCCTTGTCCAGCACTTCTCTTTCCAGCGGCTCGCCCACATAGCGAAACCAGTCCGTGCGCGGGATCAGTTTTGTAAAGCGCGATGCCAGCACAAGGGTCGGATATTCTTCCAGCGCATCAATTTCATTTTCTTGTTCGTCCATGCCTAAGAGTTATAAATGAAAGCGGCACATGCTCAAGATAAAAAATTGCCCGGCCAGCATTCTGACCGGGCAGTTCTGTGCATTTCGCACTTGCAAGAGGAAGGGGGAGGGAAAACCTCTTGCGCATAGCCCTGAACAAACAGCGATCTGAGGAAGGATTGACCGCCCATCGACTTGTTCCAGGCCATATATTAGATATAGGTAATGGTTTGATATTTTCAAGGAGAGAGGGTGGTTGGTGGAGATCACTATAGCATGAATGAATACGGTGAATTTCATGCCCTATTAGCTATAGACAAGTAATTAGTATACTGTCCCCAATTATATCAATTATATAATTGGGGACAGTATACTATTTATCGCCCGTTCTATTCTTCTTTGGCCGTCCTGCGGGATTTTTCTTTAAAGCCCTGCCTGTTTTGTCTTCCAGCCCAGTTACCCATTTATCATCCCCTAATGGTCTGCCTGTTCTGGTATGTAATTGCAAATATTTCTGTTCGAACTCTTGCATACCGGCTTCAAGAAACACGTCCCATTGTGGAATTCGATTTAGCATTGGCTCTACCATAACCAAATCATCCCCTTTACCTCGCAAATGCGCCTTTGCACTAGACCATAACCAATCCCCTGGACGCTTTACCAAACCCGCCCGTACTGGATTAAGTTCAACATAGCGCACACAAGCCATCAGATAACGTTCATCCATTGGAAAAGAATGAAACCGCTCCTGCCATAGATGACCTATACAATCTTCACGGATATTAATCATGCGGGTATATTGACGATGAGCTTCTCCCAGAGTAGCGCGCAAACCATCTTCATCGGCTGGCACCATAACAAAATGTACGTGATTAGGCATCAGACAATAGGCCCATATTTCCGTTCCCGTCTTTTGACAACTTTTTGAGATCATAGAAATATATTTTCTATAATCGTCATCCTCCAAAAAAATATCCATGCGGCGGACCCCACGTTGGGTAACATGATGAGGGTGCCCAGGCACAACAAGTCTCGCAATTCTAGCCATATATATTTTGTAAATTAAATAACATGCCAAGTCAATATTAGTATACTGTCCCCATTTAAAATTGGGGACAGTATACTATTTATTGCCCTTGAACTACATTCCTCATCGTCGCCGTGGTCCGCGTCTTTTGGGGCGGGGGTCGCGGAAAGTGAATTGTTTCCTGTCGATGTCTATATTATATTCGGGATTGACCAAAGCCACCCGGGTGCTATAGCCTTGGGCGTCCACACTCTCCCAGGCGCGAAGTTCCATGGTGCTTTCTTCAAAGATCAGGATGATATAACCATACTCCTGCCTTTTGGGGTCGATTACCGGTACTTTGACCAGTCCGGCAAAGCGGATAATATCGGGGACTTCGATTTTTGCATCAAATGTGATTTCCTCATCCACCAGAATACCGAGCGGGGTTTTTTTGATCGGCCAGCGACTGACCTGCTTGACCTCATAATCAACAAAGGTGAGCAGACTGCCATTGCTGACCAGCAGAAAAGGCGCATCTTTGCCAAAATCAAACCTTAACTTTCCGGGCCGCTCAAGATAAATCACGCCCTCCGCCACCGAGCCATCCGGGGCGCGCTGGACAAAGTCAGCTTTCATTGACTGTATGGCATTCAGGCTTTTTTCTATGCGGGCAAGAGTTTCGGTATCTTTAGCTTTTTTCTCTAATACCAAAGCATCCGGTGTCGGAATTTCCACCGCCGCCGACAACAGAATCCACAAAAAAGATGCCATTAAAAAACTTATGAATCTAGTAATCATATTCACCACTTTGATCTGCAACCAAAACTTCCCGTTTGCCCACATGGTTGGCGGCACTAACCACGCCTTCTCGTTCCATTTTCTCGATTATATTGGCGGCCCTGTTGTAGCCAATAGACAGTTGACGCTGAATATAGCTGGTAGAGGCTTTTTTATCCCGGGCCACAATGGCCACCGCCTGATCATACAATTCATCGCCGCTCGGTTTGGTGTCAGCAGGGGTCAAGAGTGAATTCTGCAAAAAAGCACTGTCAAAGCCCTCGTCAGGCTCGATAGTGATATTGGACAGATAGTCGGGCTTGCCCTGTTTTTTCAGGGCCTTGACCACCCGCTCCACTTCGCTGTCACTGACAAAGGGACTGTGAACGCGCTTGATGCGGCCACCACCGGCCATATAGAGCATATCGCCCATACCCAGAAGCTGTTCCGCGCCCTGCTCACCCAAAATAGTACGGCTGTCAATTTTTGAGGTGACCTGAAAGCTGACCCGGGTCGGGAAATTGGCTTTAATGGTGCCGGTAATTACATCCACCGATGGTCTCTGGGTCGCCATGACAATATGTATTCCGGCGGCCCGGGCCATCTGGGCCAGCCGCTGAATCAATATCTCAATATCCTTGCCCGCCACCAGCATCAGATCAGCCATTTCATCAACAACGACCACAATCATCGGCATTTGGGTAAGGTCAATTTCTTCCTTTTCATAAATGGGATCACCCGTTTCACTGTCAAAGCCTGTCTGAACCTTGTGAACAAGAACTTCACCCTTGGCCCTCGCCTTTGCCAGACGCACGTTATAGGCCCCGATATTTCTCACCTGCAATTTGGCCAGTGCCTTGTAGCGTTGTTCCATCTCCCGCACTACCCATTTCAGGGCAATAACCGCCCGCACCGGGTCAGTGACCACAGGCGTCAGTAAATGCGGAATATTATCATAAACCGACAGTTCCAGCATCTTTGGATCAATCATGATCAGGCGACATTCTGCAGGGGTCATCTTGTAAAGCAATGACAGGATCATAACATTGATCGCCACAGATTTACCGGACCCTGTGGTTCCAGCCACCAACAGATGGGGCATACTGGCCAGATCAACCACAACCGGCGCACCACCAATGTCCTTGCCCATACAGATGGGCAGCCTTGCCTTGCTTTCTTCATAAGCATTTGAGGCTAATAATTCTCGCAGGACAACAATTTCCCGTTTACTGTTGGGCAACTCTATACCAATGGCATTCTTGCCCGGCACCACCGCCACACGGGCGCTGTCGGCACACATTGAACGCGCTATATCATCGGCAAGATTGATTACCCGGGCTGATTTGGTGCCGGGGGACGGCTCCAGTTCATATAATGCCACAACCGGGCCGGGACGTACTTTGACTATTTCACCCTTGATACCGAAATCATCCAAAACGGATTCCAGCATACGGGCGTTTTGCTCCAACGCATTTTTGCTTAAACGGTCTTGTTTGGACAATGGTTTTGGATTGCTCAGCAAATTAAGGGCGGGCAGAATAAACTCATCCTCGCCACCAAGGTCAAACATAGGCTGGCGTTCATTGGCCTCGCGACGGCCTTTAGGAGCGATGCCCGGTTTGTTGTCAACGATCGGGATTGATTTTCTGGACTTTGGATCGTCCGGTTTATGTATAACCGGTTCCTTGCGGGGCGTTTTCTTTTTCTGGCGCACATCCACAGCTATGGTATCTTGGGTCTGGCTAGTTATTTTTGCTTTCAGGAATAAATAAGCTGTCCTGAAGCCCGTCCATATTTTGACAATGCACTGGATAATACCGCGACCAATGGCCCACCATTCTGAACGGTCAAGTCCAAGGAAGGCGGGAACCGCTGCCAAAAAAAGAGCAAGGAAAATTCCGCCGTATAAATAAGGATAAAAGGCAATGCCATAATCCGACAGAAATTGTTTGAGTATAAAAAACATCTTGCCACCAAGTACCCCGCCCATGCCGAAATTCTGGATCGGCCAGAAATCCGAAACTGGCAGGAAGGCAGCAAAAAGAGAGGCCAGAAGGACACCAAAAACCCAGAATATAAGATTGCGCCAAAGAACAGGCAATCCTTTCAGTGTCATTACCCGCCAGCCCCATGTGGCAAAGGGAAAAACCAATACGGCAGCACCAATCCCTAGCGGCTGAATTAAAAAGTCGGCAACATATGCCCCCGGAAGCCCCAGCCAGTTTTTGACCTCGTCCTGTCCTGCAACCCGCCAGCTGGGGTCATTACTGTAATATCCCGCCATGGACAAGAACGCCAAAAGACTCAAAATTATAAGTAATATTCCCCATAGGCGGGTAGTCCCGCTGACCATGAAGTTATAAACTGCTTCTGGCAGGATGGTGCGCTTATTTTGCTTTGTTATCTTTTTTCGTCTGCTCGTCAATACGGCGTCCCTATCTTCTGACCCTGCTTTCTCTTTTTACAGTGTAATTGCGATCTTCTCAAGCGCAGGTTCCAGAAGTTTATTATTTTGCCTAAAGAACAAGGCAAATCTAGGGCACAGCAATATTGTGTATCAGGCCAGAATGGTTAAGGTTGAATGCTCAACGGCCCACATCATCTTCAGGATAGGCAGAAATCTTGTGTATGGATAAATCAGCACCGATAAATTCTTCTTCTTCACTAAGCCGGATTCCGATTGTTTTTTTCAGCATGCCATAGACCACAAAACCAAACAGTCCACCAATGGCGGCGCCGGTTACAGAACCCGCCACCTGGGCCATGAAAGATACTCCGCCGAGACCCCACAGGCTTTCCATGCCGAAAATTCCGGCGGCAATGCCGCCCCACAGGCCACATAGCCCGTGCAGGGGCCAGACGCCCAGAACATCATCCACTTTCAGCTTGTTCTGGGTATAGAGAAAGGCCTTGACAAAAATCACCCCGGCGATGACCCCAGTAACCAAGGCCCCGAGGGGGTGCATGATGTCCGATCCGGCACAGACTGCCACCAGACCCGCCAGCGCACCGTTATGAACAAATCCCGGATCATTGCGCCCAACCAGAGATGCCGCCAGCAACCCGCCGACCATGGCCAGCAAGCTGTTCACTGCTACAAGGCCGCTGGCTCCGGCAACTTCTTGAGCACTCATCACATTAAAGCCGAACCAGCCAATACATAATATCCACGACCCCAGAGCCAGAAACGGAATATTGGACGGCGGAATACCTACCACTCTGCCATCAGCCCGGTAATGGCCACGTCTGGCCCCAAGCAAGATTACCGCTCCCAGTGCCAGCCAGCCACCCATAGCATGAACCACAATGGAGCCGGCAAAATCATGGAAAGGTGATCCAAACATTTCCGTCATCCAATCCTGAAATCCAAATCGGGATCCCCAGACCATGCCCTCAAATGCGGGGTAGATCAGCCCGACAAAAACCGCAGAGGCCGCCAGTTGCGGGTTAAATCTGACCCGTTCAGCAATGCCGCCCGAAATAATCGCCGGGACCGCTGCCGCAAAGGTCATCAGAAAGAAAAATTTAACCAGGGTGAAGCCGTTGGCGGCAAAACCCATCCCGGCACCACTGATTTCCGAGGCACTGCTGAGAAAGCTGACCCCGTAGGCCACCGTATAACCAATGAAGAAATAGGCCAGCGTTGATACGGCAAAGTCAGTGATAATTTTGACCAGCGCATTAACCTGATTTTTCTTGCGTACAGTTCCCACTTCCAGAAAAGCAAATCCCGCGTGCATGGCAAAGACCAATATGGCCCCCATCAATACAAAAAAAACATCCGTGCCGCTTTGTGTGGCCTCCATCACTAAATTCCCTTGGTTATTGTGGTTTCTATATCTTAACTCAAGAAACGTGCCAACAGACGAGTGGCAGAATTCAGCGGCTATTCATGCTGGAATGATCAAAATTTAGTCACTGCCCTGTTATAGCATAGGCAGCAGCACAAAATTTAGGCAGGCAAATTCCCCCGCACCAGTTTCACCTGTGGCGGGAGAATAATATTTATGGTCAGATTTAAGTCTTAGCCTTAAATCTTTTGCGAGCCGATGCCAAACTCCGGATAAGCTTCCATGCCAAGTTCGGCAAGGTCGCCACCCTTATGTTCGTCTTCTTCGCTCATACGGATGCCAACGGTATATTTCAGGCCATACCAGACGATAGTACTGGTAATGGCAACGAAAGCCCCAATGGCCGAGATTCCGATGATCTGATTGAGAAAAGTAGCCCCGTCATTGGTGAGCGGTACTGCTAACGTGCCCCAGATACCACAGACCAGATGGACGGGAATGGCTCCCACCACATCATCAATCTGTAGCTTGTCCAGAAGCGGCACCACAAAAACTACCACCGCGCCACCAACGGCCCCGATTAAAATTGCTTCTCCAATAGTAGGCGTCAAGGGTTCTGCGGTAATTGACACCAGCCCCGCCAAAGCTCCATTCAGAACCATGGTCAGGTCAACTTTCTTATACAACAGCTTGGTCAGGCAGAGTGCCGTGACAACGCCGCCCGCTGCTGCCATATTGGTATTGGCGAAAATCTGCGATACGGCGGTGGCATCAATGGCACTGCCCAGTGCCAGTTGTGAGGCCCCGTTAAAGCCAAACCAGCCCAGCCATAATATGAAAGTACCCAAAGTGGCCAGGGTCAGGGATGAGCCGGGAATGGGACGCACTTGCCCATTTGGACCATATTTTCCCTTACGCGCCCCCAGAATAATGGCCCCGGTCAGCGCCGCCCAGCCACCAACGGAATGAACAATGGTTGATCCGGCAAAATCAGAAAAACCCATCACATTCAGCCAGCCCGCACCCCAGGTCCAGGCCCCCTGTATGGGGTAAATAATCCCGGTCAGGATAATGATAAAACCAAAGAAGGGAAACATTCTGATCCGTTCCGCCACTGTTCCGGATACGATTGAGGCCGCAGTTGCCACAAATACCATCTGGAAAAACCAGTCAGAGGCAGTCGAATAGCCGCCCGCCACATCGATGGATTCCTGTGCTGCCGTCTCGCTCGCCCCCCATAAGGAAAATGTCCCCATATAGCCGCCATCGACACCGGAATACATCAGGTTATAACCGACCAGAAAATAAAGTATCCCTGCCAAAGCATAAAGACCGACATTCTTCACACACATGGTCGCCACATTCTTGGTTCGTACCAAACCCGCTTCCAGCATGCAGAAACCTGCGGCCATCCACATCACCAGAAAGCCGCCAATCAAAAACAATAAGCTGTTCAGGATATAGGCCACTTCAGAGTCCACAGCGGCCTGAGCTGGCACCGTGGTAATCAGGGCCAATATTGTCGCTATAATTCCCACATTCAAAATTCGTTTCTTCATCATCTTACTCCTTAAGGGCCTAAAGGGCCTCATCACCCATTTCACCAGTTCTTATTCTCAATGCCTGTTCCAGATCAAACTCAAAGATCTTGCCGTCGCCAAATTCGCCGGTATGGGCCGATTGCCGCAGGGCTTCGCGGGCGGCCTCCACAATGTCATCGGGAATGGCCAGTTCTAATCTCAGCTTTGGCACGAAGGCGACCTCATATTCAGCACCCCGGTAAATTTCAGAATGGCCCTTTTGACGGCCATATCCTTTTACTTCACTGACGGTCAGGCCCATCACGCCGACATCGTTTAAAGCCTGGCGAACATCATCAAGCTTGAACGGCTTGATTATTGCGGTAATCATTTTCATGCTTATTTCCTCTTTTTACGTCAACAATATAACTCACCTTTCAAGAGCTGTGCCAACTTCATTAGATTCTGTTATCTCATTGAAAAATATTGGGTTTCAGTATTTATAGCGGTAACTTACAATTTTTAATTGCCTTATTTTTAGCCATCTTTCTTTAATGATGATAATTTAGGCACTTAATAATATTTGCGGTCAGCCACTCAGAAGCGTAAAAAGGGGCATGAAAAAATCTGAAGCAGAAAATTTTGATGTGGTTATTTCCGGTGGCGGCGTGGTCGGCATGACTCTGGCCTCTGCACTGGCACAAAATGGTATCACTGTGGCTCTGGTGGAATATAATGATATTGAGCAGAGCCTTAATGATGAATTCGATGGTCGCGCCTACGCCATTTCATATGCACCCTATGTGATGTTGAAAACACTGGGACTGTGGGACAGGGTGGGGCGGGAAGCCCAGCCGATCAATGAGATTCATATTACTGATGGCCATTCACCCCTGTTTCTGCATTTTGATGAAAAGGATCTGGGCAACGGGCCTCTGGGTCAGATGGTAGAGGTGCGGCATTTGCGCAGCGGTCTTTATGAAGCGATCTCAGAAAATAAAAATATCACCCTGATCAATCCGGATCATATAGTGGATCTGAATAGTGAGCCGGGGGTCAGTCACCTCACCCTTGACAGCGGATGCAAGCTTACCTGCGCCCTTGTTATTTGTGCCGAGGGGCGGCGGTCGCCGCTCCGGGACAGAATGGGCATCAAAATCCGCAGCTGGGATTACCAGCAGACCGCCATTGTCACCACCGTAAAACATGAGCTTGATCATGCGGGCACGGCTTACGAGCGATTTTATCCCAGTGGACCTTTTGCGATCCTGCCGCTGCGAAACAATCGGTCATCAATAGTCTGGTGCGAACCACCGGAGCGGGCAAAGACGATTATGGGCCTGTCAGATGAAGCATTTGATGCGGAACTGGTCAAAAAGTTTGGGTCTTTTCTGGGTGAGGTCAAACATCTGGGCCTGCGCTGGTCTTATCCGCTGGCCTCTCAGCTCGCCGATGACTATCTTGGGGACCGTTTCTGTCTGATCGGTGATGCGGCTCACGGTATTCACCCCATAGCGGGACAGGGGTTTAATCTGGGTCTTCGGGATATTGCCGCTCTGACAGAAGTTCTGGTCGATGCCAAGCGGCTCGGCGGGGACTTGGGGTCTGAATTCACGCTGGAGCGTTACGTGCGCTGGCGCCGGACCGATAATAATATCCTGGCCCTCGGTATGGACGCCCTGACCCGGTTTTTCTCCAACGACATTACCCCGATCAGACTTGCCCGTCAGATAGGACTGAGCATCGTTGGCGAAATTCCACCCTTAAAGAACTTTTTCATGCGCCATGCTAGGGGAACCGTGGGCAAGCTGCCTAAACTTCTTAAGGGTGAAAAGGTTTAGGTTTTTGTTTTGCCTCAATCGCCGGCGCTTCCTTTATTTTCCGCTTTAGTAAACTAAAGCCAGGGCAGCTTAGGCTATCCTCGCATTAGCTCGGGCGCGCAGTCGCGCTTGCCTCACCCTGAAGGCTCGGTTATCGAGTTTTATCAGTAAAGAACACTGTTACCGAAGCCCTTAATGGGCTGAGGCAAGGCCAACGGCCGCCCGAGCTAATGTGAGGAGGGGGAGTGCCCACGGCACGGGGGAGGTAGGGCGCGGGGCGAAACGCCGCCCCGGCAAGCACGGGCACGAGCACGCGCGGCAGCGCCCAACC
>JAJFIP010000340.1 GCA_021774875.1 Emcibacter sp.
GGGTCACTTTGGGGGCATCCACCCGTCCCCAGACCATATCCAACAGACGTGGCTGATTGGTGGCGGCTCTGCCCACTGCATGGATGGTATTATAGCCTTCAGTTAGCAGATCAGGCCCAAGGATTTCGGTAAAATCGGCATCAAAGCTATCCGAAATATCTTTCATCACATCTGACAGCTGGCTCGGCCCCATATCACAGGTCGGCGTATTGACCAGATTCCGCACGAGGGTGATGGCGCTTATAATGGCGGTAACTTCTTTTAGTTGATTCTTGTCTTTGACTGCCAGTATGGCGCAACGGTCCGGCTTTTTCTTCAGATAGCGGTCAAATTTATATTGCGCCAAGGCCCAGATTATGGGGCTAAGGCTCGGGTCATTATCCGGGACCAGACGATAGGTGCCATCCGGCAGATTTTTGGCCAGAGACGCTATTGCCCAGGGGTCTGATATATCATCTTCACTGCCAAGCCCCAGAGCAATAGCGGTAAGCTCCCCCCTTGCGCCAGCCAGTTTCAGAATTTCATTTTTGTCGCCGGTAAATTTGTTATCTCTTGCCCATCTGGATTGTTCAGGGCTCAGAGTTTCAAGCCATTGCTCCAACTTGTCACTGGAGATGGTATGAATGGGAATAGCAGCATCATAGCCGTTATTGGTCAGATATTTAATTGGCTCATTTGTCATAGATTTAATTCATTTTATCCAGACGGAAATTTTTCACCCGCCCCATATCCAGTATTAAGCGATCAACTTTGTTGTTGCTATCCCGTGCCGCATCAAATGTGATGGGAAACGTCATGCCCGGGGCAAAGGTAAACAAAGCCACAAACTTGTCTTCAGCAACAGGTGTTAAGGCTAGACCTTCTTTGCCTATACCAACATAGATAAGTGAACCGTCGACCATTTTCACCCTATTATCAATGTCCAATTCAGGACTATGGTACGTGCCGATATATTCCTGCAATTTGCCTATAGCAACATCATAGGCGGGCTCATCAGGTTTTTTCTCAGGTGCGGTGACTTTAGCGGGTTCTTCTTTCGGGTCAAGTTTATCGCCGATATAGACATCAGCTATTTGTCTTGCCATTAGAGATGAATTGGCATCTCCGGCATTGCACAGAACACCCGAAGAAAAATGCTGTTCCGGGAATCGCATGAGTTCAATTCTAAAGCCGTAAAATCCGCCGGCGTGGCGGACAATCTTTTGACCTCGATAGCGGTCATTAACCATCAGTCCAAAAGCATAATTCATGTCTGCTTCGGGTATCTTTGGCCCGGGTTTCAGTATCAGGTCGAGAAAGGCTTTGCCACCAACTTTTGCCGTATAGAAATTTTCGTCCCAGCGCAGAAGATCGCCCACGGTGATCAGCAGATTGCCGTCACCAGTGGCGGCGATAGTTTTTGGATGGCGGATCCAGTTGCCATCATCACCCTTGCTGTAGCTTCTGGCCCGCTTTTGGACAACCCGTTCAGGTTTATCATCCCACTGTGAATTTTTCATGCCCAAAGGATCAAATATCCGCTCTTTGGTAAATTCGCCCAATGATTTTCCGGAAACTCTTTCCACCAGCATAGACATCAAGGCATAACCGCTATTGCTGTAACTCCACTCGCTGCCAGGCTTAAAATTAAGGTCGATCTGTTTGCTGATCAGAGCAAGAACCTTCTGGTTCGACATGGGATCATCGCGCCCGGCAATCCCGGCTAAACCAAAATAATCTCTGAGTCCCGAAGTATGATGAACCAGATGTTCAACTGTTATAGTATGGTCAAATTCTGGCAGTTCGGGGATATATTTACGCACATCATCATCCAGGCTGAGCTTGCCATCAAGAACCAGCAGGGCAATAGCGGCGGCGGTAAATTGTTTGGCGGTCGAGGCAATATAAAAAACCGTGTCATCAGTGATAGGTTGCGTCCATGCCATATCTGCCATGCCATAGCCCTTACTCATAAGTATCTCGCCATCCTGAAAGGCAAAAGCAAGGCAGCCGGGAGAATTTTCATTATCCCACTGGGCAAATATTTTATCTGTTTGCTGTGACTTTGTTGGTTCATCGGTGCTGGCCGCGGGATCCTGCTGACTACAAGCCGCCATAAATATTATGCTGGCACTAATGAATAATGTCTGCGAAATTTTATTAGATGAAATCATATTACCCTTCTATTTTTGTTTTTAATGATTAATAGTAATCCCCTATAGGTCACAACTCCTTACAGTTATGTCGGCATAGGATTTGCGACCAGATATGATAGTAAAGCGATATTCCTGTTCCTTGACGATGACAGTATGGTAAAGCGGCAATATTCCAGTTGCTTTCTGGGTCTCGCCTCCGGGCAGGGTGAAAGTCGCTGTCACCAGTTTTAGCGGGTCAAACCAGGCTTCAGGATTGCCTTCTTCATTCAGGGTCGGGCTACCTTTCCCGGCAACCGTGATCAGGCCGCGGTAGAAACTGACAGCACCATCAATCTGTTGTGATACCGGAGTGGATATGACAAATCTTTTGGTCAGGGACTGGTCAGAGCATTGTGCGTCATTTGACATGCCCGTTATCAGCGTTGCCATGCGCTCAAGGTTAATCCCGTCGGCGGCTTTCTTGTTGATCTCAAGCAATAAATTTTGAATTTCTGCATTTGGCAGTAGTTTCTGGATTTTATTCAAGGCTGCTTCAGTATTGCCAAGTTCAATTCGCATTTTCTCAAGCTCATTGGTTTGCTGATCAAACTTATCCTTATTATAGGCCATACTTCGCAGGGCAATTTCCTGTCCGGTATCAAAGGCAAAATAACTGCAGCCGACCACAGTGGCCACAAAGAAAATTATCTTGATAAAGGTCCATAATCGCTGGTTACGGCGTTTCTGAAGTTCTTTTCTGCGGGCAAGGCCAAGTGACATATTAGCTGATGTCCTGAATGATTAGATATAAGTCGTGAAGATTAAACCAGAAGAATGATTTTCTCAATGGTTATTGTTTGTTGATGGGGGATACCTCCCCCGCACCGTGGGTGCTCCCCCTCCTCGCATTTGCTCGGGCGGCCCCATAATCTAACAATGGGCCTTGCCTCACCCTAATCGGGCTCGGTTACTGAACTTATTCAGGATAGAGCTAAAAAACTTATCTTTCATCAAAATCAACGACAATTTTTTCGGTCAGGGGATGGGACTGACAGGTCAGGATGAAACCTTCTTCAATTTCGTCTTCTTCCAGTGAATAGTTGATTTCCATATTGACCTTGCCCTCGATTAATTTGGCACGGCAGGTACAGCATACGCCACCCTTGCAGGCAAAGGGAAGATCGGCTCCCCTCTCAAGTGCCGCATCAAGGACATTCATACCACCCATATCCAGATCAAAAGTAAACTCATCGCCGTCAGCGATAACCGTCACGTTGCTCATCTTGCCGCTAAGGTCGGCATTTTCCGCTTCGGAGGTTTGTTCTTTCCCCTGGGCTGAGGTGGGTGAGGTGAAGAGTTCAAAATGGATGTTTTCCTTTGCCAAGCCTCTTTTCTGAAGAGTCTCGGACACGTCATTAATCATTGCCTCGGGCCCGCAAAGATAAGCTTCGTCAGCACCACTTGCCGGGATCATCTTGTCCATGATCTGTATGGCTTTTTCTCCGCTGATACGGCCTGAAAACAATTCTATTTCCTGATCTTCGCGGGACAGGACATTGATCATGTTAAAGCGGTTTATGTAAGCATTTTTCAGGTCTATCAGGCCTTCGCGGAAAATAATGGATTTGCGGGTTTTATTACCATAAACCAGCGTGAAGGTACTTTTGGGCTCATAGACCAGTATGGTGCGGATGATAGATATTAGCGGGGTAATACCGCTACCGGCAGCAAATCCCACATAATGTTTTTCATGGGTTTTATCCAGCGGGGTGAAGAAATTTCCCATAGGCGTCATGACGTCAAGTTCATCACCTTCTTTTAGAACGTCATTGGCAAAGCAGGAAAACAGGCCACCTTTAATCTTTTTTACCGCAACCCGAAGTTCATCATCATAAAGACCACTACAGATAGAATAGGACCGCCGGATGTCTTCGTCGCCGATCACCGCTTTCAGAGTCAGATACTGACCAGCGTTGAATTGGTATTCTTCATGCAGTTTGGTTGGTACATCAAAAGCAATGGAAACTGTGTCATCTGTTTCCTGCCTGATGTTGGAAATTTTTAGGGGGTGGAATACGGGCATCATATTTATCCTATATGCGATATTTATTTTAGATGCACTTGAAATAGTCGAATGGCTCCAAACAGTCAAGACAACGATAGAGTGCCTTGCAGGCAGTGGAGCCGAATTCACTGATTTGTTCCGAGTTGTCTGACTTGCATCTTGGGCAGGATATTTTCTTTTGGCCACCAAACAGAACGCTCTTGTTGGTGGTGGTTTTTTCTGGCGGGGCAATGCCGTAGGCTTCAAGTTTTTGCCTACCCGTTTCCGTCATCCAGTCCGTGGTCCATGCCGGGGAAAGTCGGGTAGTGACAATAGGATCAATAAACCCGCGATGATTGAGGGCCTCCTTGATCTGTTCCTCTAGCATATACATGGCGGGGCAGCCGGAATAGGTCGGCGAAATGATGATCTCCAGCTGTTCCCCTCCGTGATATTTTACCTCGCGCGCGATACCCAGATCGACAATGGACAACACCGGGATTTCCGGATCCTTGATTTCTTCAAGTATTGTCCAGACTTGTGCAGGGTCAAAATTTTTCAATGCCGATGCCACAAGTTCTACCATTCGCATCCCGGATAACGCCGTTGCATATATTGCATGTCAGCAATGATATACCCGAAATGTTCGGTATGAACGCCGTCAGCCTTGCCGCCCAGCTGGGCCCAGCCGTCAGCGGGGACTGTCAGGGTAGCCTGCTCAAAAACCTGAGCAATATTTTGATTCCAATCCGCCTTTAATGCTGCAACGTCAACTGAAATACCATCTTTCAGAAGCAGGTTTTCGGCATCGGTCATGGTGAATAATTCACCAGTATAGACCCATAGATTATCAACAGATTTTTGTACCCGGTTGTGGCTCTCGCTGGTGCCATCGCCCAGCCGGATCATCCATTCACTGCTAAAACGCAGGTGATAGGTAACCTCTTTCAGGGATTTTGCTCCGATAGCCGCCAGTTCTGCATCCTTAGAGTCGGCCAGAGCTGAAAAAAACAGTTTGTTGTAAACACTCATCAAGAACAGACGGACAATGGTATCGCCCCAGTCGCCATTGGGTACTTCTGTCAGTAGCGCATTACGGAAGTCCTGCTCATCCCTGAGGTAAGCAAAATCGTCCTCGGTTTTCCCCTCGCCCTGAGCTGTTGCGGCGTAGCTGTAAAGCTCACGCGCCTGTCCGATCAGATCGAGCGCACTATTCATCAGGGCCATTTCCATTTCAATGGTCGGGGCGCGAAAGCACCATTCCGACATGCGGTGACCAATGATCAGGCCATTGTCCCCGATTTGCGCGGCATATTGAACAAGGGCATCTTTTTTGGATAGATCGGCCATTACATTTTCCCCGCACCTTGTGGGATGTCATAGAATGTGGGGTGACGATAAATTTTATCATCTGCTGGCTCGAACAGGCTTTCCTTGTCTTCCGGTTTGGAGGCAGTGATGGCGTTTGAGGGTACGACCCAGATGCTGATACCTTCGCTGCGCCGGGTATATACGTCGCGGGCAGATTCCATTGCCATTTCCGCATCACTGGCATGGACGCTGCCACAATGTTTGTGATCAAGTCCCGCTTTGCTGCGGATGAATACTTCCCAGAGTGGCCATTCTTTCTCTTCAGTCATTGTCTTATATCCTTATTAATGTCTTATATCCTTATTAATGTTGCCTGATGTTCAGGCGACTTGTTTATTTTGTTGCTTCTCGGCATAGGCGGCGGCAGCTTCGCGAACCCAGGCCCCGTCTTCATGGGCTTTGATATGGTTGGCGATGCGTTGTTTATTGCAGGGGCCATTACCGTGGATGACATTGCCAAATTCTTCCCAGTCAATTTCGCCGTAATCATAATGACCGCTCTCCTCATTCCATTTCAGATCCGGGTCCGGCAGGGTGATGCCGAGGAAATCGGCCTGAGGCACGGTGGCATCAACAAATTCCTGACGGAGCTGATCATTGGATTTCCGCTTGATTTTCCATTTCATGGACTGGGCGGAATGTGGGCTGTCACTGTCATTGGGGCCAAACATCATTAGCGACGGCCACCAGAAGCGATTGACCGATTCCTGCAGAAGTTCTTTCTGCTCATCTGAACCTCTGGACAGTGTCAGTAGCAGTTCGTATCCCTGTCGCTGATGGAAACTTTCCTCCTTGCAGATGCGGATCATGGCCCTGGAATAGGGGCCGTAGGAGCAGCGCGACAAGGCCACCTGATTGGTGATAGCCGCCCCGTCAACCAGCCAGCCGATGGTACCCATATCCGCCCAGCTTAATGCGGGATAATTAAAGATAGAGGAATATTTGGCTTTGCCGGTCTGAAGCTGTTCAATCATTTCCGCACGTGATGTGCCTAATGTTTCCGCTGATGAATAGATATAGAGACCGTGACCGCCTTCGTCCTGAATCTTTGCCAGTAAAATAACTTTGCGCCGCAAGGACGGCGCCCGGGTAATCCAGTTGCCTTCGGGCTGCATACCAATCACTTCGGAATGGGCATGTTGTGACATCTGGCGAACCAGCGTTTTGCGGTAAGCATCAGGCATCCATTCCTGAGGTTCAATTTTGATGTTATCGTCGATCTTTTGCTGAAAAATCACTTCCAGTCTTGCCTGCTCCTCGGACGTGGGTTCAGCAATTTCGATCGGCTTTTGTATTGATGTATCTCCGTACATAGGGGCCTCGCTTGTCAGGAATTGGGGAAAATATTCTCATATAAAAAATATTTAACATCTGTAATGAATCGCAATATGTAACAAAAAAAATAGAAAATCAAGAAAAAATGTATCACATTATAATATTTTTTACTTCAGGCCGCCAAAACGCTGAAAAAATTCCTTATCCGGTGCAGGCAGGGGGCCTGTTTCGGTCTCCATCATCGTACTGAGACATAATTCAGACTTTTTTAGCAGCAGCTGATAAATATCCCGACAAAGCTGATAGGCACTGTTACCTTCCCAATGGGTGGGCATCAGCATATCCGGCAAACGGGGATCCCTTAGCAGGATTTTACGATACTCATGGACCATTAATATTCTGATCAACAGACAATCACTGGCTTCTGGAATATCACCTTTGGATAGCGTTTGATATACGGGCCGGTATCTTTCCAGAAATTTACCGTACATCTCACTCAATTCATCCAGATTCCAACAGCCTTTGACCATAGTATCAAGGGCAGAAGAGGAGGTCAATTCATGGGATGCCTTATGCAGGATAATCACATCATTTCTAATGCCCAGGCCATCCAAAGTCAGCTCCAGTGTCAGCATGTCTGGCATGGGATGGGCTAATATCCCTTTGGTAATTCGGCCAAAGCCAAGCCAGCCCAGTTCCTTGATCGCAATATCTTTATTTATATTTTTATTATCCGGCAATATCACCAGAGTCCAGCTCTGGTCCCAGTCGCTGCGGGGGCCAGCATAAATTTGTGGGGTGGCATTCCTGAAACGTCGCTTGCCTGAATCCGTAATACTGTAATAGCTTTTACGACCTACCTGATGGGGGCTGATCCAGTTATCCTTGTTTAGCCGGGAAACGGCGGTTCGTACGTGGCGGGCGTTGATGCCCAGTGGCTCGAGCAGATTAATCACATTACCCAGCCACACCGCCCCACCCCTGAGCGCCAGCAGATCACCATAAACGGTAATGATCAGCGATCCCACTCTGAGGGGCTGCTGTTGCTGAAAATCCTGGATCAGTTTTTCTAATTGCTGAGCGATGGTCACTATATTCAATTACTTCACATGTTTTTTTATAATACCAGATATTTTTGTATCACTTTAAAGGTCGCCGCGCAAAATAAAAGACCATCCAGAAATTTGAATGATATTTTTTTAGTCCTTTAAGTTGTGGCGTCTTATTAAACATGTTGTGGGAAGGTGATCGATACTGTCGTTCCCACGCCTAAGGTGCTTTTGATTGTTATTTCTCCACCATGAATATCCATGAGAGATTTTACCAGGGGCAGACCAAGGCCGGTTCCTTCAAATTCTCTACTTAGGCTGCTATCAGACTGCCGGAAGGGTTCCATCATGGCTTCAATTTCGGATTCGTCAATACCAATTCCGGTGTCGGCAACAGCTATGGTGGTTTCCCCGGCACCATTTATTTCATGGGAAATATGTATACTTCCGCCCTCGGGCGTGAATTTTACTGAGTTAGACAGAAGGTTGACCATAATCTGCTTGAACATTCGTCTATCCGCATAAATTTCATCATCTGTATTCTCAATTTCGTTGAAAATAGCTATTTCTGCGGCCTTTGCACGCATGTCAATGAATGTAACGCACTCCCTGATAGATTCCCCCAGATGAAATGATTCTACTTCCACGTCGGCCATGCCCGCTTCAACTTTTGACAGGTCGAGAATATCATTAATGATATTTAGCAGATGATGGCCACTCATATGAATATCATTGCTATATTCCCTGACCTTGTCAGCAGAGTTGTTGGCGAATTCGCCTTTTGACATTATTTCTGAAAAACCGATGATAGCATTTAGCGGTGTTCTTAGCTCGTGGGACATATTTGCCAGAAAGTCAGTTTTGGCCTTGTTGGCCCTCTGGGCTTCCAGAAGTGCCATTTGAGTATCATTTTCTGCCTTTATCCGATCAGTAATTTCATGATATATTACTATTATTTCACCATTTTCAGTATGTTTCTGAAAATACTCGAATGTCTGACCGCTGGGCAGGGCGTTTTGTCCACTTGTCAACTCTGGCTTTTCCAGCTCCTCCATTCTTTTTTTGACCAGATCATCCGGTTTTCCGGGGCCATAATCGCCTCTTTCTGACCGGAACTTCAAGACCGTTTCAATATGGCCGCCCACATAGCAGATTTCTGCGGGCAGTTTGAAAGTTTTCAGTAAGCCACGGGAAAGAACTTTTAACAGCCTTTTCCGATCTAGCATATACATACCGCCGGACACATGGTTGATGGCTATATCAAGCCATTCTTCTCTTTTGGCCAGGTTATCTTTTATTTTTTTCTGATTGGCAACGACGATAGCGAGAATAAGTATGGCGCAGTAAAGAGCGATCATGCCCATATTCATTTCAATGACCTGCACATAAGAAGAAAATCCGGCTGTGCCAAATGAAGTGTAGCCAAGTGATGCAATATATTTAATAAAAATACTAATAACAGTTGAACAGGTAACTGTTACGAGGATACCGAAGCGGATAGCAGACCAGACCAGCAGGGGTAGCGTCAGATAGGGGAATATATTATGGGATGGTGATTGACCATCCAGACTGGTATATGCGTCTGCCATGAAAACAAACAGGATGCTCAACATGAGGATAAGTTCAATAATCCTGCGGGGCGAAGTTTTTTTGAATGATGTTTTGTCTAGTACAGCCCAGCATAATATTGCAGGCAATAACAGAACCTGCCCGAGAAATGCACTGGTAAAAATTCTAAATACAATTTTGAGAAAATGCATTTCTGATATGAGCAATGAAAACACAAGAACTGACAGGATGGCAGTTATCATTATCACAAGAGCCGTTGCCCACATGCTAGTGACTATCACTGAGGTGATTTTTTTTCTTGTAGGGATAGGGCCAGCTATTTTTCTGATAACCAGGGCCAGAAAGGTGATTTCAAAGATATTTGCGCCACATAGAATGAGCGACAGGCCCATTTTATATTGTGTCGTGGGAAACTGGCTTGCCCACTGTCCGGTCCAAAGCCCCGCCATAAGTCCGATGGCACAGAAAAACAATATTACCGGCCAATTCTTATTGCGAATAAATAACAGGACAACGACTGGAAAAGCGTTGACAGACCATAATTCAGGGCCGCCTCTTACCGGATAAATAATCATGGTTAGATATATAAGCAGACCATACAGCAAGCCCGCCAGTATACCTTTGACGATAATACTGATGGAGGCATTAATTTCTTTTCCCGATAAACTCTTGGTATTCAAACTATGTCCCGCTAAATCTGCCTGTTATTGTAATTAAATTTATCTATAAGTCTTTAATTGTATATTAATTATCCTTTACATCAGGACTTCTTTTGAAGAATTTTCTTTCAATAGCCAGCCGTAAGTTTTGCACGGCTTTGGGCGAAGATGAGTTGCGGGCAATCACCAGATAGGCAACTGGTACTACAAACAGAGTGAAAAAAGTTGCTATGGACACGCCGAAAATAATTACTGTGCCAAGCACAAAACGGGTTTCAGCCCCCGCCCCGCTACCAACAATCAAGGCTATAGAACCCATGATGGTGGTAAATGACGTCATGATGATAGGACGCAGTCTTTTGCGTGATGCATCAAGCAGGGCTTCCATGAATTCCACGCCCTGATCTCTTAGCTGGTTGGCGAACTCAACGATCAATATGCCATTTTTAGTGGCAAGCCCGACCAGCATAATCAATCCGATCTGGCTGTATATATTAATGGTCTGCCCGGTAAGATATAGTCCAAGCAATGCGCCCACCATGGCGAATGGCACCGTAAGCAGGATTACAAATGGATGGCGAAAGCTTTCAAACTGGGCCGCAAGAACCAGAAAAACAGTGATAAGTGCCAGCACAAATACAAAATATATGGAATTGCCCGCTTCTTTAAAATTTCTGGATTCTGACTTAAAATCAATCATCGCCGTTTCGGGCAGAATTTCCCGTGAGGTCTGTTCCAGAAAATCCAGGGCCTGTCCCAGACTGAAGCCGGGCTTGAGATTGGCGGTAAGGGTAATGGACCTCAGGCGGTTGAATCGTTTCAGGTCGGGCGGACTAGCGGTTTCCTTCAGTTTTACCAGATTAGACAGAGGTATTAATAATCCCGTCCGGCTTGAACGCACATAAATATTGGTCAGGTCACTTGGGGTTTGATTTTCTGCCTTGATACCCTCAAGGATAACAGGATATTCTTCGCCATTCTTGTTATAGGTGGTCACATGGCGTGAGCCGAGCATGGTTTCCAATGTTCTGCCGATGGTGGCGACGGACACGCCAAGGTCAGCGGCCCTGACCAGATCAATATCAATGAGCAATTGTGGTTTGTTGGCTATATAGTCACTGTCCAGCCCCACAAGTCCGGGATAGAGTTTGGCCTTTTCAATCATCAAATCCCGCCAGCGGGCCAGTTCCTGATATTCAGTTCCCTGCAGGACAAAATTAACCGGACTGCCGCCGCTGCCCGCGATACCCCTTGGCATGCCGACGAAGGCTCTGATGCCAGGATGGCGGGCCAGTTTACTGTTCAGTTCAACGCGTATTTCCTGAGCTGAGCGTTCTCTGTTGCTCCAGGTTTCAAGTCCGATAATACCAAAACCCGAGTTAACCGAAGATGCGACAAAAAAACCGGGAACCCGCGATAATACTGTTATGGCTTCGCCATTTTCCACCAATGACATCATATCATCTTCCACGTCTTTCATATGGCGCTTCATATTTTCATATCCGGTGCCTTCGGGGCCCTTGACAGAGACAAAGAATCGTCCCTGATCTTCCAGTGGAATAAATTCTGAGGGCAAAGTAGTAAAAAGCAGATAAGCAAGGCCAATCACGGGAATAAGGCTGATGAAAATCAATCCAGGCCGCTTGAAAAGCCGGTTCAGGAATTTGACGTAGGCCCCCTCAAGAACCCTTAAGAATTTCATGCCTTTATCATGGAACTTATTATCTCCGCCTTCTTTCCTCAGGATGCGGGAGCACAACATGGGTGCCAGTGTCAGGGCAACAATAGAGGAGAATACAACAGCCGAGGCCATAGCCATGGCAAACTCTGTAAACAGCCGCCCGGTTTCACCCTCAATAAAAATGATGGGTATGAATACCGCTACCAACACGAGGGTAGTGGCAATCACGGCAAAGCCCACTTCCCGGGCGCCGTAATAGGCTGCAAGCAGAGGCGGCTCTCCTCGGTCAATACGCCGATAAATATTTTCCAGCACCAGAATGGCATCATCCACCACCAGCCCGATGGACAGGATCAGCGCCAGCAGAGTGAGCAGATTAATGGAATAGCCTGCCATATTCAGGAAAATGAAGGATGCTGTGATTGATACCGGCACGGTGATCGCTGGGATAAACATGGCACGGGCACTACCCAGAAACAAATAAATGACCAATATCACCAGCGACATGGCGATTGCGAAGGTTTTGTAAACTTCATAGATGGCCTCCTCAATGAAGATGGACTGATCCATATTCACGCCCAGGGAAATCCCGTCAGGCAAGGTCTTATTAATTTTCTCAATTTCTTTTTTGATGGTGCGGGCAACGGTAAGAGTATTGCCTTTGGACTGTTTGACAACACCCAGGCCTATCATAAATTCCCGGTTGCCATGCATTTCATTACGGTAATTTTCTGCCCCCAGTTCCACTTTGGCGACATCACCAAGTCGGGTCAGATGACCATCATCGGCCTGGCGAATAACCAGTTGGGCGAAGTCCTGTGCTGTTTTGTATTTGCGGTCAATCCTGACGGTAAATTCCCGTTCGGTGGATTCCACCCTGCCTGCGGGCAGTTCAATATTTTCTGCCCTTAGTGCAACTTCCACATCATTCACGGTTACATTACGCGCCGCCAATTGCTGCCGATTGAGCCAGATACGCATGGCATAAGTTCGTGAGCTAGTTCGGACACGGGCCACACCCTCCACAGAGGAAAGCCGGTCCACAAGAAAACGCTTGGCATAATCCCCAAGCTCCAGCGGCGACATATTGGCAGATATTAATCTCAGCCACATGATAGGCCGGTCATTGGTGTCCACTTTGGAAATTTCCGGCGGGTCGGCTTCTTCGGGCAGGTTATTTAGCAGACGGGAAACCCGTTGACGGACATCGTTGGCCGCCGCGTCAATGTCCCGGCTGATTTTAAATTCAATGGTGATATTGGAGCGGCCATCCTGACTGGTAGAGGACATGGTCTTGATGCCTTCTATGCCACTTATTCGGTCCTCGACCAGTCGGGTAATCTTGCTTTCCACTATGTCGGCAGATGCGCCCCGGTAATTGGTTGAAACCGACACAATGGGGGCATTAATATCAGGATATTGCCGCAATGGCAGATCCTTGAAACTCATAACGCCAAAGGCCACCAGCAACATGCTGATGACTGTGGCGAAAACCGGGCGGTCAACAGATATATCAGACAGGATCATGGACTATTTCCCCCTGATTTACCGGTATCTGAATTCTTGATGGTGATCTTGCTGTTATCCTGAAGCTTCAGCGTGCCTTCAATGACTATACTCTGTCCGATTTCCAGTCCTTCCAGAATTTCAATGGCACCGGGGCGGCGTCTGCCGATAATGACGGACTGCTGCCTGACGTGATTGCCATCCTTTACAATGAAAACATATTTGCTGGTTGCTGTGGTCACCAGGGCTTCTTCGGGAATCATGATCGACTGGCTTTGATTTTTTATCAACTTCACCCGCATGAGCATGCCGGGGCGCAGTTTTCCGTCTTCATTGGCAATGATTGCCCGGACATTTACCGCACGGGAAACCGGATCAACCCGGCTGCCGATATTGGTCACTATGCCTTCAAAGGGTGCCTTGGGGTAGGCATCGCTCAGAGCATTGATGGTTTGTCCCATCTTCAGTGTGGCAAGAAATCCTTCAGGTACTGTGAAATCAAGTTTTATGACGGAAAGATCATCCAATGTGGCAATCACTGTTCCCGGGGTTACCAGTGATCCAAGACTGACCAGCCGCAATCCAAGCTGGCCATCAAAGGGGGCTAAAATCTGTCGGTCACGGATGCGGGACTGAGCCGCCTGCACATCTGCTCTGGCTTTTTTGTGGAGTGTTCTCTGGTCGTCCAGCCGTGCTGTGGGCAGGGTGCGTGCCTTGACCAATCCCTCGATACGGATGAGATCACGTTGCTGTTGTTCCGCATTAACAACTGCCGAGCGCAGGTCGGCTCGTTCCTCGTCACTGACCAGTTCAACAAGGATTTGGCCTTTCTTGGCCAGCATGCCATCGGTGAAATTTATTTTAGATATTTTGTCGGTTGTTGAGGCGGTGAGATTGACAGATTCATTGGCCTTTGTTGTACCAAGGGCTTCGATTGTATCAGTAAAAATATCCGAGATGACGGGGGCTGCCACAATTGCAACAACTCCCGGGCCTCGGCGGAAACCTTGTGAGGGCTTGTTAATCTGGCCGATGTAATAAAGTACGGCACCTAGAATAATAATAAGGATGAGCACAAGAATTTTTTTTATCATTTTTACCTGCTGGACTGAAACCTGTTGATAGGGATTTATATCCTATCTTTAGAATATCCTGTAGTATTTTCAAGTAACATTGTTTTTACATTGATATTTTTTGGGTCAATATGATTGCCTGCCATGGCCGGACGGTGGACGCGCTTGGATTCTTTTACTGTGGGGCCTGTGGCATAGATCTGTTTTTCAGCTTCTATAATCAAGGCTCCGGCAAGATTATGCCACCATCTCTGGCCGGTGTTTTCCAAAGTGCTCATCAGTGATAACAGGGGGCGGCTTTTGAAGGGCGGCAGATGAAGTGCCGAACTTGTCCGGGTGGGAGTAAGCATATTATCACTGAATAATTGGCGCAGTTGCAGGGTGGAAAATGGCTTACCATGACCAAAGGGTGTGCGGTCGGTTCTGGCCCAGAAACCAAGCCGGTTTGGCACCACCACAATCACCCGTCCGCCCGGGGCCAATATGCGCCAGACTTCGCGCAATATATGGCGACTTTGTTCGGTATGCTCCAGTATGTGAACCATCACGATCCGATCCATAGAGGCGTCTTTCAGGGGCAGGGCATCCTCATGGGCGAGAGCGGTCAAGTTGCCCCTGTATCTGTGAGCACCGTCATTTTGAGGATCACCGTTATAGCGCGGCCAGCGCATGACTCCCTGTGGGGCGGGCATGATGCTGATCACATGATTGGCCTTGGCCCTGAAAATATCCAGATAGGGCGTGGTAAACCCGAGCCCCAAAACATCCATGCCGCTTATGTCAGGCCAGAGGGTTATGATTTGCCTGCGAACCAGCCGTGCTGTGATCCGCCCAAGGGGCTTATCATAAAAGCTTCGCAGTTCAACCACATCCTGATACATCTGTCCCACTCTCGAATTTAGATAAGGGCAGGGTAGCCTATATCATGTGATGATTAAACCATATATTGACCACCATTGATGGTCAGGGTGGAGCCAGTGACGAAACTTGCTTTATCAGAAACCAGATAGGCTACGGCATTGGCAACCTCTTCTGCTTCGCCGAGACGGCCCAAGGGAATACCCTTGATGATTTTGGCGACAATTTCTTCCGGCACGGCCATGACCATTTCAGTGGCAACATAGCCCGGCGCAATAGCATTGACTGTGATGCCGTAACGGGCGCCTTCCTGAGCCAGGGCCTTGACGAATCCAAAAGTCCCCGCCTTGGCGGCGGAATAATT
>JAJFIP010000035.1 GCA_021774875.1 Emcibacter sp.
AAGTCAGAAGCGGTAACCTTGCAGATCTCGCAGAGCATTACCAGAATGCCAACAGGCCCAAGGGTGAAATCGTGATCGTCGTCGGTCCGCCATTGGCCACAGAAGTCAGCGAGGATCAGCTTGATCAGGCTTTGATACGCGCCTTGGAAAATCTGACGGTGAAAGAGGCAGTGGCATCAGTTACCTATACCACCGGATTAAAGCGCAAACAGGTTTATGCGCGTGCTCTGGCATTGTCAGGCAGCAAATGAGCGATCAGGCACATAAGAAAAAGCGAAAAGCCTATCTGTGGGGGCAGGGCGCGGAATGGCTGTCCATAGCACTGCTGACCCTGAAAGGCTACCGGGTGCTGGCTCGGCGGTTTAAATGTAAATCCGGTGAAATTGACCTCATTGCCCAAAGGGGAAATCTGATTTGTTTCATCGAGGTAAAGGCGCGTTCGAGCCGTCAGGATGCGCTGAATGCCCTGTCATGGCATCAGAGACAACGCATCATCAAGGCCGCAGAATGGTATCTTGCAAGGAATATTTATGGTAAAAATGAAAACATACAGGATTTTTGCTGCCGTTTTGATTTGATAGCGGTTGAACCCTGGGCACTGCCAACCCATGTAAAAGACGCATGGCAGAGAGAAATAAAACCTTGAGTGAAGCAAATAAAAAATATTTGGCACAGTTAAAAGCAGTGGGTGACGGTGATGGCTCACTGGATAATATTGCCTATATCGCTCTGATATTGGCATCTCTGGACCGGCCTGGCGTTTCATTACAGAAATATGA
This sequence comes from Emcibacter sp., assembly GCA_021774875.1. GTDB lineage: Bacteria > Pseudomonadota > Alphaproteobacteria > Sphingomonadales > Emcibacteraceae > Paremcibacter. The sequence goes on from JAJFIP010000035.1 coordinate 780, forward strand.
GCATCATCTGAAAATTCTAGCCCTTGATCTCAAGGGGCAAAATGTCCATTCAGATTCAGCTAAGGACCGTGCCGAAGCACTGATAGCCGTATTGCTTGGTCGCCATGAATATACCGGTAATAGCGAATATTACGATGACCTGCAAAATGCCAATCTCATGTCGGTGATTGATAACCGCAAAGGCCTGCCAGTGTCATTGAGCATATTATATATGCATACGGCGCGGGAACAGGGCTGGCATATTGAAGGCCTGAAATTTCCCCGCCATTTTCTGATCCGGCTCCACGGCGAAGATTCAGCCAGAGACGGGCAGGTGATTATTGACCCGTTCAATGATGGAAAAATATTGGTGGCAAAGGATCTGCGCGACATGATTCAAAATTTTTCCAGCACTGATGCCGACTTGAAACCGGAATATTATCAGGCCATTACCGACCGGGAAATTCTGGTCCGTCTGCTTAATAATGTCAAGGTCCGCTGCCTGAAAGTCAGTGATCTGGGACAGGCGATAAATATTTTATCTCGGCTGGTAATGATTGACCCGCAGGACATCCAGCATCACTATGAACTGGGTATGTTGCTGGCCCATGTGGAAAAAATTGATCAGGCCAGTGAACGTCTGCTCTATTGTCTGGAGAATGTGGAGAAATTTGAACAGAATGATCTGATCGAGCAGCAGATTTTCAGCATGTTGCAGGATCTGGAAAAAAAATCTCAGGAAATTCAGGGCGGTAATATCCTGAAATTACCCGAAACAGAATGAAGTGGAATAGCCTAATATGAGCCTAAACGTTGCCATACAGATGGACCCCATTGAATCAGTTGACATCAATGCTGACAGCACCTTTGCCATCGGGTTGGAGGCGGAAAGAAGGGGCTATAAACTCTATCATTATGACGTGAAGGATCTTTCCTTTCAGGATGGCAAGGTGACGGCCTATGCCCGTGCCATGACTCTGCGGCGCGAGCTGGGCAACCATTTTTCTTATGGTGCTGAGGATAAAATTGATCTGGCAGAGGATGTGGATGTGGTCCTGATGCGTCAGGATCCGCCCTTTCATATGGGCTATATTACCGCTACTCATATTCTGGAACAAATTCATCCTCAAACTCTGGTGGTTAATGATCCGGCCTCGGTGCGAAATGCGCCGGAAAAGATATTTCTGACCCGTTTTCCTGACCTGATGCCACCGACCCTGATCACCAGCAATCCAAGCGATGTGAAACAGTTCCGCGCCGAATACAACGATATTATCATCAAGCCACTTTACGGCAATGGCGGGGCCGGTGTTTTTCGTATCCGCGAGGGCGACCAGAACCTCAACAGCCTCATAGAGATGTTTCAGGAATTCTACCCGGAACCTTTCATTGTCCAGCAGTATTTATCCGACGTGGTCAAGGGCGACAAGCGGATCATATTAATCGACGGCGAGGCGGTTGGTGCCATTAACAGGGTACCATTAGAGGGCGAGGTGCGTTCCAACATGCATGTGGGCGGCGAGGCTATGAAAACCGAGCTGACCGATCGGGAAATCCAGATTTGTGAAGCAATCGGCCCCACATTACGCGAGCAGGGCATGCTTTTTGTCGGCATTGATGTGATCGGTGATTACCTGACCGAAATCAACGTCACATCGCCCACTGGCATACAGGAAATCCAGCGTTTTGACGGTACGGATATTTCGGCACTGTTGTGGGATGCTATAGAGAAGAGACTTTAAGTAATTGTAATCACAAAAAAATGATTAGCTTACCAGGAATTCATAATATAAATTCAATCAAGTTATTATTAAAATACTAGAAAATAATGAATTGGAGGGAATATCATGAATATGGAAATAAAAAAATCCTGGCTATCACGTAACTGGAAAAAGTTACTTATCATTATACTGACCCCCATATTAGCGGTCACAGCTTATGTTGGTAATATTGTCTACCAGCTCGGCAACGTCCCCTACTGGGAACAGCATGTTGAGGTTCAGGACGGGTTGGTTCTGTATGGTGAAGATCTGGGAATGCACGGTCTGCGCGATGTGTTCAGAGATCCGGAAGCCAGAGAGTCTTACCGGGAGCTTGAGCCGGTCTTTGTCTCGGCCAACCAGAATGCGGTGGCTTTGCGTGAGCAGGGCATCGTCACCTCTCCCGCCTCTAATACCGACAGTTTTTATAATCTTTATGTTGAATCCAACAATCGTCAGTCCTGGGCGGCTTTTGCCGGCTTAAGTGATGAAACACGATTGGGTATGTCGGCACCTGATTTTGATTTGCAAACGACCGAAGGCGATAATTACCGCCTGTCTGACAGTGCTGGGAAAATTCGTGTCTTTATGCTGGCAGCCATTACCTGTCAACCGGCCCTGTATCAGGTCATGAAGTGGAGCGAACTAAAAAAGAAATACGCTAGTGATGATGTGGAATTTACCATAATATATTCTGTTGAACGTCATGCGGGAGAGGCTGATTACCGTGAATTCTCATGGCCATCCAATTTTGATGAGAAAATGGCTTATGCAAAAATGCTGGGTGATTACACTGATATGACCATTGCCGTGGATAATTTTGATGCAAAAGTACTACGCACTTATGGCAATGTTCCAAATCCTGCCTATGTGGTTGATGAGAAGGGGCGTATTGTTTTCCGTGCTGCCTGGGCAGACTCAAAAAAGATCGAATTTATTGTCGATGAGATGATAAAACGCAAGGCTGAGGAAGAATTATTGTAAATTCAGCCGCGTAATTCTATCTTTCCCGGAAAGAAGTATCCAGTGCATTATTGATTGGTTTGACCAGATATTGTAGCAGAGTCTTGCGACCTGTCTGGATGTCAGCAACCACCGTCATTCCTGAGGTAATCCGATTGGATTTTGGGTCAATACCTAAATAATTTTGGGGTAACTCTACTAATCCCTTAAAATAGGTATTACCTTCTTCATCAACAAATGATGATGCGGATACCTGGTTAAGGCTGCTCGTAATACTGCCATATCTGGCATAATTGTAGGTATCAATTTTCAGCAGAACCTTGGTTCCGATCTCAACATGGCCAATATCGCGGGGTGAAATTTTTACCTCTGCCACCAGCATGTCAGATATTGGGACTATTTCCACGATTGTATCTCCCGGCGGGATAACACTGCCCACAGTACGATATTTTAGTCCCTTGATCACTCCATCTGCAGGAGCGAGCACCGAAAGTCGCCTTACCCGGTCATTCAGTTGGGTGAGTTCGGCTGAGACCTGTGCTCTCTCGCTGCTCAGATTATCCACCTGGATAAGGGATTCATTGCGGAATTTTTCATTCAGTGCCACAAGATTACCCTTAACCTGTGCTATCGTTGCCCGGACACCCGCTTTTTTCGATTGGGTCTGGGTCAGGTCGCCTTGTGCTTTGTTGTGGGCGCGTTGAACTTCAAGAAGCTTTATTTTTGACCCCAATCCCTTATCGGTAAGTTCCTGACGCATGCCCAGTTCTTCTGCTATGATCTTCAGATTTCTCTGTTCAGTTTTCTCTTGACGATTCAGCAACAGGAGTTCATTTTTTCGTTCATCCAGCTGTGAAAGTATCACCTCCTGTTGTGCCGTACGGGATTTATTATGCTGAGTAAGTACATCCCGTTGATCCTCGACCAGTACAGGATAGGTATTTGTATATTCGGAAAAATTCCCTTCCTCCTCTTTAGCAAATGCTTTCAGCCGGATAATCTGAAGGGAAAGTGCCATATGGCGGGCTTTAATACGATCAAGGTTGGACATAGCCGCAGTAGGGGCCAAAGTAAGGATAGACTGACCCTTTTTTACTTTATCACCTTCATTCACCAGAATTTGTGAAACGATTCCGCCTTCCAGATGCTGTACAGGTTGCACGCTGGAGGCAGGTCGTATCTGGCCAATAGCTATACTGGTTTCATTCAATGTTGTTACCGCAGCCCATGTAATCACGCCGAATAAAAATAGCGATATAATTGCCACAGTTGAGACAATGGCCTGTGGAGGGCCTGATTCTTCCAGCAGAATGGCGCGAGACAGGAAACGGTTGTAATAACCGACAGGTTTTGGTTTTTTCTGACGAATAAATTCGGTTGCCTTCTCCATAAGTTGATCAATTTTATTGGTACCTGCAGCAACCACAGAACGAGCATTATCCAGAGTTATTCGGGCATCATTTTGTTCTTTATTTTCTATATTGTTGTTCATATCTTTCCCTACATACCCGGAAATATGTCTGCTGGTGTGCCAAATTTATGTACCATTCCATCTTGTAACACAAGAATTTTGTCCGCCATTTTAATGTGACTTGGTCGGTGCGAGATCATCAGGATTGTCGTCTTGCCCTTCATGGACTTAAGGGATTGCATAAAGGCAGTATCACCGGCAAAGTCCAGAGTTTTTGCAGGCTCGTCAAGCAGCAGGATCGGAGCCTTTTTCAAATAGGCCCGGGCCAGTGAAACTCTCTGCTTGAAGCTGGAAGGCAGACTTTGAATGGATTGATCACCAATGCGGGTTTCAAAACCATGAGCAAGCTCATTGATTTCATCAAGGACATTTGCTGTTGTGCAGGCTTCAATCATTTCCTCGTCTGATGCCATCGGCTGGGCAAGTCTCAGGTTCTGGGCGATGGTTCCATGGAAAAAATGGGCCTCTTGCGGCACATAGGCTATGGACCGGCGCAGCGCAATCGGGTTGATTTGCCGAATATCCATACCATCCAGAATAATCTGACCGGCCTGAGGGCGGCTCATGGACAGCAATAGCTTAATGGCCGTTGATTTTCCGGAAGCATTGGGGCCGATAATGGAAAGCATTTCTCCCGGGTTGACTTCAAATGTGACTCCCAGTAGCGCAGGTTCAGCATTTGGTCGATAGCGAAAACTGACCCGGTCCATGATGAGATGGCCGGAAAATTCTCTTTGGGACAAGCTTGACGGACTGGGATCATCTTCTGAGGATATTTTCATCAACAGGTTAATCTGCTTTACACTATTAATGATCTGTTCAAGTCTGGTCAGGGTAAGGAACAGACTTTGCAAGGGGGACAGGACTCTCCAGACCAGTACCATGCAGGCAATAAGCGCTCCAACGGTCATGTCTCCATCAAGAATCCTCAACACGCCAAAGCCGATCGTTGCCACGCCGGCCCCCATCATAATTGCCTGAGCCAGACTTTGCATCAGTAATGAAATCTGAGATGTGCGGAAATGGGAATAGGCTGCATCAGCCGATAAATGCCGGAAACGATCAAGCCAGGATAGTTCTGATGCGGTTTGTTTGATAGTCCTCAGAGCAGACATGCTTTCCACAAGGAAGCCGTGTCTTTCTGCTTTTTTACGGCTCGAAAGAGCTACATTACGCTTCATAGAAGGCATCATTATAAATGCAACAAGTCCAAAAACGCCCATCATGGCTATAGGAATATAGGCGAGATTCCCCCCCAATAAGGCAATAATTGCGAGGAAAACTACTATAAACGGCAGTTCGAGAGCAACATTTACCAGAGTGCCTGAGAATAACCCTTTTATGGTATCAAATTCCTTCAGCCGGGATACCTGAGCACCAATAGGTGAGGATTCGGTCATTGTAGGTGGCAAGGACAACAGTTTCTGAAAAGTCGCATTAGTAACAATATTTTCCACCCGCGCCCCCAGATAGGCAACAAATTTTGAGCGGATAATACGCAGCAGGATCTCGCAAAGAATAGCAAATATAATTCCTCCTGCCAGATAACTCAGGGTTTCTCCGGATTTCGACGGGATAACCTGATCATATATTGCCATGATAAACAGCGGCACCAGCAGGGCGAATATATTTAGTATTAATGTCATGGCAAAAAGTTGTTTTATAGTAGTCTTAAAGCGTAAGGCCAGGTTACCCACCCAGTTTTCCTGTGGTTTTGTCTGCTTTTTTTTGTTGGTTTGTGAGGTAAATTCAGAAGATATAAAATAGGCGATACCTGTCAGTGATGTATCTTGCAGATTTTTTTCAGACTGGTCCGCACTGTCAAATACTCTGATCCCATCATTTTCACGTGCCAGAATCACCATAGGATGGTCTTCCCGGTCGGCGAAGATACAGGGGAACAGCCTTTCATCAATTTGTGATAAATTTGCAGATGACTGCACCGTCTTATAATGCAGATGGGCCAGAGTATTTCTAAACTCCGTTAAATCAAGGCTATCGGCGAAATGGGGCAGGGCCTCGAATAATCCCCTGATATTTCCCCGCCACCCGAGGGCTGTCAAAAGGGGAAGAAGACATGATGCGTAAGGGGATTTGGCACTGAATGAGCCAATTTTTCCGGTCTTGATGGCATCGGCCATCTGGGCGGCATCGGATACAGAAAGTGTCACGCCCTTCTGAATACGGTTTTCCAGGCTATCCATCAATTCCCGTGCCGGGCCTTTTTCTGCTGTTTGCTCGGTCATTTTACCCCCTCTTTATTTTGTGGGGTAGGCTGGTCATTCTTCTTATTATCCAATTGGATCAATTGTCCATTTTTCAGGTCATAGAGCCTGTGGGCCAGTCGCAGTAACGAGGGACGATAGCTGACCAGTACGATGGTACATGTGCCTTTAAGCTGCTCGATTAATTGCTGCAGATCATTATCGGATTGTGTATCAAGTCCAGAATTTGCTTCATCAAATAAAATTACATCCGGCTTCGAGGACAGTGACCTCGCGATTGTTATTCTCTGGGCTATGCCGGCGGGTATTTCACTTTGTGCGCCATCGCCGATTACGGTTTCATATCCATCGGGCATGCGGGCCAGAATCTTATTCAGCTCTAGCTTTTCACCGATACTGATGGCATCGTCAATATATTCATCACCTCTAAACATGGTCAGATTATCCAGGATAGTACCCCGAAACATGGTTGGCTTCTGGGGCAGATAAGCTATCTTCGTACGCAAGCTTGAGGTTGAGAAATTTAAAGGATTTTGTCCGTTAATCAGTATTTCACCAGAAGTTGGTTTCATTCCGCCCATCAGAGACCACAGCAAAGTAGATTTTCCTGATCCGTTTCCACCCCGGATGCCAATAATATCACCGTGCTTTAGTTTCAAATTGATATTGCTCAGGATTTCCTTACCTTCCTCTTCGTAGCGGAAGCTGAAATCTTTCATCTCAATTTCATCGACTATTTCAATATCGGTGGTTTCTGCCGGGCGCTCATTGGGTGTATTATTGATATGCTGCAATTTCTCGTTGGCAATCTGGATATGTTGGAAGCGCGTCCATATGCCTAGCGCTCTGAGTAATGGCTGAACCGTGCGACCAGCCAGCAGGGTGCTTGCCGCAAGCGCACCAACGGTGATTTCTCCATTAATAACCAGAATACTGCCGACACTGGCTACTGCTATCATAGTGATCTGTGAAAAAATACTGCCAATTCCCTGAGACGATCCACTGAGAAAAATTACCTCGTATGAAGCTTTGGAACAATTTTCCAACAACTTTTCATAGCGGCGGCCCATGAGATTTTCCATGGCCATGCTTTTTATGGAATGTATCCCGGTCAGCACCTCGATGATAAAACTATATCTGCGGTCTTCCCAAAGAGTATCATTTTTCAGGGCTTCTTTCAGACGCACGCCAAGGGCGAATGCAACGCAGCTCAAGACCAGCAGTAAAATCACTGGAACAATAAGCAGTGCACCACCAATATAACCCAACAGCCCGAGAAACAGGAAAACAAACGGCAGATCGGCCAGAGCAAGCCCAGCCTGACTTGAATAAAAATCCCGGACTGAGTCAATTGATGACAGGCGATCCAGATGAACGCCGGGCGAGACTTTCTCCAGTTCCTGCAGATCTGCCCTCAATAATCTTTCAACAGCCTGACAACCCATTTCATGTTCATATTTTGCTCCGACCCAGCCGGATAGATATGAACGTGCGGTCCGTAATAAAACATCAATGATTAAAACAATAATTAATCCAAATATGAGCAGGGTTAGTGTCTGGAGTGCCACATTGGGAATGATCCTGTCATATACCTGAAGAAGGACCATGGGCAATGCCAGCGACAGGATATTCAGAAATAAGGATGCCACCAAAATATCGGGCCTCATTATCGGGGTGAATCCTGGTCGGGATTTTTGCTGAGTATTCAGTCCCAAATCCTGTGGTGAATCTACACTGGATGCCGTCATATTTTAACTTCAAACCTTCTTATTAATCAACTATATAACATCTCAAGCTGATAAATTTTCCCTACTTACATATACTTAATTTATGCATACAAATCTAATACTAAAACCCCTTGATACGATCATTGAGTTGATTAATGGTTAATTGTTGCAGACTGCAGGAATTAATAATTCAAATTTTATGAAAATAATAGGTAATTTTTATCACATAACTATCTGATATTTATAAGAAACCCACTTTAAAAGTTAAAATTTATTAACCATAAGCAGAAACATTTTGTTTATCATTTACTGTTAAGATTTCAGATGGGATAGCAAGGTTATTATTCAGTGTGTCCCTAATTGTTTTTTGCATTTGACTGGAGATTATAAATATGGCTGACAATAATCAGGGCATTTCAGCTGTTAATAATTCTGATATTGATCTGGATCCCATAGTACAGGGCGCAGATCGTGTAAGGCCGAGGAACGAGACAGATGACCGACTTGATTCATCCATTGAGGACGGTACTCAGGATACTCAAACCCGGGCTAATATCCATCTTGGCAGTCAAAATGATCGAGGTGAGGGTCTTCCAGAGGCCGAAGACTCAGTTTTTCCTTCTTCTATCCTTGAAAATACCATAATAGAAGGGTCACCTGTACTGACAAATATTGAGCAGGCAGAAGCCAAATTGTCGGAAAATTTAGGGGAAAATGAATTATCAGGGGATGTGGTTGGCTTTGGAAATTCCGTTACCACAGCAGGGACGGCCACTTCCGGACTTGAATTTGAGACAATTTCTCCAGCCGGGGTGATCCCGTCAATTGAAGTTCCTGAGACGTCAACAGGTGGGGAATTCGCACAAGATATTCAGGCCCAGACATTTGCAGCATCAGTGGAAACTACAAATGATAATACCCCCGAAACTGATGATACGGATAATACGGATGATACGGATGTGAATATTGCACCCGTTGCCGAAGCAGATAATGGGATTTTGGACGAAAATGAAACCTTTACACTGGATGTCTTGGCTAATGATACCGATACAGATAATGATAGCCTGTTTATTACCGATGCCTCATTAGACGACGGTCTTGGTGCTGTGTCACATGACGGCACAAATATCACTTTTAATCCTGGTAGTGCTTTTGATCATCTGGACGATGGGGAAACAGAGACTGTCACCATTACATATTCCATATCTGATGGAGAGGGTGGTACCGATACATCGAGTTTGACCCTGACAATTACTGGTAGCAATGATGGGCCGACTATAGGATCTGTTGACCTTGGCGCGACTGAGGAAGATACTTCATTTACTTTTTCTGCCGATGACCTTCTGGCTAATTCATCTGATGTGGAGGGTGATACACTTAATGTATCAAATGTGACAGTCGAGGAAACTTTTGGTACCGTCACAGATAATGGTGACGGAACTTATACCTTCGATCCGGCTCCCGACTTTAACGGTGATGATGTTGCGTTTAGCTTCACAGTTTCAGACGGAACAACAAGTGCTTCAGCTGCGGCCTTTATAGATGTGATGCCAGTTGATGAGACTCCAGTAGTTGATCCTCCAGTAGACGAGACTCCGGTAGTTGATCCTCCAGTAGACGAGACCCCGGTAGTTGATCCTCCAGTAGACGAGACCCCGGTAGTTGACCCTCCAGTAGACGAGACTCCGGTAGTTGATCCTCCAGTAGACGAGACTCCGGTAGTTGATCCTCCAGTAGACGAGACTCCGGTAGTTGATCCTCCAGTAGAAGAGACCCCGGTAGTTGATC
>JAJFIP010000341.1 GCA_021774875.1 Emcibacter sp.
AAAAGGTATTCCCGAAGGAAAGATACCAAAAGTTTGCATTCTCGATCCCGATGGAGATATCCTCAGCAATTTAATTAATTCCGGCAGGGCAAAATTCAACAACTGTTGGGCGTGCTATCATACTCAGTTATATAACTTTCAGTATGAAGACATTGAGTTTGGAATCATTGGTTGTGCAGTCGGTGCTTCATTTGCAGTGCTGATTGCTGAAGAATTATTTGCATCGGGATGCCAACTACTGATTAGCATGACTTCATCAGGCGTGATCCTGCCGAAGCAATCCCCACCATTTTTTGTGCTGATTGAAAAAGCCTTCAGAGATGAAGGCACAAGTTATCATTATTTACTGCCGTCTGATTATGCACACATTAGCCATGATTTACTGGAGATGCTTGACAATGCTTTTTCGGAGTCAGTTGTACCTGTTTATCGAGGAGCGACTTGGACAACGGATGCTCCTTTTCGAGAAACAACTGTTGCTATTGAACAAGCAAAGTTACAAGGCATTCTCGCTGTTGAAATGGAAGCATCGGCTCTCTATGCCTTTGCTCAAGTCCGCAACAAGGCAGTGGTTTGCTTTGCACATGTTACGAATCAGATGGGGAACATTGACGGTGATTTTGAAAAAGGTGAAGAGAACGGCTCCCGGGATGCTTTGAAATTGATTGAGGCAACAGCCAGGGCTTGGTCATCTATATGATGCGCCGATAGGTGAGACTTGATTGATTGGAGATACTAGATTGAGAGTTCGTGATAGCGGAATGCCGGATGAAAGTTATTGGAACAGTTTCTTTGATGCCGAATGTATGATTAAGAAACTGTTCGGCATTGCTGGTTGCAAAGGCAATGTTGTTGAATTTGGTTGTGGATACGGAACATTTACTTTTCCAGCAGCCAAGCATTCTCAAGGTGCCATTTCTGCATATGACATACAGCCTGAATTAATTGAGCAACTTCAAGAGAAATCTGAGGAACGGTCTCTAACTAATATTCAAGCTAAGGTCCGAGATTTTATCGCAGACGATACGGGGCTTGATTCTCAATCACAAACTCATGCAATGATTTACAACCTTTTGCATCTGGAAAATCCGGTAGGGTTATTATCAGAGGCTTATCGCGTTTTAGTCGTTGGTGGGAAATTATCTGTGGTTCACTGGAAAAGCGATATTGCAACTCCACGTGGTCCCTCACTTGAAATTCGCCCAACTCCTGAACAATGCAAAACATGGATTAAGGATGCAGGATTCCGCAGCATCCAAGGTGTGGATTTAAGGGAATGTTGTCCATTTCACTTCGGGGTCATTGCATACCGTTAATGATTATTGAGAGGAAGAGAGTCATGATAATCTTACTTATTTTTAACCGCGAACCTTACGACGGCACCGATGTGACATGGAATGGACTTCGTTTAGCTGGGAAGTTGGTTGAGAACGAACAACAAGTTCAAATCTTTCTTATGAATGAGGCCGTTGATATGGCTCGTGAAGCCTCGCACCCTCCTGAAGGATATGACCAGGATCTGTCGAAGATGCTCAGGGAATTAATAAGCCAAAAGGTTGTTGTTAAAGTCTGCGGAACCTGTATGGCACGTTGTGGTATTTATAAAAACCAGCCCTGTTTTGAAGGTGCTGAGCAGTCAACCATGCAAGCTCTTTCTGAGTGGGTCATTGAAAGCGACAAAGTGATAACATTTTGACAGCCTGGAAATTTCTGCATTTGCTGGGAATTCCATGTGGATCAGTTCTGTCTTTGTGAACAACACATTCTGGCATTGGGGCGATACAACCTACAAATCGATAGGGTAAGAAAATGAACTCAAGTAGCGAACACTGGGATGCAATCTTTTCCCACGCGGAAGATTCAAAATTAGGTTGGTACGAAAAAGAATCAACTCAAACATTAAAATTATTAAATCAAATTCCAAACCTGGAAGGGTCGGTTGCTTTTCTTCCCGGTTCGGGTACTTCTGTTCTGATAGAAGAACTTCTTTCCAAGGGAGTTAATCTGGTTCTCAACGACATCAGCGTTGAGGCACTCAACCGAGTTAAAGAGAGACTGGGGGACAAAAGTGAAAAGATCACGTGGATTTGTCAGGATATCGCCCAGCCGTTTCAGGATTCCATTCCAAATGTTGATTTATGGGTCGACAGAGCAGTTCTTCATTTTTTAACCAATGAAAATGATATCAAAGGGTACTTCAACAACTTGAAATCCCTGATGAAAATAGGCGGCTACGCTCTGTTCGCTGAATTTTCAAAAACTGGTGCAAGAAAATGTGCGGGTTTAAAACTTCACTGATATTCTGTGGAGGAAATTTCTGAACACTTGGGATCATCATTCAAGATTATTGAGCAATTCAACCATACGTATATCAATCCCTTTGGTGATCCACGACCATACGTTTATGCTCTGTATCAAAGAGAAAGCTAATTACATGACGACTGGAGATTGGCGCGTAAAATGGACCCAGCGTAGCAAGTTCCCGATACTGGAGGCTTTTGACCTTCAGTATCGGGGCAAAGGATGCTTACGGTGGACGATTACGGACGTATACGACGTGCTCATCGCGATGGGATGAGTATCCGGGAAATCGCTCGGACATTTCATCATTCACG
>JAJFIP010000342.1 GCA_021774875.1 Emcibacter sp.
GGTTTTTAGCAATTTTCAGTGCCTTTAAAGCAGCTTGCTCACCTGCTGCGTCTGGTACCGGGTGCCTGGCCTCAATGACTTCAATAGAACTAGGAATAATACCATACTTTATCCCATGACCATATCGGGTAACCGCTATTCCCGATACATCCCCGCAAATGTTCTTACAGGCGGCGTGGGTCATTGCCGCAGCGCCCTTACCAGCAGCAATAATGAGTGTCTTTCCGGTTTTGCTATAAGGAATATCTTTTGGCATTGTAATGTCAGCAGAAATTGCATTGACGGCCCCATCAAAAAGGCCGCGTAAAGCGAGTCTGACTTTTAAATAATCATATGACATTTATCAGGAAATCTCTTGTCTAAGTGTACATAGTATCATTATAAATCTGTTATTCACTGTTTTTTATATATTAAGATATATTAGGTGTGACAATAATCAATATAAATAGTAGTCTTCGTGCAACAAATTGTTGCATTTTTAAACCCAGATAAATTAATAACAAAAATATACTATGGAGAAATATTAGTGAATAGGGTGGGAAAACTGGAACATGAATTTTTTACGTTTAATTATTTTAAAAGTTAAGGATGATAACAATGGCGATATTTCAGAGGTTGATGGCTGCGTGTTTAGTATTTCTCAGCTCAAACTGTATTGCGGATGAAGTTCCCATATATCACTCAGAAATAATAAGTATTTTTCAAACATTTGACGCCACACAGGCTGTTGCGGTAGACAGTAAATATTTTTATGCTACTCACCATTTCCGTATTACCAAGCACGATAAAATAACTGGTGAGGCAATGCTACAGTGGGATGGCGTTAATAAGGGTAATGTCCTTATTCATTTTGACAGTCTGATAGAATTGGCTGGAAAATTGTATGCTTCACATTCTAATTATGGAACATCTCCCATGACCAGTTCGGTGGAAATTTGGGATGCTGAAACAATGGAACATATTGATACCCATAGTTTTGGTATTAATCGTGGTTCTTTTACTTGGCTGGACCGTTATCAGGGTTTCTGGTGGGGAGCATTTGCGAATTATGATAAGGTTCAACAGGGTTCAACAGAACCATATGGTGAAACCAGAAATACAAAAATAGTTAAGATGGATGACAAGTTTAATATACTTGAATCGTGGATTTTACCAGATCAAATCCTTGATAAAATGCGTCCGATGAGCAATTCTGGCGGGTCGTGGGGGCCGGATGGTTACCTGTATTTGACAGGACATGACCACGGCGAGCTTTATGTGATGGAAATACCGAAGGCAGGTTCTATTTTACATTGGGCCGCGACGGTTAAAGTCCCGCTAATGGAGGGGCAGGGCATTGCCTGGGACCGCTCTGTAAAGGATCGGGTATTATGGAGTATTCTAAAAAAAGAACGTAAGGTCTTTAAGGTTAGGATGCCACATATAGAAATATCCCATCCGCAGCCGGAAGGAATAATACAGCGCGACCATTTTAACAGAAAATAAGGGGGGATAGGACTGGCTCAGTCTCAGCAAAATATTATTTTGGGGAAGGTAATCAGGGCAACTGAGGATAATTTTAACATTGTTGAATGTTTTGATAAAAATAAAAACATATGTGCCATACTGGAAATTGCGGGTTGATAAGTCCTTTGCAAAAAGCATTCTTGGGCTTTGACACGTTAACTTTATGAAGGCGTAATATTTTCCTTAAATGTGTGAGTCAAACAGCACTGGTCAAGAGGTTCCATTCAATCATTGCGATTGACGGCACTGTCAAAGTAAACTGAAATTAGTCAAAGAAGTATCGAATTACACATACTTATGCCACGAATGTACGCCATTCAGTCATAGATTCTGAACGAAATTTCTTAAATGTCTGTCTGTTTACGAGGTGCCGTTCTCCGTTAAAATGGTTGTAGATTTGCGCATGAGTTGAGGTGAATTTTTGAAGGGTTTCTTCTTTTCTAAAGCCCTGCATGGCATATTCCCGTCGCCGGAAAGGCCGGTGACTATTCTCAGCCCGATTGTTTAATCGACCTCCGGCTTGCTGGTTAGCTCAGGGCCATTATCCAGAATAATTTCACGGGGAAGGCCCTGACTTTCTCCCAGGTAATCCAAAAACACCGAAAGACGATGACCAGATATGGAAGTATCCACAATTTGCCCTGCACATTCCCGCGTATAGTCGTCAATAACGTTAAGTATGCGAAATCGCCGACCTGTTGCTAACTGGTCAGAGACAAAATCCAAAGACCACCGTTCTGTCCGTCTGGAAGGTAACGCCATGGGCTGACGGGGGATATTGGGTAGCCTTTTACGCCTCTTTGTGCGCACCTGAAGTTGTTCTTCACAGTAAATCCGATACGTGCGCTTAGGGTTCTGAACTAATCCTTCCCCTTTCAAAAGGGCGTGCAAGATTAAATAGCCGTAACGAGGATATTGTTCAGCCAGTTCCTTTAAACGCTGCCGCAGACGGTCATCATTTGCAGCGCGATGACTACGGTATTGCACAACCGATCGGGTCATGGGCGATATCGATTCTTCGCTCAAAAAGCAAATCTTCTACTTGCCGAAGCGATAATGGATATTTGATATAAAGAAGCAAAGCCAACCGGATAATCGCGGGATTATGTTTGTAGTATTTAAATGTAATGCTCATTGAATAAAATATCAGGTATGAATATTGGAACAACAAGTTAATTTGATGGCAGTGCCGTTGTTCTCAATTAAAACGCTTTAAAGTTATTAGCTTCCGTTGTCAGCAAGCGAAGATACCGAGGGTTAATATATATTTTCTCACGACCTACTTTCTTTTCTGTAAGGATGCCAGCTTTTGTAAGTTGGCCTAGGTAAACGGAACCAGTTTGCCGTTTGGCAATACCTGCTTTTTCTAAATTGGATATGCGGCAATAGGGTTGATTAAAAAGAACCTCAACCAATTCCGCTGAATAAATTTTAGGTGTTTCACTACGCATGAAATCACACGTAGTTTCCATTAACTTTAAGATGGCATTTATTTTCGCAACTGTCCAATCGGAGGTCTCTTGAACAGCCCGTAGCATGAAAGCAACCCAGTCTTCCCAATTACACTTCGTGGTGACTTCAAGTAAGAGGCGGTAATAGTCTGCTTTGTTTTGAATTACAAAGCGGGACAGATATAAAATGGGAATGTCCAACAAGCCCACATCAATCAAATACAGAAGGTTTAAAACGCGCCCTGTACGGCCATTACCATCCGTAAATGGATGAATGGCTTCAAATTGATAATGACTTATTGCCATTTTAATGAGGACATCCAAATCGCCGTCATTATGTAAGAATACTTCCCAGTTTGCCAACTTGTTTCTTATTAAAGGTTCCCCTTCTGGGGGCGTATAGATTATTTCACCAGTTCGATCATTTTGCAGGGCCGTTCCGGGGGTTCTTCTTACCGCCATATCAACCCCTTTTATTGTGGAGCAAATTTTTTCAGCAGTTGTAGTATTTAATGGGCGTTTCTCTATATTTAGATAACCTTCATATAGAGCCGTTCTATATTGCAAAGCTTCTTTGGTGTCGGGATCAATATTTGCGGGTATGTTTTCAGCATATTGAAACATCCTGTCTGTTGTTGTGACGATATTTTCAATTTCCGAACTTGCTTGTGCCTCCAATAAGGGCAATGTGTTTATTAAAACAGATTGATTGGGTAACATTAGTGCGGCTTGTTTTAGTTTTGCTAAAGATGCTCTAGCCTCTATGCAGCTCTTTAATATGGCCTTTGTCTCAACCTCATTTTTAGGAGGTAATGCGGGTAAGCTATTAAAGGGTTGTTGAGGGTCAAAGTTTCTCATGTTTATATTTTCCTATTCCATCGACATATAATGAGCATATGTTGATTTCATCAACATGTCACGAAAATATGTCGATATTTTTGTGTTTTATCGACGTATCTCTCAAAATATGTTGATGGAATAGGGTGTTGTCAAAGGAAACTGAAATTGGCTATTTTGACGTAAACGTCACCTTCGGTTCCAGCCCGATTGTTTAACCACCCTCCAGATTCTAGTGAATTACCCCTAGAATTTTAGACGCTTTGTAGCAACACAATGAAAGATCACTTAATTGTAAAACAAGACAGATATTGAAATTCAGGTTTTTTCATCATCTATACCCAGGTTTTGGTTACTATGGATTTTTCTGAAAGCATAAGAGACTTAGTATTTAATTTTCTGGTTATTGTTTTATCAAGCTCATTATTTCCGAAGTTGTTATCAGGAGATTATTGAATAATGACCTCATAACGTGGACGCTTTTTTCTTTAATTTAAATTAGGATAAATCGAACCAAAGCTATTCTTCTATTTAATTTACATATCCAAACACTTTTCCTAATATCTAAAACTGAATTCTAATAATTTTTCTATATGTAATAGGACTTTATGGAATCTTTTCAATTCAACATGGAGCCAATTAGTGGCGGCATCCCAAGATGAAAAACACAATGTCATCCGCATTGCAAATTGTAGTGGCTTTTATGGTGATCGGTTATCTGCTGCAAGAGAAATGGTTGAAGGTGGACCGATTGATGTGTTGACAGGAGATTATCTTGCCGAACTCACCATGGCCATTCTTCATAAGAAGAAATTAAAAGATGCTAATTCTGGATTTGCAGGAACTTTTCTAAAACAAATACAGGAAGTTTTGGAACGCTGTCTTGAGAATAACACTAAAATAGTTAGCAATGCAGGTGGACTTAACCCTAAAGGAATGGCTGATGCCATTGAAGAAATTGCCCATGATTTAGGGCTAACAGTTAAAGTGGCGTATATTTGTGGCGATGATTTAATGCCGCGCATTGAGGGGCTTGCAATTGCAGGTGAAAAATTCACAAATATTGAAACTGGGTATTCTTTGGCTGATTCCGGGTACAATACGGTCACGGCAAATGCCTATCTTGGCTGCTGGGGAATAAAAGAAGCCCTTGATCAGGGGGCCGATGTGGTTATTTGCCCTCGAGTTACTGATGCGGCATTAGTGATGGGGCCAGCCGCATGGAAATTTAACTGGGCGCGGGACTATTTTGATGCCCTTGCCGGGGCATTGACAGCAGGACATATCATTGAATGTGGCACACAGGCCACCGGTGGCAATTATGCATTTTTCAAAGAAGTTCCGAGTTTTGTAAATGTTGGTTTCCCCCTCATTGAGATTGAACAGGACGGCAGTTTTACAGTTACAAAACATCCGGGAACGGGCGGGCTTGTATCTGAAGGGACGGTAATTTCCCAATTATTGTATGAAATATCATCACCAGCATATCTTAACCCTGATGTTATAGCCCATTTTGATAGCTTGACTGTGGAGCAAGTCGGTTTTGACCGGGTACATGTTGGCGGGTGTCGAGGGGAAAAGCCACCGGCCCATCATAAAGTTTGTATTAATTTAGAGGGTGGGTACCGAAATGGGATCGAGCTTTTTCTTACCGGGTTGCAGATAGATGCGAAAGCAAAAATTATCGGCGACATATTATTTGACTTGATCGGGGGGCGTGATCAATTTGACGAAGTAATAGAGCAGATTGTCCGTAGCGACAAAATAGATCCCAAAAATAACGAGGAAGCCAGTGCAATTCTTAGAATTTGCGTAAAATCCAAGAATCAGGATTTAGTTATTCGGGCTTTTTCGGCCAAGTTAAATGAACTTTCTCTGGCGACAATTCCTGGCTATGCCTTTCGCTCTGTCATAGCACCTGTAGGACAATTTTTTATTCACTGGCCCGCACTGATTGATAGCAAACATATAGTTGAACAAGTATGCCTTGAAGGCGCGGTCACAGAAGTATTTCCTACAAGTCAGTTGGATATAGAGACAACGGCTTATCAAGGGGTTTCGTATCAGCCAACACCTGTTCTTGATGATGAAACAGTAGAAATTCCTCTGGGTCAGATCTTTGGCACAAGGTCTGGCGATAAAGGAGGCTGCGCTAATGTTGGTATCTGGGCAAAAACAGACCAGGCTTATGATTTCCTGTTTAATTTTCTATCGGTTGAACGTTTGAAAAAACTGCTTCCCGATATGGAACAATTTTCTATTGATCGTTATGAACTGCCGAATATTCGTGCGCTTAATTTCTATATTCATGGAGTTTTGGGCGAAGGCATTTCTGCCTCATTTCGTTTAGATGGCCAGGCCAAGTCTCTGGGAGAATATTTGCGAGCCAAATATATTGATATTCCCGAAAAAATACTGGAACAGAATATCTCAATCCATCAGGGGGCTATTGAATGACCAAAAATGAAACAAAATTGTCATTGGATGGACTGACTTTCACTACGCTTGAATTAAAGCAGTCCGACCACGTATTTACTATTACCCTGAATCGACCAGAGCGCAAAAATGCTATAAATGCGGAAATGACGACCGAACTTGTATACGCATTGGACTATGCCAAGCAGATGCGGGAAATTCGTGTAGTTATTATTACTGGCAAGGGAGATATTTTTTGTGCTGGCGGCGATCTGCGCTATATGAGCGGAAACCCCGATGGTGGCCCTATATCAAACGTTCCCAAGCGCGACGAGTCCAATTCCGCAGATGTTATCAGTCTTCGTATCCGCTATTTGAATAAGCCCGTAATTTGTAAGGTTCAGGGCCCGGCACTGGCAGGGGCGTTGCTGATGATTTGCAATTCTACCCATGCTATTGCCGCCGATCACGCTCATTTTTCCGCTCCGGAAATTAAGCGCGGGATTTGGCCGATGATGGTTATGGCAGGCTTGTTTCGAGTGATGCCTAAGCGCGTGGCTCTTGATTTTATTATGCGAGGAATGAAAATTTCAGCACAACAGGCAGTTCAATGGGGACTGCTTAATCAAGCGGTTAGTTCTGAGAATCTTGATAGCACCGTGGACAGCCTTGCTCAGGAACTGGCCAGTTTGGCACCGTCATCCATGCAATTGGGTCTGGCTGCTTATAATAAACAGGAGGACATGGAATTCGATGATGCCATTGAACATTTAAGAACCCAAATAACATTATGTCTCGAAAGTGCGGATGCCAAAGAAGGTATCGCTGCATTCCTTGAAAAACGCCAGCCGGAATGGGATTGAGATCAATATGTTTACGAAAGTGCTTATAGCTAACCGAGGTGAAATCGCTGTACGTATAATTCGCAGCATTCAGGATTCGGGATATATAGCAATCGCCGTTTATAGCGATGAAGATTGTGATGCCTTGCATGTTAAAAAAGCCAATGAGGCCGTGTGCATAGGCCCCGCCCCCGCGACAGAGTCATATTTAAATATTACAAGAATACTGGATGCTGCGAAACTCACTGGAGCCGATGCTATTCATCCTGGTTATGGCTTCTTATCTGAAAATGCTGAATTTGCTGAGGCTTGCGGAAAGGAAAATATCACCTTCATCGGCCCGTCACCCTATGCCATCCGGCTGATGGGCAATAAACGTGAAGCAAAACAGCATATGATTGATGCCGGGGTGCCATGTATTCCCGGCTATCAGGGAGCTAATCAGAAAAATAATATTCTGTTAAAGCAAGCGGACAGAATTGGGTATCCAGTCATGATTAAGGCTGCTGCGGGTGGTGGCGGAAGAGGTATGCGGCTGGCTAATTCACACGAAGAACTTGAGGATGCCATTAATTCAGCGCGAACAGAAGCGCAAAGTGCTTTTGGCAGTGGCGAGCTGATACTGGAAAAAGCCATCATTGATGGTCGCCATATCGAAGTTCAGGTGGCGGCAGACAAGTCTGGCCAAGTGGTACATCTGGGGGAAAGGGATTGCTCTATTCAACGCCGACATCAAAAAGTAATTGAGGAGGCACCGTCCCCTTTCGTTGATGAAAAATTAAGAGCTTTGATGGGGCAAACCGCTATTAATGCCACAGCAGCTTGTGGTTATCAGGGGGTGGGGACTGTTGAGTTTCTGGTGGATGCCAGAAAGGAATTTTATTTTCTGGAAATGAACACGCGGTTGCAGGTTGAGCATCCTGTGACCGAATTTGTGACAGGCATAGATCTTGTTGATTGGCAATTACAGATAGCTGAGGGGGGTGATCTACCCTTATCACAGGAAGATATTCAACTATCAGGCCATGCCATAGAAGCACGCATATATGCAGAAGATCCCGCAAATTCTTTCATGCCACAAACGGGGGATATTTTACTATGGCATCCA
>JAJFIP010000343.1 GCA_021774875.1 Emcibacter sp.
CCACAGTGATTTTTTCTCCGGCAGGATATATCCGCGCCGGTATGATCTCAAGCCAGTGGCTGGATGGCTCTTCGCCCGTACCGCCGATCAGGACACTGCCATCCTCAGTCAGATTGCGCCCCACATAATATGCATAGCTGGCATAGACAGGCACAATGCTCACGGGGTACAGAAATAATAGAAACAGACAGCTAATAGCAAGTCGCCAAAGAATTCGTTTAATCATATCATGCTCCGTATCTGTAATCGTTTTTAGC
Organism: Emcibacter sp.; assembly: GCA_021774875.1. Lineage (GTDB taxonomy): Bacteria > Pseudomonadota > Alphaproteobacteria > Sphingomonadales > Emcibacteraceae > Paremcibacter. The sequence continues at coordinate 258 of JAJFIP010000343.1, forward strand.
CATAACGCAAGGGGTGGCGACCTGAAGTTTTATTACCTCAAAAACAGTGCCGATTCATTCCGGTAAATATACCAAACTCTGTCTCCGATAAGCAATAAAAAAATAAGGATTAAACAGTATAGATTTCCTTTGCAACCTATTGAGCATAAAAAGGAATACAAGCTTGAGCCGACACGGCAATCCCTGGTCATTTTCAGATAGATTGAAACGGAATTACAAAAGGCGTTCCTTGAAAAAGTTGACTTTTTTTCTTACAGTTGATAACGTCGTTAAGAACGCGAAGAGCAGGTTAGCGGCCAGTGCTAAATCAAGCGAAGCGCTGAACATATCCGAGCCTGATGTAATGAATTTGAAATCCACCCAAATTGGAACTGACACGCTTTGCCATGTGCGGAAACTATATAGTGAAGCCAAGTATGACGAAGCTGAAAAAGCACTATTTGAATTCATTGAAGCAGGGGCCAAATCTGCCGATACTTATTGTTTACTTGCGGATATACAACACGCTCTTGTGCGGCCTGATCATGAAGCGCGCGCACTGGAACAGGCGCTGGCGGCAGGCGCGAGTGCCTTCTTGGACAATCCCGAAAAAATATGGCTGCGTTTGGGCGTGATCCGTGCCTCTCAGGGTGACCATGTTGCTGCTGTAGCTGCGTACAAACAATCGCTCCGAATAAAACCAGATCAATTTGCGGCTCTGTATGGCCTTGCACAGGAATATCTGACGCTTCACGATCTTGATGCAGCTTATTTGTGTATCAAGGATTTGAAGAGCCATTTTCCACATGAAGCGCGCACTCATCTGCTCGCTGGGCATATTCACAAAGCCCTGGGATCCACGGCACAAGCGCAGAAATGCTATTATCGTGCGCTTGCATACGAACCCGAACTTGGCGAAGCCTTGTACAATCTCGTCGAAATGGATCCGCCTGGGCCTGATAACCCTTTAGCGGCGAGCGCAGCTAAAATTGCGTCCCATAACCACCTCCCGGCGCCAGACAGGATCAATGCTGGTTTCGCCCTCGCCAGAATATTTGATCAATCAGGACGGTATGCCGAAGCGTTTGAACAGACGAGGCGTGCCAATAATCTGGCCCGCAACACACTGAAAACACGGGGTGTTTCATATGTCCCTGAACTGGCTGAACGGCGTATTGCGCGCGCCATTACTGAATATCCCGTGAGCAGTTTCCACACAACGCTAGACCCTTTGCCTATTGAATTCACCCCTGTTTTTGTTTTCGGATTACCACGGTCGGGCACGACACTTATCGAGCAAATCATTACAAGCCATAAAGATGTACAAACCGTAGGCGAGCGCTCGTTCGCGCGCCAGTGTGAGCTGCGATTCCGGAAAACAAGGTTAGAGGCCGGACGCACAGGACCTGTTGATCCTTCAGACAAAACCGATGCCGAATTACTGGCGGCGGCGCGCGAACAATATATAGAGGATATATTCGCATGCGGCATGGATGGTTCGTGGATCGTCGACAAACTGCCTGCAAATTATCAGATTGCCGGTTTTCTTCGTGCCATATTTCCCAATGCGCGACTAGTTCATAGTATGCGCGATCCGCGTGCAACATGCTTTTCGCTTTATTGGTCGAATTTTCACACCCATGAACCCTGGTATCACAACCTTATGCATATAGCACACTATTATCGTCAATATAGCCAACTCATGAAGTATTGGCAGAGGGTGATACCCGGCCCTTACATTGAGGTGGACTACGAGGATTTGGTGCATAACCCGCAAGAGCAGATAACTGGACTTTTACACAGAATAGGACTTCCCTTCGATTCCGCCTGTTTGACATTTTACGATTATAAGCGGCCAATCCTTACGGCGAGTCATGCGCAAGTGCGCAGGCCTATATACACGGGCGCGATCGATCACTGGCGACATTATGCAGAGTGGCTTGGCCCGGTCCGGGATCTGCAGGCAAAGTGATTTTCCTAGTACAGCATGGTGAGAAGGTCATCCTGGTTTTACTGGCTCCCATGCAGAGCCCGGGCACTGTCACATAAACTTTCCCAAGGCGCAGCAATTTCATAGGGGGGCTGGATCAAGCAGCATTGGTCACGAGGTTCCATTCAGTCATTGCAATTGACCGTAATGTTCTTAGTGTTTGTCTTGAAATGAGATGTCGTTGAGTATTGAAGAGATTGTAAATTGGTCCGTAAATTGAAAGAAACATTTGGGTTGATTTATGGGATTTGAATAGTTGCATCTTAAGTTCCCTAAGAGGAGATCCTGCTTTGTTGGACCACCTCAGAGATGCCAGTTCCTTACAAACCATTGAAATATCTTCGAAAACCCCATTTAGGCCGTTGACCCCCTATTGGTGAATTAAGAATCTACAGAACCGGATCGTTAATTTTTTATTGATTTGAGGTTCGTCAAAAAGGATCCGTAGCGTCTGTAAAGATATATGTTAGATTATAGATTACTTAAACCATGAGTTAGTTGTGTCAAAGGACATGCAGGAAGTGGATATACCGGATAGCGGATATAAGAAGGACATAGCAGAAGGCAAGACTGTAAATATATTACAGATTCTTCGTGGGGATATTTATGCTTTCTGTCTAGCACGGGTAAAGGACAAAAATCTCGCAGAAGAGATTGTTCAGGAAACATGCGTCCGTTATCTGAAGGCTTCGCAGGAAAGTCAGATTGAAAATCCGCGAGGATATATTTTCCGTATTGCCTTTAATCTGACTATTAATTATTTTCGCAAGAAGAAAATCCGTGCCATTGATGCGGATGTGGAAATGGATGAGGTAAAGATTCCAGGCACAGAAGTGTCCCCAGAAGAATGGCTTCGCTATAAACAATGCCGGGACAGGTTTAACATCTTGTTTGACGACTTATCTGTCAAGCAGCAGAAAATATTTTATTTACGAAGGATGGAGGGTTTGACCACAGCGGAGATAGGGCAAAAATATAATATATCCCGTCGCATGGTACAAAAATATATGGCACAAATCATAAAACACTTCCACAAGGGCCTCTCTGGTGAGTGAGGGCAATTAATTGGTATGAATATGTTTAAAGAAAGAAAAAAGAGACGAAACAGTGATTTCCCGGAAGCTGCCTACGCGTGGATGGCACTATTGGAGTCCGGGGATATTACGCCCGAGGAATTTGAGAACTATCTGGATTGGCGGGACAGCGACCTCAGTCATATGGCGGCTATGGAAGAACTGCAGAAAGAATGGAAGGAAATCTGCAAGGTTCCGGTTCCTCAACCACATGAGCGACCTGGTGATATTCATTCCCGAAATGGTTCCAAACAATGGAATTGGGGCTTTGGGCGCTTCATTACCCAATTAATAAGTCGGCCATCCTATAGAGCAGGAATAGCGTTTGCCTTTATAATGGTCGTTTTTGGAGCAGGTTTTTATCATTATATGGTACCCGTAACCGAGACTGAAAAGACACATGTTTTTTCAACAGTCCGGGCGGAGATGAAGACCATCACCCTAGATGATGGTTCAACGGTACATTTGAATGCCCAATCTAGAATAAAGGTAGATTACACCAGTAACCAACGGAATATTACACTTGAACAAGGCGAAGCTCTTTTTGTGGTCAGCCATAATCCGGTCCGGCCTTTTTTGGTCTATGCCGGTGATGGTAAGGTTCAGGCCATCGGTACTCAATTTAATGTTAAACTGATGCCCGATTTTAATGTCATGGTGACATTGGTTGAGGGCGTCATTCGCATTACACAGGATATAGACAAACATGAAGGACTGGCGAGAATATTGAAAATTCCGGGGGAAATGGCATCCTTGAGGCCTTTTTTCGATATTGATGGAGATATGACGCAAGAGAACTTACCTGAAATAAAAATTACCCGGCATAACAGTGATCCGTTTCAGGATGTTCTGTCGTGGCGCGAGGGCAAGCTTGTTTTTCAGGGCCAACGTCTGGATAATGTGCTTTATGAAATTAACCGTCATAGTAATCACCGGATTATTCTGAAAAATAAAAAGACCGAAGGCCTGCCTGTCTATGCTGTGTTTAACACCGGTGACTGGCAGGGGGCGCTTAGTGCCATTGTAAAAAGCTATCCCGTGAAAGCGGTACATGTTAGTAATGATGAAACTCATCTGGTGGCAAAAGATGAATGAACACTATAATTCTTAAAGAACAAGAGTAATAAATATTTAGGGAGCATGGAGGTCGTTGTTCATTGAGAAGAAATTCTCAAACACGAAAGGTGTTGTATTGTGCCGTCATGTTATTATCTTTCATGGCGACTACTGGTTATGGTCAATCAGTCAGTCAAACCAGAAAGTTTGATATTCCCTCACTATCATTGCTTCAGGCCCTGACCAGATTTTCTGTTCAGTCTGATATTCAGTATATCAGTTCCAACCCCCGAATTTCTGTCATGACCAGCCGTAGGGTTTCCGGGGTCTACACGCCTGGGGATGCCCTGACGATTATGTTGGCCGGTAGTGGTTTCAACTTTGAATTCACCAACCATAATACGGTTAGATTATTCCGCGAGATACCTGTGGAATATGATACGGGACCGCCGAGCGTTGCAGAAGAAATAGAGGCCCCTGAGATAATCCCGGACGATTGGGCCGTCACTTCTGTGACAGGCGAGGGAAATCAATCGAAAGAGGCAAAGGGCTTCATTCTGGAAGAAATTATGGTGACGGCCCGCAAAATGAAAGAGAATTTGCTTTATGTGCCGGTTGCCGTTACCGCCATTAGCGGCATTGCCCTGGAAATGCGTGATATGACGGATATTTCCGCTGTGGCGGATGTTGCGCCGAACGTTAATTTTTCTTTTGGCGGAACCAGTTCAGGTTCCAGCTCAGCGGCGGTTGTTTATATCCGAGGAGTGGGTCAGAATGATTTTACCCCGGTGACCGATCCTGGGGTCGGTATTTATGTTGACGGGGTGTATCTTGCGCGGACCATCGGGGCGGTGCTTGATATTATTGATCTGGAAATCATTGAAATTCTAAGGGGACCACAGGGAACCCTGTTTGGACGTAATACTATTGGCGGTGCCATAAGTCTGATTACACATGATCCGGGTGATGAATTTTCAGGCCGTCTCCGGGCAACCGGTGGAAAGGATGAGAGGATTGATATTTTCGGGTCGGTCGATATCCCCTTCACCAAAAATTTCAGAACCACCTTCACCGGGCTTTATAAATCCCGGGAAGGTTATGTGGACCGTGTTCTGACCGGGCAAAAACTTGGTAATGATGATGTTTTGGGGGGCCGGGTTAAATTTGTCTGGGATGCCGCCGAAGATTTGACCTTGAAACTTTCCTTCGATGGGTCGCATGAGCGTGAGGAAAGTGCCCCCGAAGTCGCCACCGGCATTGGCGGGACATTTGTAGATCTTTTCAATGATAATATCTTTGGTAACGGGGCGCCTGCGGAATGTGCGGGCGGCGGCACTGTTGATAATCCGGCCTGTGCCAACGAACAATTTGTCGGGGCACCTTTTGAAAGTTACGATACGGGACCATCCCAGAGTGATGTGGATCAGTGGGGCGTTTCCCTGACGGTGGACTGGCAAACTTCAGAAAATCTTTCGGTGAAATCCATTACGGCCTACCGTGAAATAGATGCTGAATTTGCCAGATCATCTGACGGAACACCATTCCTGATTTTTCAGACAACAGATGACTTTACACAGGATCAGATCACTCAGGAATTTCAGCTTATCGGCACCTCTTTTGGTAATCGCTTAAACTGGGTCGCAGGGGCTTTTTATATGAAGGAGACCGCTTCTGATATTGGACTAATCGAGGCCATCGTCCCGAGTTTCCCAAGGCTGATTGGGGGTAGCACTAACAATGATAATTTTGCCATATTTGCCGAGGGAACCTATAGCCTGACCAACAGGGCTCGTGTGACGGGAGGGTTACGCTATACCAATGAGACAAAAAGATTTGATCCGTTAATCAAGATCATAGCAAAAGATGTCCCTGAAGTACCCCCTGGGGAAGAAAGCCTTGATTTTGAAGAGGTAACATGGCGCGGCATATTGGCCTATGATATATCGGACAGGTCATCAGCTTATTTCAGTATTTCCAAAGGCTTTAAAAGTGGTGGCTTTGTGCAGAGACTGACTAATCCTGTCACCCGTATCGGCGATGATCAGTTACCTACTTTTGATCCTGAAAAGGTAACATCCTATGAAGTTGGTCTGAAAGCCGAACTGCCGGAACACGGACTGCGCTTTGCGTTGGCGGCCTTCTATTCCGATTATACCAATATTCAGGTTGCCGCCAACCCGCCGGGGGAGATCAACACGGTGACGGCAAATGCCGCTGAGGCCACTATTAAGGGGATTGAGGGTGAATTTACCTGGATTCCCATGTCAGCGCTTTTCATTCAGGGGGCGGTTGGTTTTCAGGATGCCAAGTATGACAGTATTGATGAAAGCAGCGGTGTCGGTGTCAGCCTTGATGATGACCTGATCAGAACCCCTGAATTTTCATCGAATCTGGGGGTGTCCTACCGCATTGACCTTGGCGGCGGGCTTGGGACATTAACCCCGCGTGTTGACTGGGTTTATAAAAGC
>JAJFIP010000344.1 GCA_021774875.1 Emcibacter sp.
TACTTCGACAGTCCTGACAGTCCCAAAGTATTTCATGTTCGTTCGGTCCGTCTAGGAGCATCGAATGATCATTATACGGAAGTGATTTCTGGAGTTCTGCCGGGGGAAGTGATTGCGACCGCAGGGAGCGATGTACTACGAGCGCAATTACTGAAAAATAATCTTGGCGAAGGCTGCGCCTGCGTAGCAGAATAGGGATAATTTAAAATGCTTAATTGGCTAATTGATTTTTCACTGCAACATCGTGCGTTTGTGATCTTGACAACGGTGGTATTTGCCGCTGTAGGTGTATTTTCGTTACAACAGCTCGACGTTGATGCGTTTCCTGACACCACGCCTGTCCAAATTCAGATCAATACCATCGCTCCGGCGCTTGCATCAGAAGAGGTCGAACGGCAAATCACGTTTCCTGTCGAGCAAGCCATCAGCGGTTTGCCTGGACTGGAAAAACTCCGTTCGATTTCCAAGTTCGGTCTCTCACAGGTTGTCGTTATCTTTGAGGATGGTGTCGACATCTACTTTGCGCGACAACTGGTTAACGAACGGCTCAGCAGGGTTGAGCTTCCTGAAGGGATTCAGCGTCCCCAGATGGGACCCGTCTCGACAGGTCTGGGAGAAGTCTTTCATTACGTGCTGACGTATGATGGTGTTGACTTTTCAAAGGTATCGCAGCAAGAACGTATTAACCGTCTGACCGAGTTGCGAACGCTGCACGATTGGGTGGTGAAACCGCAACTGCGCTCTGTGCGGGGTGTTGCCGAAGTCAACAGTTGGGGCGGTTACGAGAAGCAGTATCAAGTCCGACTCGATCCTAACCAATTGATCAAACATGATTTGACATTCGAGCAAGTTGCTGAAGCCATTCAAGCGAACAATGAGAATGTCGGTGGTGGGACAATCACTGACGGTAGTGAGATGCTACTCGTTCACGGTGTCGGACGTACGGTGAATCTCGAGGAAATCGAGAACATCGTCATCACGGCACGCGATGGCGTACCCGTCCATGTGCGTGATGTCGCCCACGTGCAAATTGGTCATGAGATTCGACGCGGTGCAGTAACAGCCAATGGTCGTGGCGAAGCGGTACTTGGCTTGGGCTTCATGCTGATGGGGGAAAACAGCCACGAAGTGACCTGGGCGTTAAAAGACAAGTTGGAACAAATCAGAGAGACGTTGCCGGCCGGGGTGGCGATTCACACGGTCTATGATCGCACTGAGCTGGTCAACCACGTCATTCACACCGTACAGAAGAACCTCTTCGAGGGTGGCCTGCTGGTTATCGCGGTGTTGTTTATCTTTTTGGGAAATCTCCGAGCGGGATTGATAGTGGCTTTGGCAATCCCACTGTCGATGCTATTCGCCTTCTCAGGGATGCTCCGGTTCGGCATCGCCGCCAGCTTACTCAGTCTTGGCGCAATCGACTTTGGACTTGTGGTCGACAGTTCGGTCGTAATGATTGAAAACTGTGTGCGACATCTTGCTTATAATCGCGACGGGCGTAGTCGCTTGGAGATCATTCGTGATGCGGCGATCGAGGTGCGTAAGCCGACGATGTTCGGAGAACTGATCATCATGATCGTCTACCTGCCGATTCTCTCTCTTGAAGGGGTAGAAGGAAAACTATTTCGGCCCATGGCACTGACTGTGATCATGGCTCTTGCTGGATCGATGGTTATGTCACTCACACTGATGCCAGTTGTGGCAAGTTTGATGTTACCAAAGAAAGTCGAAGAGAAAGAGCCGCTGTTGATTCGTTTTCTCAAACGACTCTATGCACCAGTCTTGAGATTCACGATGCACAACAAGATCGTTGTTATCGGGTTGGCTTTATGCCTGCTCGTCACAGTCTTTGGATTGATTGCTCCCAATCTGGGAACAGAGTTTGTGCCTCGACTCTCTGAAGGTGCAATCGTCATTAACGTGGTACGACTTGCGGGAACCAATCTCGAAGAGTCGATGCGATACAACACGCAGATGGAGAAAGTACTTAAGGAAAAATTTCCCGATGAAATTGCGCAAGTCTGGAGTCGCATCGGTACAGCAGAAGTTGCGACCGACCCGATGGGAACCGAGTTGACCGACCTCTTCATAACATTGCGTCCACGTGACAAGTGGTCGCGTGCAGAGACACAGGAAGAACTAACGGTTCTAATTCAGGAAGAACTACGTGATCTCCCTGGCCCCCGTCTCGCCATGACACAACCAATCGAGATGCGGATGAATGAGATGATTTCAGGTGTTCGCTCGGACGTAGCAGCCATCCTTTATGGTGACGACCTGGACCTGATGGTCAAAAAGGCGGCAGAGGTGGAACGCGCGCTTAAAGCCATCGATGGTGCAGCTGATGTGAAGGTCGAGCAGGTTTCAGGACAACCGGTGCTTCAAATTCATATCAAGCAGAATGAAATCGCTCGATACGGCATTTCTGCTCGAACGGTCATGAACCTCGTCCGATCACTTGGTAGTAATCATGTTGGCGAGGTGTATGAAGGGCAATTACGTTTTCCGCTAATTATCCGTTTGCCGGAGGCAGCACGAGCCAGTCCCGAAGCCATCAGCCAGATTCTTGTTGCCACGCCTTCAGGGGAGCGAATCCCGCTGTCGCGGTTGGCAACGATTGAAACGGTGGAAGGCCCCAATACGATTAAACGAGAGTGGTATCAGCGTCGAATTACGATCGAAGCGAACGTCCGCGGTCGCGATTTGGGTGGTTTTGTCGCTGAAGCACAACGCGTCATTGCCGAAAAAGTTCAACTTCCCGCAGGTCGCTACCGAATCGAGTGGGGGGGGCAATTTGAAAATCTACAACGCGCTCAGACGCGGCTTATGATAGTCGTTCCAATTGCGTTGCTAATGATCTTCGCACTGCTCTACATGACTTATCGCAACATCATTGATTCACTACGAGTATTTACTGGCGTGCCGTTTGCCTGGATCGGTGGTGTCATTGCCCTTTGGATTCGTGATATGCCGTTTTCAATTTCGGCTGCCGTTGGATTTATCGCGCTGTCAGGTGTGGCCGTGCTTGATGACATGCTCTTAGTATCCACAATCCGTCAGTTACGTCGGCGAGGACGTTCGCTGGATGATGCCGTCGAAGAAGCGGCGATGACAAGGCTACGACCCATCCTGATGACGACGCTCGTTGCGAGTCTCGGTTTTGTACCAATGGCATTCAGCACCGGCATGGGTGCAGAAGTGCAGCGTCCACT
>JAJFIP010000345.1 GCA_021774875.1 Emcibacter sp.
AACGAAGGGAAACTCGAATTTGGAAATCTTCCCTGGGGGAAGTATGAGTTCTATCTGAGAGCGCCCTGGGGGGAATCCTTTACTCAATGGCAACTGACGGTAATACCGGGGCGTGACTACTCTGAGACAATCATTTGTCCCTCTGCAGCGCCGGAAGAGGTTCCCGTTCAGTTTCAGGTGAACTGGTCCGAAAGGCTCAAGAAGGAAGGCTGGTATTTACTGTGTGATTTTCGTCAGACACGATCTAGAGGAGGAGAAATCTACAGTTATTACTTCAACAGTGCTCGTAAAATAGGTGATGACACTTGGGTGACAGATCAAAACCAGTCATTGCAGCCAAGGGGAGTTTATCTGGTTGGCAGTGATAATCGAGTCAGTTTATGCCCTTTAAGTCAGGAGGGGAGTTATGAAAATATTAACCTGGATGGTTTGTTTGAGAAACCGTCGGTTAACATTATTCAGGGGGAATATCGTTTGCCTGTGATGTATCTGGTTCAGAAAGAGGACCTGAAACAGCTAACTCAGTTAAATTCACCGAAAACATATTACGTAATCAATAAAAACGGAGTAGGAACTTTCTCCTACAATCCCCTCAGTTCCTTCCAGAGGGCAGGTAGTTTGTGGATCGATGGTTTGAGTTTTGGGGGAATTGGAAATGATCCTTCAAAAATTCCTACCACGGTACTTTTGGTGCCATTCAAAAACGAAACGATCTCTTCAAAACCTGTGACACTTTTAGATACTTTTTTGCAAAATAAACATGTCTATGGCAAGGCATTTCCAAGGGTACTGCAATTTACTGCTGGTAAAGATCAAGCCAACCACTGGGAAATCAATTTACCCGAGCTGGAAAAAATCGAATATCCTGAGAATGTCCAACCTCGTTGATATTGTATTTCAGCATTCATTTGATCGAGTCGGGTCTGGTAAGCGGCGCGCGTCTAGAAATAAATCATTAATCGTACTGAGGAGCACAAAGTGGCCTGGCCTGAGATCAGCATTGAAGATTTTCCACCCGAGCGCGACGATGAACCTACGTCGTTAAGGCAGGATATTCTCGATGAACTGACTGATCACTTTGTTTGTGCCTTCAATCGCGAGTTATTAAAGAATTCGGACGAGCGTTTGGCTCAAGAACGTGTAATAAAACAATTTGGTGACCCTGTCAAAATCGCCCGCCAACTTTGGTTCGATGCGATGAAGGAGAGAATCATGTCTCAACGAATTATGACCGGAATTTCAGCCGTGATGGCTGTTTGCTGTATCGCTGTCGTTGGTATTGCCTGGATTTTAATGCGAGACAGTCAGTTGGTGAATCGTCAGATGCTGGATCAACTGGCTGTGATTGCCGACCGACCTCAGGCTGATTCGACTGTAGTCAAAAGTTTGCAGAGTACAAATGAAGCGATCGTGCGCGAGTTAAGGATCCTGGCAGAATCACAACGACCATTACAACCTTTAAACGGAATGGGAATGTCGGAAATGATGGGAACGGTGGGAGGGGGAGTAGGTGGTGGATTTGGAATGGCAGCAAAACCGGCTGAACCTTCCAATATCAACCAACAAATTTTGAAACAATTGGAGCAACTGAATCAAAAACAAGGCGATCAGGAGAGTACTGCTTCTGAAGGAATGAATCGAATTTCGTTTCAACTGGTTCAGGATAACAAAGACAAAAAACCAGCCGTTGGCTTTACTGGTAATTTGACAAAAAGCGGGAATCAAACAGATTCGTTTACACTGGAAGCAGTCACTAATAAATCAGGCAAACTTGATTTTGGAAAACTACCCTGGGGGAAATACTATTTGAATTTGAAAGCTCCCTGGGGGGAATCTTTTGTTCGATGGCAACTTACTGTGATACCAGGCAGGGACTATTCTCAGACGATCATGTGTCCGTCTGCAGCTCCGGAAGAGGTTCCTGTTCAGTTTCAAGTGAATTGGTCCAAAACGCTCAAGACTAAAGGCTGGTTTTTGTTGTGTGACTTTCGTCAGACACGCTCAGGAGGAGGAGGGATTTTCAGTTATTTTTTCAACAGCACTCGTAAAGTAGGTGATGACTATTGGATGACAGATCAAAACCAACCATTGAAACCTAGAGGAGTTTATCTTGTTGACAGTGATAATCAAGTAAGTTTATGCCCTTTAACTGAGGATGGGCGATTCGAAGATATCGACCCCGATTCGGTGTTAGAGAAACCAACAGTCAACATGCTAGAAGGGGAATATAATTTGCCTGTGGTGTATTTGATTCCGAACAAGGATTTGAAACAGCTATCGTTATTAAATTCAGCAAATTCATATAAAGTAATAAAGAAAAACAGAGTAGGAACTTACTCATACAAACCACACAATGTCTCCCAGAGGGCAGGTAACTTTGGTGGTGGCGGATTTTTCGGCGGTCAAGAGATTCCCACCACGGCAATTCTGGTTCCGTTTAAAAGAGATATTACTCCTTCCGATTCAGCTGATTTTTTTAATACAGTCTTACGTAATGAAAATGCGAATGGAATTCAATTACCAAAACTGCTGAAGTATTCTGCGAAGAAAGACCAACTCAATCTCTGGGAAATCAAGCTGTCAGATTGAGGGGGAATTTAATAGTCTAAGAAACCTGCAGCGCCTTGAGTGATCTTGCAGAACTTGGTTCAGCGTATCGTGATAAGGATGAGTTATTCTTTTGCAATAAATCAAAGTTTAGGAACACAAGGTGACCTGGCCTGAGATTAGTATCGAAGATTTTCCTCCTGAGCGCGACGATGAACCCTCGTCGTTAAGGCAGGATATTCTCGATGAATTGACGGATCACTTTGCTTGTGCCTTCAATCGCGAGTTATTAAAAAATCCAGACGAGCGTTTGGCTCAAGAACGTGTAATTCAACAATTTGGTGACCCCATCAAGATCGCGCGTCAACTCTGGCTAGATGCAATGCAGGAGAAAATCATGTCTCAACGAATTATGACCGGAGTTTCTGTGGTAATGGCCGTGTGTGGTTTCATCGTGGTCGGGCTGGTCTGGTCGATGATGAAAGAGAGCCAGGCCTTCAATGCCCGGATGATGGAGCAGATGGCGGAAATTGCGGATCGACCGATGCCAGAAGTTCAGACTGACTCAACTTCCGGAGAGATGAATCAGATTACCTTTCAACTGGTTCAAGGGAAGAAAGGGGGAAAACCAGCGATCGGTTTTAAAGGGCAGTTAATCAAGAGAGGCGAGAAAGTAGATATCTTTACATTGGATGCCGTCAGTGATGATGAAGGGGAAATGGATTTTGGAAAACTTCCCTGGGGAAAGTATGCACTGAGTATAGAATCTTCCTGGGGGGAATTTTATCACACTGAACTGACCGTGGTACCGGGACGTAACTATTCCCAGACAATCGTCTGTCCGGTTTCGGCTCCCGTTGAAGTACCGGTCCGATTTCAGGTGCAATGGCCCGATCAGTTGAAGTCAGATGACTGGCTATTGTTGTGTGACTTTCGTCCCAGGCCATATAACAGGGGAATCTCCGGATTGTCTCGGAAAATTGGAGCAGAGAATTGGACAAGATCGTATCCAAATCCGCTAGAAGGAAAATGGGACTATCCAATGGCCTGTTTCGTCAATCAGAAAAATCAGGTCTTTCGCTGCCCGTTAGATCAAAATCGAAAGTTTAAGAATATCGATTTTGGTGAATTAGAGGCGAAATTTTCGGTCAACATGATTGAAGGAGATAAGTATCTGCTGCCATTTATGTATCTCCTGAACAAGCAGGACTTGGTTGAGCTTTCTCTGTTAGAGTCTGTTGAACCGGGGAGGCAAGTACCATTTCTTGTACTAGATCATAGCAGGAATTCCACTAGCCTTTTATATCCTGGTAGAATC
>JAJFIP010000346.1 GCA_021774875.1 Emcibacter sp.
AAACGATCTGACCTTCTTCAATTTTACCCCCGACCTCCACATATAATTCTTCGATAGATGTGGCATAATGGGTTGCGATAATATGCTGCTCTTGTGTGATTAGTCCTTCGGCTTTGAAATAGACATATTCGCCAAAGAACATATCCAGAAACCAAATAATAAGTGTGGTTACCGCAGCAATATATATCCATTTGCTGAAAGAATGTTTTCTTGCCCGTATTTCTGTTTTCAGCCGATCCAGCCGGGGGCGTTTTCGTATATGTTTCATTAGAATTTTTCCACCTGATATCGAACTTTTGAAGGATAAAATGAGTCATTATATGAATTACGGAAAATGATCTCATCAAAATAAGCATACAGCCTTACAGCGCGCATAACATATGTGTTAAACAGGCTTTGACCAAAAATATAGACTCCCAATTTTAAAGGTTCTCTTTCAGGATAAAGGAAACACGTAAAGATAAAGATCAAGGTAGATTCAGTTAAATAAATAACACTTGTAATCATTAAAATTAAAATAGCATGATCACTGAAATACCAAATAGTCCAGAATAAATAAATATAGAACATAAGTGATGAGACAGCCTGAAAATATATTATATTGACCACGGATATAAGGTTGGAAATTGAAAACATCGGGGAGAAAGGGTTAAAATTAACCCCAAATTTTCTGGCCCTTACTCTTATGATACTTCGGTTCCAGCGTAATCTTTGTTTTACATATGCCAAGAATGTAACGGGAACATCTGTTAATGCCATTGCCTTATGGGCAAAGCGGATTTTCCAGCCTGCTCGTCTTAACCGGTTAGTCAGGTCAGAATCATCTCCGGGACCAACTTCCCATCCGCCCACTTGCAGAATGGCATCTCTGCGAAACAAGCCAAAAGCACCCGAAACTATGCCTAATATATCCATCAGGGATGAAAAACGGCGCCCTACCGATATTGAATCAAGATATTCCACCGCCTGAAAGCGAGTCATCAGAGAAGCATATTTATTTCTTACGGCGATATTGCCAGAAACAGCTCCAACGCTGTCATCGTTCATTTTTTCCAACATTCTTTCAACCGCATCACGGTCAAGACTGGTATCAATATCCATACTTAAAATAAATTCACGGTCACAATGGCCCAGGCCCAGATTCAAGGCACTTGCTTTGCCGCCACGTATTCCGGCACGTAAAGAAGTGTGAATGAGGCCATCGCGCTGCAATTCATGTGCAACATCTGCCATATTATCCGTTGATCCATCATCAACAACTATTATTTTCAGCCCCTTGACGGTCTGCTCTCTTAACGACAAGACGGAAGATTTCAAACAGTCTCCCTCGTTATGTCCGGCCAGTAATATAGTTACCTGATTTGAATATTTTTTATAATCATTGTTCTTTTTTTTAGGCTCCAGTCGTTCTATGACCGCCCCAAAAAGAACCGGAATGATTGCAAGAGAATATCTGCCAATATCAAATAGAATAAAGAACCAGAACATTTTGACAAAAGTTATCAAATCCATTTGAGCCAGGAAAGTGAAAATATCTCCTACTATCATTTCATATCACCGATAAAGATTTTAGGATCATCAAAAAAATCATATTCCTGATACTGTAGTTTTACCGGATATGAAATTATAGTCTTGATTTTTTTGTCAATACGATCAAAAGCATTTTTAGCCGCATCCGAGGAAGTCTCAGACATCAGAAGGTATAATGCGTCTTCCAATATTGTTACTGCGTCCGTCGTTCTTACTACTTCGGAAATCACTTCTGCCAGCATAGCCAGTGTTCTATTAAGTTCCTGATTACCCATTTCATTACGCATTTTCTGCAGGTTGACAATTTCTATCCTGAATGCTGATAATTTGCGTTTATAACGGATGGCGGTTTCCCTGGAAAATAAGGCTATCGCGATAAAGTCGTGTTTGGTGTAAACCCCTTTTAAATGCTCAAATACGCTGGCAAACGCCCTTTTGGGCAGGCTGCCTGTGATCAGTGCATTCTGACCGGAAGGTGTCAGACTATAGTTGCTCCAGTTGCGAACCTTAATGGCATCTCCTGTTGAGTGGGTTCCGCAGTCTGCACATACAAATCCAATATTGGGTTCTGTCATTATTTCTTTGCATTCTTCACATTGCAGAACATTTCCTGATCGGTCATAATCGACGCCATAATGTCTTAATTCATGATTACATTTTGGACAGATTAACTTGTTTTCTTCTTCGAATTCATCACTAACACCATGATAGGCGCACCGATAATGATGGATAAGAGAATGCTCGTCCACATGACTACTGTTGCATTTCACACATTCTTCACGAACATTCAGGCGCGAGGATTGACACGAACTGCAGATATGTACCTTGTCAAAAGAAGACGCAGATAAAAGCCCCAGAGCCGTCAGTTCTTCCAGATGATTTCGCTGCGAGGCAATGCCGCTCAATAGGGGATAATCGACAAGTTCTGGAACAGACGCATTCCATTGTGCCATTAAATCCTGCTCACGCGTGTAACTTAATGCCAGACATGTCAGGAGTGAATAATCAGGGCTAGAGGATATGTCTGGCAATAACGCAATTTTTGCCAGAAGTGCCCTTAAAGGAGTTTCTATCAGGGACCAGTTCTGTTCAATAAATATGTCAAAAGCGAAATCCTGCCGTTTCAGGGGTTTTCCAGTCAAATTCAGTACAGGACAGACCATCTTCTTAAGGCTAAACATATTTTCATATAGTGCCGTGATGTCAGCATCAGGAAAAACAGCGATGACATCAAATGAAGCATTCATATCTTCAGTATATTCAAGGCCGTCTATCGGTGCCAGCAATTGAGCCGGATGTCCAATGCATAGTATATTAAGTATGTCACTTTTCATAATTTTTTCTAGTTTATCCTATCGTTATCAACTATATATCGCAATCACTTGTATGATGAATTGGTTAAGGAAGTTTGAATTGACCTTCAACATTTATTAGAGAAAAACTTCCTTATTGTTTGCTTGATTTAAAGTAATATTTAGTTATATTTTTCACGTTTTCAATCAATAATCATATAGCAACATCAACTGCTTTAGCGATCTCCATTCTCAGGACTTCGGATGTAACAGGTTTTGTCAATACTGTAGCTGCACCGACTTGTTCGGATACACCATGAATAAATGGATCCTCATCACCGGTTAGAATGATAATTTTAACATCTCTAATCCTCTGTTGCTTTGACATGCGCACTTTCTGACAAAACTCCAGCCCATCCATCCCCTTCATGTGTAAATCACAAATAACTACATCTATTGAAGTTTTAGTCTGTTCCATTATTTTAAGTGCTTCGCTACCTTCTCTCGCTTCGGTAACTTTTTTTATCCCGTTATTATTAAGTAATGCACGGATAATGGAACGCATGGTTCTCTGATCATCTACAATAAGTACACGAATTATCCCAAGTAGGTCTGTGTTCATTTTTTATTCTCAATATTTATCATTGCTGCCAAACTGCGTATTTAAGGAATATCCCAAAAAAAACCTTTATATCAAAGACCTATCAGAGATTACTTAAAGAATATTTAACTACAAATCATTTAGAGAGATGCCCATAGCTTGTTAGACACCTTGCTTCCATTTTATAATTTGCAAGGTGTCTACAAATCTAGGGGCATCTCAAATAGAGCTTCAATTTCTCCTTGCCAGTGGCTAAGTCAGGCACTTAATGTTATTGTTGAATTTAATATGAGGAGGGTATCATGTCGAACGCTGCAAATTTCAGTGGCACAATTCCGTCTTATTATGACAATGGATTGGGGCCAAATCTTTTTACTTTTTACGCGCAGGATATTAGCCGACGTGTGGCAGATACCCGCCCGCAAAACGTATTGGAGCTGGCGGCTGGTACGGGTATTGTTACAAAATATTTGCATCGTGATTTGGCCGATAGTACAAATATAATTGCAACTGACTTAAATCAGGCCATGCTTGATATTGCTCAGAGCAAGTTTTCTGAAAATGACAATATCAAGTTTCAAGCTGCTGATGCTGTGGATTTGCCATTTGAGAATGACACATTTGATACCTTGATTTGTCAATTCGGGATCATGTTTTTTCCCGACAAACTTCAGTCGCTTAAAGAAGCCCATAGGGTGTTAAAGGATGATGGCCATTATATTTTTAATGTATGGCGTAGTTGGGCAGAAAACCCATTTGCCAAAATTGCCCACGAAACAATTGCCAGTTTCTTTGATGATGAGCCACCAAAATTCTATGAAACGCCCTTTGGATACCACGAGATCGATGAAATATGCGAAACAGTGAAAAAGGCTGGTTTCTCAAATGTTACAGCCCAGAAACTTAAGCATACTGCACCGTTGACTGATATTCCTGCATTTGCCAAGGCACTGGTATATGGAAATCCGATAGCAGAAGAAATAATAAGTCTGGGTGGTGATCCAGATAGGGCGGTAACAGCGGTTGAAGCTAGTCTGTATGAGAGTTTTGGTATAACCAAAAACATGCCACTGGAGGCGATTGTTTTCAGTGCTAAAAAAGCAAAAGGAGAATAAAATGAGTGTCTTTCTAATCGCGGACGTTAAGGTCACAGATGACAGCTGGATTCCTGATTATGCCGCGGCTGTTCACACGATTGCTGAAAAGCATGGTGGTAAATATCTCAGTCGCAGTGGAAATATCGAAACCATTGAGGGGTCAGATAAAGACAGCGATTTAATTGCCATTGTAGAATTTCCGTCAAAAGCTGATCTTCTGAATTTTGTCCATGATCCTGAATATGCCCCCTTTGGCAAGGCTCGGCAAGCGGGCAGTATCAGCAATTTCCACATGATTGACGACACCGATATTGCCGGAGCCATTCCCTACTTACCTGCAGGTTGAATCTGGGTAGGGGGAATAAAAAAACACGGACTCTAAATCCAGTCCGTGTTTCAAATAGTATTAAAGCAAGCTTTTGTTAAGATGCTGCTTTCAAATTGCAAGCAGATAGCTTGCCTTTTTGTTCTTCGATTTCGAATTCGACTTTTTGACCTTCATCTAAGCCTGAAAGACCTGAGCGTTCTACGGAAGTAATGTGAACGAACACATCGTTGCCGCCATTTTCAGGCTCTATGAATCCAAAACCCTTATTTGGGTTAAACCATTTTACTGTACCGGTTACCATGTAATTTCTCCTTGTGTAAATATCGGTATTATATTCAACCGCAATATTGTGATCGAATTTGTAAGCTTGATAATGACTTACGTCTATCGCCATCAACTGAACCGAATTGTTTGGAAAGAGAAGTGGGTGTGTAGGTAAATTTATTAATCAAACGCGTATGCTATAGACACTACTTTAACCACCAGGTCAACGTAATTCGCTATTGTCTGGTATAATCAGCTGTCCGTTATAATTGTCAAAATAGTCATTGTTGGTCTATTTGCAGATTTATCGTCAGTATTCGGCATGGTTGTGGATAAAGCTTTATCAATGTAGAAAGGACAGAGGAGTTCATAATAATGCCAGTTTTTACAAAAAATCCGTAATCTACCACCGGTTACGGGGCCATATTTTTATGATATAATAGCCTTTTAAGCCTACACATAACCCCAAAAAAAATTGGTGATCCCGACGCGATTCGAACGCGTGACCCCCAGATTAGGAAAAATATGCAACTATTGGTAATAATTGGCAATTAGTCAATAAAATCAATGAGTTGCTTTTTTTATAACTTCTAAAAATTAAAATTTACACACAAAATTACACACCGTACTTGCTGAAATGGGCATTTTGAAGACGTTATTTTCTAAGTGTTTTCAGAGGGTTGATCCATTTGCTAACATATTGTTTTGCCGGGTAGTGCAAGATTATCGTTGCTGGTCTATACGGTCTTAATAAGCCTAAAATCTCTCAATCCAAGGGTCTGCATGGGTTAGTGAATTCACCTACCCTTAAAACATCCATAAAGTCATATGTGTAATCGCCTCTATTTGTTGCCATTTATCGAATAAAAGATTAGATTTTAGCATGATGATGAACGTCTGCTTTCGACCCAAAGCGGACTATAAGAAATAAGATAATATATGCTTGAAACAGAAAAAGTATTAGAAGGCATGAGTAAAAGGAAATCAGTATTTTATCAACTAATGGGTGGCGATATTCTCTGGCGGCACTTTAATATGCCTTTTCTGAAGGTTGTAGCAATTTGTTCTATTTCAGTGGGATTGTTTGGCTCCCTCATTTCTCCTTTTATATCGGACAACATTTGGTCTCTAGTCATTTTGCTCTATTTAGGAATATTCTTTCTGTTATGGCTAGCTCCTTTTTATTCGGCTTCTATAGCAAATTTAATATTAAGAGATGGTTCAACTCCAAAGGAGGCCAGATTTATTTTGGGATATCTTGCCAGTTTAACTTTCTTAATGTTTATGCTAACTATCTATCAATTGATATTCAGAATGT
Organism: Emcibacter sp.; assembly: GCA_021774875.1. Taxonomy (GTDB): domain Bacteria; phylum Pseudomonadota; class Alphaproteobacteria; order Sphingomonadales; family Emcibacteraceae; genus Paremcibacter. Next base: position 6,431 of record JAJFIP010000346.1, read on the forward strand.
ACTGAATGCCTGCTTCCGACCCAAAGCAGTCACTCAACCTTATCAGAAAACTGATTATTTTTGACTATTCCTAGTATGATTTTTCTAGTTGCTTCTATGGCGTTCAAGGACGGTACTACAATAAATAATGCAACCATCCAATAAACAGGTTCATGAATTGTGATGTATAGACATTCAACTAATCCCCAGATAATTACGATTGGTACAACTGCAAACTTTCTTTTTCTTATGCGCAATCCGAACCAAAGAGGGATGACAGAAATAGCCGCTACAAAATACAATAAACTTGCAGGCTCTTTAGGGGTATCACTCCATATTCCGTGACCATGAAGAAATAAAATACCGAACAGAACCCCATGAAAAATGGCAAGCATTATAGCTATAACATATGTGTTGCGGATCGCTTCGATCGCACTTTCATAATCTTCAATAACTAACCATAATCCGAAAATACCCGTGTGTTTAAACTCCTTCTTACCAGTTATGATGTTCACTGGTCGGTCAATTTTATTTTCATTTATCTTTTTATCTAATTGGATTTTGTGCGCCAAGAAATGCCCCCCACTAAGTTGTTCGATGTCACAATCGTACCGAAAATACTGGGTACCGTCAACGACTACACCAATGTCCGCTTTTGGCCGTAAGCGGCCAGTTAAGAATGGCATTGTCTATGTAGCCATGAAAAAAGTAACTTCATTCATGTTGAAACACTTCACAATGTAAGTCAAAGGTCAAAAACCATCTGTTTTTCTGCAAAAATCAGCAAAACCTAGTAATTTACCACAGGTTACAGCTACAAATATTTGTGATATAGTGACTTTCCAGCCAAAAATTAGCTCAAAAAAAGAGTGGTGATCCCGACGCGATTCGAACGCGTGACCCCCAGATTAGGAATCTGGTGCTCTATCCTGCTGAGCTACGGGACCATCAATAAAGATGCCGCCTTTTACCATAAAGATTTACCCTTATCAATCCACACTATTTACTCGGATACTCTATTATCATTTACTTTCTTAATCCGTAATTCCTAAAGTTAACCAATTGTAATAACTACATGGATTATAATATACAGGATTACTTTAGGCCATATTGTCTGGCCTGAGGCTTGAAGAGTGTTTTATATGTAATTATTCTTGGTTTATTTTCTGAACAGGAGGTACACTAATCGGTAGCCGCGATTATGAGAAAACTGGATGACAATAAAGGGCAGGAGATATGATGTATAATAATCTGTCAGAGATTATTTGTATATTGAGGACGTCGCAATGAATAAACGCGTAAAATATAATCTCAGAAGGAATCACAAGATTCTCACCAAATATGAGTGGGAAACTTACCTCAAGGTGATTCCGCGTGAATCGGCTAATGCCGCGTTTTCCTCAAGAATATTATTAACCCCTTCGCGGGATAGCGTTGCTATTCTGGAGAATACCGCCCATGTTATTGTTAACAAATTAGAATCCGAAATCAAAAATATTATATATGATATAGATAACAGAATGCGTGGTGTGGTCTATATCAGTATTCCACCCGAAGAAAATACTTTTCACATTCAGCGCGAAGTTGATAAATTTAAATCCGTTAGCATTTGTGTGTTTTTTAGCGAAGAAAGGGATGCAAACCTGTTTTATAAAAAATGCCTCGATGGCATATCGTTCAAACTTGGCTAAGCGACTGACCATATATTCCCGTTTCCGCAGCAATTTTCATATACAGAAAAAATATGTTATTGTGCGATTCTTGGGTAATAGTTAATCGGAAAAGTAGTGAGCGCCAAAGTAAACCTATTAAATAAATCAGGAGCCCCCAGTAGGGGTGACCTGAATCTAAACTCATTTGAAATGTCCGTGGTCGCTGATGATCATAGTGGGTTGACTGATGGTCAAAGATTCCTTGTGGATTTCTTTGAAGGTAAGACAGGTGGTAAAAGATTTGCCTGCCGCGATGATCTGGATCCTGCGGAAATTATCAAATATCTGCCCTATATTACTATCTTTGAATTGGATATCAATGATGAGGGAATGGTAAATGACCTAAAGGTCAGGCTGTTCGGTACTGCTATGTCGGATTTTTATGGCGAATGGACTGGGCGAGTGGTCAAAAATGATATTGGGGCGGATTCTCTAAAACAGACCTTTCCTGATTCATTTAACCGAATCTTGGCCATGACAAGTTTTCTTCTGGAAAAAAGAATGCCTATTATTTTGGAATCCGAACAGGTGAGCGATGATCGTCCCTATTGGCAGGTAAAAAACCTAGCTATTCCTTTTTCGCAATCGGGTAGTGATATAGATATGATGTTTATGTATGTTGAATTAACCAACTAACGATAGCTGGTCACGCCAGCAGAAATTTCCATGGTGATGCTTCACAACCTTTTTCCTGCAACACTTCAATAACTACCGGCTTATCCAGAGCAAGGGCCCGTTCAAGAGCAGGTTTCAGACCAGCCGGGCTGGTGACCCGGATACCGGTCACGCCAAAGCTTTCCGCCAGTTTAACAAAATCCGGGTTTTTAAGGTCTGATCCAATCAGGTTACTGTCATATTGCATCTGTTGGTCACGGCGCACGTTGCCAAAGGCTGAATTGTTAAAAACGATAGTCACCACCGCAATATTATATTGGGCGGCAGTGGCCAGTTCCTGTACCCCGAACAAAAAGCCACCGTCACCGGCAATGGAAATAACTGCCCGATCAGGATTAGCGACCTTGACCCCAAGGGCCGTAGGGAAACCAAAGCCCAGATTGCCCTGATAACCGCCGCTGACAAAAGTTAGCGGTTCATAGACCGGAAAGCCATAAGGTGTCGCAAATCCCATTTGGCTGACTTCATCGACCAAAAAACCATCCCTTGGCAGTAGCTCGCGGATAACCTTCAGATAATCAACTTGTGGCCGAATTTCCTGAACTTCCTGTGCTGATAGTGCTTTTGCAGTGGCAATCTTGTCCCTTCTGCCGGACTGTGCAACTCCTTCTTTGATCAGGGCAGTGACAAGTTCCCTTGTGCCCTCTGCCGCATCGGCCAACACAGGCGCGTCTGTATCCAGCTTATCCATTTCCAGTGCATCAATATCCAGCCGGATCAGTTTTCTGCCCGGCATCCGGCGCTTATATTCCATGAAACTGCCCCAGCGCATGAATGGAATTTCAAGGCGGGTGCCGATGCCGATCATGACATCAGTTTCGGGCCATAGTTTATAGGCTGAGGCAATGTTCAGCCCCATTTCCCTGTCATCGCCAACAATACCACGGCCACCGCGAAAGCCAATCACCGGTGCTTCGAGCAATTCTGCCAGTTCATTTATCTCTGTACTGGCATGTTGGGCACCACTACCGACAAAAATCATCGGGGCTTTGGCATTTTCAAGAAGTTTGACGGCCTCGGCTATTTCATCTGAATTGATCGCAGGGGGGGCGGCTATTTCAGCTCTGGACGGTGCCTCCATCTCAACAGGTCGTCTGAAATCATCCCAGCAAAGCTGCAAGGATACTGGTCCATGCCGCCCGGAACAGGCCGCACTGATGGCTTCATTTAACAGGGCAGGGGTGTTGGCCGGATCATCCACATGGGCCGCCCATTTGGTTAGCCCTTTCAAGGTGGATAGCTGGTCTGGCAATTCGTGAAGATGACCGCGTGCCTTTCCTTTGAAACTGCTGGGGACTTCTCCGGTCAGGCATAAAACCGATGTGGACGAGCCGTAAGCTGTGCAAATGGCCGCCGTAGTATTCAAAACACCCGGTCCCGGAACCGGTGAATATACGCCAAGCTTTTCTGTTGAGCGTGCATAACCAAAAGCCATATAGGCCAGCCCTTGTTCATGGCGGGCGCCAATGAGCCTGATTTTATCCTTATGATGATAAAAGGCATCAAAGAGATCGTACATCTGCGCCCCCGGCAGACCGAAGACAGTATCGACATTATTTTCAATCAAGCCTTCTACGATGGCTGTGCTGGCAGTCATTTGGACCATTTTTACGCTCTGCATTCTAATATTAGTAATATCCTGTCAGATTAAATCACCTGACCGATAAAGAATATACTCAATAGTATAAATAATTTCATAATGAAAGTAAAATTTACCGCTATTTTCTATAAAGTGCGCAGGGGAGGTGCGGGAGACAACCAAACATTTAATATGGGCAGGCTAACAAATAAATATAATGAAACTAAATATACGAATCATGGTGTCTGAGTCGCACCAAAACAGTAAATTGACCCATCTAATACACCTCTATAACAGCAGATTACCTTTTTCATGACATCATAACTATCTGTAATTAATAGATAAAAAATTTATTTTCCTTTTTTATTTGACATTTATCGATCTAGTGTACTATATATGTAGCACACCAAGTCGCTAGAACAGAGAAACAGCAGAAGTTGGTGAAAAAATTTAAACCCTATTAAGGAGAACAGTTATGAGAAACATTTTTACAGACGAAATCGAAGTAAACAGCTTTATGGGCCTGGTTACAGATACACAGAAAAAGAACCGCCGGGTTACTTTAGGACGTAAAGTCTTTGCCGGCGTTGAAAGCAAAGAAATATTGCGGAACCTGGCTGTTGCTACAGTCGTCATTGTTATGGGACTGACAGCAGGATCCATATCTCAGGCGAAAATGGAATTCGCTCAATATTCAGCGCCTGTAATCAAGGTTGCCGTTTAAGCAAAGGCTAATGACGATCATTAGGAGAATTGATATGTTTAATATTCTGATAAGCAAAACCGATCCTTACAGTTTTTTAGGACTGATCAAGGCGAGCCGCACGGAAAGTAGAAATACTACCACATTGAGGAGCCTGATAACGGCGGGATTTGCTTCACTCATACTGATCGTCGCAATAAACCACATGGCCGAAGCCAGTGTAGAAGATACACCTTATGCATCTCTGACAACCAGCTGTAATCCTGAAGCCTGCAAAATGGTTTAGACTACTGTTCCCAGAATTCCATCAGGAATTAACCCCTGATATCTTCCAAACTGAGTTGAGTTGGCCCCGGCATTAAAACCGGGGCTTTTTTTTGTCAGATCACGCCGCGTCGCATCTGGTCCAGTTCAATGGATTCAAATAGAGCCTTGAAATTGCCCTCACCAAAACCATTGTTGCCTTTGCGCTGGATTATTTCAAAAAAGATTGGTCCAATGACAGTATTGGTGAATATCTGCAGCAAAATACCTTCCTGCTCTGATCCATCAATCAGAATACGGCGTTTACGCAGTTCCCCGATCGTTTCATCATGCTGGTCGATGCGGTCATCAATCAGGTCAAAATAGGCGTCAAGCGTATCCTGCAATGAGACTTCATTAGCCCGCAACTGATCAACGGACTTGTAAATGTCGTTGGTTCCGAAGGCTACATGCTGGATGCCTTCGCCGCGATATTCGGTAAGATACTCAACGATTTGTGACTTTCCATCCTTGGATTCATTAAGCGGGATATGGATTTTGCCGCAGGGACTGGTCATGGCTTTACTGGTCAGTCCGGTTTTCTTGCCGTCAATATCAAAATATTTCAGTTCACGGAAGTTAAAGATATTCTCGTAGAATTCCGCCCAGTAAGACATGCGGCCCTGATAGACATTATGTGTCAGATGGTCGATCATTATCATACCGCAATCCTCAACATCAGTGTCTGCATCATCTGAGTAGGGTACAAAATCCACATCATAAATAGTCTGATCACCGTAACGGTCCACCAGATAAAGACGGCTGCCGCCAATGCCTTCTATGGCCGGGATATTAAGCTCCATGGGACCGGCATCACTTGGGACGGCCTGACCACCATTGGCCAGGGCATGATTGTAAGCCTTTTTGGCGTTGCTGACCCGGAATGCCATGGAACAGATGCTCGGCCCGTGGGCATAGGCATACCTCTGGGCAAAACTATCCGGTTCCGCATTGATCAGGAAGTTCACATCACCCTGACGATACAGGGTTACATCCTTGGAACGATGGCGAGCAATTGCCTTAAATCCGAGTTTCCTGAACAGGGTACGCAGTTCATCCGGGTTGGGGGAGGCATATTCGATAAATTCAAAACCATCCACACCCATTGGGTTTTCGAACAGATCAGCCATTAAAATCTCCTGATATTTAAGTAATTAACAATTGTATTTATACACCGCTAATGGTGAAATATTGTTTTTATTTTTAGTAATAATAGGGTAAAGTTGAAATATCAGTTCGTAAATAATGGAAGAATGGAATGACTATTTCACTAGATGAGTCTGATAAGAAAATTTTAAATCTGATTCAAAAGGATGCCACTTTCACCCATCAGGATATAGCCGAGCAAACTGGTGTTTCGGCAACTTCGGTCTGGCGGCGGATCAAGAATCTTGAAGAAGTAGGGGTCATCAGGGGGCAGGTGGCCTTGCTGGACCCAAAAAAGATTGGTATGCAGGTTTGCGCCTTGATTAATCTTCGACTGGTGCGTCACGGCGAAGACACCAGGATAGAATTTGAGGAATTCATTGCTTCCCGCACAGAAGTTATGGAATGTTACGCAGTGGTCGGTAATTATGACTATATGCTTGTGGTGATGGTGCCGAATGTCGAGGATTACGAAATTTTTCTGTCCCGCCATTTACTCAGTCATCACTTGGTGGCATCCTCCAATTCTAGTTTTACATTGCGACGGGTGAAATATACTACAGCACACTCATTAAATAATTAGAGGGAAGCAAGATGTTCATTGGTCACTATGCAGCAGGTTTTGCCTTAAAAGCTGTGGAAAAAAAGGCTTCACTAGGCATGATCTTTATTGGAGTGCAATTTCTCGATTTTTTGTTCTTTATTTTTGTATTCTTGGGCATTGAGAAATATAATCTGGTCGAAAATTTTACCGCTATCAACCATTACGATCTTTATTACATGCCCTATACCCACGGTTTGCTGGCTTCCATACTGTGGGCAGTATTGATCTATGGTATTTGGCAGAAAACTGTTGGTAGCACTCGTATTGCGTTGATCATGGCACTGGCTGTCTTGTCTCACTGGTTTGCTGATTTATTGATGCATACGCCCGACTTGCCTTTGCTCGGTGGTGATAGTCTTAAGGTTGGGTTTGGTCTCTGGAATTATTTTATGGCAACCATAGTGGTGGAAATTGCCTTGCTGATTGGCACGGTGGTGTTTTACCTGCGTTCCACAACGGCGACCGGAAAAATGGGAAAATATTCTATGGCCTTTTTTGCCGCCATAATGATCGGTATTTTTATTTTTACAGTCACTATGCCATTTGACCCAAATATTTCTGTAGAAGAAGCTTCAGCTCTGGCGTTGATCGTATTTACGGTCTTTACAGCAATCGCATTCTGGCTGGACCGCTATCGGACTTAGGCAAAAAACGCGCTCATCGCTGTGAGCAGGGCCTCATTCTCTGAATCGGTGCCGATTGTGATCCGCAGTGCTCCCGCAAGATCATAATTGCCCACAGGACGAACGATGATGCCTTTTGAGCGTAGAAATTTGTCCATCGCCACCGATTGTTCTGGTCCACCTGCAAAATGGGCAAGGATGAAGTTGCCCTGACTTGGCGTAATAGTCATGCCCAATTCTTCCAGAGCCTGGGTCAGTCTTGGCAGCCATTTCAGATTATGGGCCTTGGCCATCGCCACATGATCCTGATCCAGGACGGCAGCAGTTGCGGCGGCCTGGGAGAGGGCGGTAACATTAAAAGTTCCGCGAATTCGATTAAGAATATCCAGTATGCCAGCGGGGCCATAAGCCCAGCCAACCCGCGCCCCGGCCAGGCCGTAAATTTTGGAAAACGTGCGGGTGACAATAGTATTTTCCAGTCCATTATTCACCAGATCAAAACCGGCATCATAATCTTGCCTGTCCACATACTCTGTATAGGCTGCATCCAGCACCAGAATGATGTCATCCCGCAGTCCATCCCGAAGTCGCTGAACCTCGCTCTTTACAAGATAGGTTCCAGTTGGATTATTAGGATTGGCCAGATTGATAATTCTGGTTTTTGACGTCACGGCGGCAATGATCGTATCCACATTGGCAGTATAATTATCCTCATTGACCATTACAGGTGTTGCCCCTACGGCATGGATGGTGATGGGATAAGCAATGAAACCATATTGGCAAAATATCACTTCGTCACCGTCCGTGGCATAGGCTTTAGCCACAAGATGCAGCAATTCTTCAGATCCGCTTGAACATATGATCTGTTCGGGGTCAATATCATGAACCTCGCCAATAGCCTGACGTAATGCACCGCAGGACGGGTCAGGATAAAGCTGCATGCCCGCAGCCACAGCCTTCTGGGCAGCTTCCACAGCTTTTGGGCTAGGCCCCATGGGACTTTCATTGGAGGCCAGCTTGATCACGCGCTCGAAACCTTCAATTTTGGCATCCCCGGCCTTGTAAGGGGTGATATTCAATATACCGTTACGGGGTTTGATCGGGGGCATCATGTTGTCCTTGGATTAAACTATTGTTTATTCAGCGGCTGCGATATACTTATCCCCAGAATGATAATCTTTCAATAGCTGTGTTGACTTTTTAGTTGAAACTTCAATGGCTTTTTCTTTGATATGGCCAAAACCTCTTATTTCAGAAGGTGTTGAAGCAAGTGCAATGGCTGCAAATAAATTTTCTTTGCTCAGTGTTTGACTGAATTCCGCCAGTAAATTTTCGTAATTAATGATCAATTGCCGTTCCATTTTCCGCTCTCTGGTTCGGCCAAAGATGTCAAAGGCCGTGCCGCGTAACCCCCTTAGCCGGGCGACAATTTTCAGGGCCTTGAACATCCAACCGCCAAATTCCATTTTCCGCAGATGACCCTTGCTGTCTTTTGTTGCCAGAAGCGGTGGTGCCATGTGGAAATGGATTTTAAAGTCACCCTCAAATTGCTGCTTTACTTTTTTCTCAAACTTTCCATTGGTATAGAGCCGCGCCACTTCATATTCGTCCTTGATCGCCAGAAGTTTGAAATAATTGCGGGCTACGGCTTTGGATAAATCATGGCTAGTCTCACCCAGACTTTCTTCCAGAGTACGGATTTTATTCACGGCATTTGAATAACGGTCAGCAAGGGCCTGATCCTGATAATTTTTCAGGTAACCCACGCGATATTCAACTATATCTTTGAGACTGTTCAAGGGCTTATTCTGTTCTATAGCATGGGGCAGGGACTGTTCCACCATTACCATATCAGTGGCGGCAACCCGCCCCCAGCTAAAGCTCTGCTTATTACTGGCCACCGCAACGCCATTCAGTTCAATGGCCCGATTAATGGCTTCCAGTGACAAGGGGACTTTGCCCTTTTGCCAGGCGTAGCCGAACAGAAACATATTGGTGGCAATACTGTCACCCATGAGGGCAGTGGCGATTTTTGTGCCATCAATTCTGTCCAGAGATCCATCACCGACCACGGATGCAATAGCCAGACTGATCTGATCATCATGAATATCCGCATCCCGGTTAAGGACAAATTGCGCCGTCTGGATTTTCTGGGCATTCACGATGACCGAAGTTTTGTCTTTTTTCAGGGTACGCAGAGATTCCCGGCTACCCGCAACCACCATATCGCACCCCAGCAAAAGGTCAGCTGATCCTGTACCAATACGTATTGCTTTCAAGTCATTAGCAGATTTTGCTAATCTTAGGTAGCTGATCACAGAGCCGCCCTTCTGGGCAAAACCGGTGAAGTCAAGCACACTGGCCCCGAAGCCTTCCAGATGGGCCGCCATCACCATGATCTGTCCGATAGTGACAATGCCGGTGCCACCGATTCCGGTTATCATAATGTCATAGCCATCATCAACAGAGGTAAATTCGGGCAGGGGAATGGCATTCATCAGATCATCGGGATTGGTACGGGCACCTTTCTTCACAGACCCGCCATGAACTGAAACAAATGACGGGCAAAAACCGTTGATACAGGAATAATCCTTGTTACAGCTTGACTGGTCTATGGCCCGCTTGCGGCCCAGCTCGGTTTCATTCGGCACAATGGACACGCAGTTAGAGGCATCTGAACAATCACCACAGCCTTCACAGACTAGGTCATTGATAAAGGCCCGCTTTGGCGGGTCGGGAAACTCTTTTTTCTTACGACGGCGGCGTTTTTCAGCGGCACATGTCTGATCATAGATCAGGGCAGATACCCCCTTGATTTCACGAAGCGTCCGCTGAATATCATCCAGTTCGTCCCGATGATGGATAGTCACACCAGGGGCGAAGCTGGCGTTATGCGGATATTTCTCCGGCTCGTCAGTAACCACATAAATGGGACTTACCCCTTCATGGTGAAGCTGGTGGCTGATCTGATCCACAGTCAGTGCACCTTCCACTGCCTGTCCACCGGTCATGGCTGTGGCATCATTATACAGCAGTTTGTAAGTGATATTACTCCCCGCTGCCACCGACTGGCGGATAGCAAGCAGGCCGGAATGGAAATAGGTGCCGTCCCCAATATTCTGGAAAACATGCTTTTCATGGGTGAAAGCACTCTGCCCGATCCAGTTGACACCTTCTCCGCCCATTTGGGTCAGGTAAGCCGTGTCGCGATCCATACTGACCGCCATATAATGACAGCCTATGCCTGCCATGGCACGGCTGCCGTCGGGAACCTTGGTTGATGTGCTATGGGGGCAACCGGAACAGAAGTAGGGCGTGCGGAAATCCTTGGCATGAATGGCGTGAATTTCAGCAATTTTCTGGTCAACGTCACTATTCAGCCGATCAATATTTGTGGCAAGTCCAATATCTTTCAGGTGAGGGGTCATGGCTTTCAACACCTGTTCCGGTGATATTTCGCCAACGGGGTCTAGTATTTGCCGGCCTTGCTCGTCATTTTTGCCAATAATGATCGGGCGCTGCTCTTGTGGCATATTATAGAAAATATCCCGGATTTGGTTTTCAACAAAACTGCGTTTTTCTTCCACCACGATGATTTTTTCAAACTGGCTGGCAAAGGCAGTGATGCCTTCTGGCTCAATGGGCCATGTCAGGCCGATTTTATAGATGGAGATTCCAGCCTTTTCCGCCATATCCTGATCAATGCCCGCATTTGAGAATGCCTGCATCAGATCAAGATAGCCTTTACCGCAAGAAACTATACCTAATGATTTTTTAGAAGGATAATGAGGACTACAGTCCCAAATCAGTTTATCAATGGGATTGGCACGAACAAAGGCGTGGACAGACTTTAACTTGTGATCAATCAGACGGCCTTCCACCAGATTTATGGGATCGGGCCAGCGGTAATGCAGGGCAGCCTTGTCATAGCCCTCATGTTCCGGGGTGATAAATGTATCATTCACCAGATCCATATTGACCGTTGCCGCACTCTCCACAACTTCACCAGCGGCGATGAATCCCGACCAGCACCCGCTGTAACGGCTCATGGCAATGCCATAAAGACCAAAATTCAGGTAATCCAGTATATTGGACGGGGCGAGGACGGGCATTAACCAGGATTGCATGATCTGCTCGCTCTGATGGCTCATACTGCTGGATACAGCCCCGTGGTCGTCACCCGCGATGACCAGAACCCCGCCATTGGGTGATGTACCAAAGGCATTACCATGCTTTAAGGCATCGCTGGCCCGGTCAACACCCGGCCCTTTGCCGTACCAGATACCAAAAACCCCGTCATAATCAGCAAAACCTGATGTTTCCACCTGTTGCGAGCCGACGATGGCTGTTGCCGCCAGTTCCTCATTTATGCCGGGTTGGAATTTGACATTATGACTTTCCAGACGTTGCTTGGCCTGCCATAATTCCTGGTCATAATTGCCCAGCGGAGAGCCACGATAGCCGGAAATAAATCCAGCGGTGTTAAGTTGGCGTTTATTATCGGCGTCCGCCTGTAGCATGGGGATACGAACCAGAGCCTGAGTTCCGGTGAGAAACACCTGACCTTCGGTGCGTGTGTATCTGTCATCCAGCTGATAATCATCAAGCTGAACATCCTTTGTTACGGATGCTTTCATTGTCTTTGCCCTGATATTTTCGTTCTTTAACCTGTTAAATAGATGATACTCCTAAAATAGGGGGTATGTCCTTGCGATTTAGGGCAATATATGCCAAAAAGGAGCAAGACTATTTCATAAATACCATATTTTGTAGAAGGATTGTTCTTTGGTTAAGCTGGATCAGATAGATTTTAAGATTTTACGACTCATGCAGGAAAATGGCCGACTGTCCAATCATGATCTGGCAAAGCAGGTCGGATTGTCACCTTCCCCATGCTGGCGAAGGGTTAAGAGACTGGAAGAAGAGAGCATTATTGACCATTATACCGCCATTTTAGACGGGGAAAAAACCGGCTTCCACCTGATCGCCTTTGCCCATGTGATGCTGGAAAAGCACCAGATGGAAATGCTGGATCAGTTTGATGCCGCCATCTGTGAACGGCCAGAGGTATTGGAATATTATTCCATGAGCGGCGACTATGACTTTTTGATGAAGGTGATTGCCCGTAGTATCAAGGAATATGAAGAATTTCAGACCGGCTTCCTGATGCGGTTGCCTGTGGTGCGGTCCATAAGCACCAGCTTTGTCCTGAAACAGATGAAATATACCACAAGATTACCCCTGACATTATTGGAAAAATCATGAAAATATTTATTACTTTTATTATCGCGGCTTTTGCTTTTTCGTCACTAAGCCATGCAGAAGTAAAACTGGGATCACGAGAAGTGCTATTGGATAACGAAAAGGTGGAAATGCTGCGCCTGATTTACCCTGTTGGCACAGAATCAGGCATTCATACCCATATATATGCTAACCGGGCGGCATATTTTGTCAAAGGCGGCAAGCTTGAGCTAATCCCCAGCGATAAAAATGGGAAAATCCGAATACTTGAAGTCCCCGATGGCGGCTCAGCTTGGCTGCCCGCGACAACTCATAATGTGAAAAATATTGGCACTACCGAAGTTATCATTATAGAGACTGAGATTAAGTAGGCAGTTTCAGGTCATTATGCGGATATTTTGGATGGGGATAGATATTTTCTGTACCTATCAATTTAGGCGTTATAGATTGGCTATTATTGTATTGTTAAAACACATTGTTTTAATCGTTATCATTTTTACCTTTAAAAAACTTCTTTAGAAAAATGAAGGGAATTAGTAATAAAAACCAGGCTTTTTTGGCTATCAACAGAAGAATAGCGATCAATCCTGCAGCGGCACCCTTGCCGTATTTTACACCAACTAATGTAGCTAATACACCGACCACCCCTGCAGCGGCAACCTTGTCACCTGTAATGAATGCTGTATATTTATTTTCTTTTTCCACAGCGTAAAGAGGAAGTAAATCAAGGACTAAAGCCTTGGTTTCTTCAGTGCTTATAGTTTCATCGGGGATAACTGTAAAATTAACATATCCCTTTCTGTCAAATTTAGTTACATCAATATTTAATATTGGGTCACCACCCCAATTTAATAAAGTGGCATAATACATTACGCCTTTTTCTTTATCCAGCGTAGGGTATACATGCCAGCGTTCCGCCTTTATTGAGATTCCAAGTTTTTTACTTTGAGCTTCAAGGCTTTCTTCTAGTAGTTCCCAAATTTCATTAATTTCATCATCACGATCCTTATTTTCCCAATCTTCAAATTCTACATAGCCTTCAGAATTGGGTATTCTAAATATTATTGAATCTACGGCCGGGATGACTCGAAATACATATTTATCCACATAAGGACATTCTTCTTTTTCCCACCCCATATCTGTAGTGAGCAAATGACAGGCGTCTTTATCATTCAGGTAAAAACCTTCTGTACTAAGAGGGCTTAAAGTTCCACGGGTTACTTTAATTGATTCAACAAAATCTACAGGAGCATATTCATACTCTTGCGCCCGTACTATAGTTGGCGTTTGATTGAAAGTAATATAGGCAATAATAAGAAAGATAAAATTATGTCGTAAATGAGTATAAAAAATAGTCATTAAGTCCCCCATTTTTTGGATACCATTTTCGGCACGCTACACTATAAGTGGTATAAGTGCAACGCGAGTAACAAACTAATTCCCTCATTATACCAAATGTGGGGATATATTTTATTGTCATTCCCGCGAAGGCGGGAATCCAGACTTCTTAATAAAAACTAGATTCCCGCCTTCGCGGGAATGACGAAAGAAAGCATAGTATATTAATAGTAATAAAGTAACTTTCTTGGAATCCTTCATTTAAATTTTTTGAGCCATTTTTTATAGTTAGCTATCTCTTTTAAAACTAGAAATTCTTTTTCCTTTCTCCCATAGCAACTCCACTCAGTATACAAGCTATAGGTCATAAACAACGGAAGAAAAATTATATAGATAATAATTCCCAATGCAGGGATATATTGCGACAAATCTAGGTTTTCTTTTCTCACAATCAAAACAGGAATTGCACCACATAGAATGCCCCAGAATGATACTCGAAATAAGCAATATAAAATAAAACTGGCTGCTATCTTTCCATCTAACAAGACAGATTTAGAAAATTTTAAAAAGGAGACATTCGTAAATGGTTTGCTTTGCATAATAATCCCTTATTACTATAATCCCCTTCATTCCACCGTTGGCAGTCCATCAATACTGATTTTATTCTTCTTATCGAAATATTCCTGTAATTCCTGCTCAGTTTTTTTATCCAGTGACTTTTTCATGGTTGGGCGTTCTGTCACGCCTTCATAAATTGGCACACCATAACCGCAGGAGGTTTGCAGGTTATCAATTTGGATAGTGAAAATCTGGCGGATGCCGGGGCCATCTTCGAATAATGGCATCAGTTCATTAAAACGCTCACTACTTGGCGCATGGGATTTTCCGTTGCCGTAAAGCCGCAAAATCAGCGCGTTGCGGTTGAAGCTGTTAAACATCACCGTAATCCGGCCATCGTCGATCAAATGGGCGGCGGTTTCGTTGCCGCTACCGATATAATCAAGGTAGGCGACCTCAGTTGGGGATATGATGCGGAAACAATCTAAACCCTTCGGCGATAGGCTGATGCGGCCATTCTTTGGGGCAGTGGCGACGAAAAACATTTTCTGGTCACTGATAAAATCAATATGTTTTTGCTCTAGGGCGTCAAAAAAATCAGCCATCAGTTCCTCCAACGGTTAATCCGTTTACTCTTAAGGTTGGCTGGCCCACGCCAACGGGAACGCTCTGCCCCGCTTTGCCGCAAATACCGACCCCTGTGTCCAGTTCAAGGTCATTGCCAATGGCGGCAACATGGGTCAGCACATCGGCACCATTGCCGATCAGGGTTGCGCCCTTGACCGGTGCGCCGATTTTACCGTTTTTAATCAGATAGGCTTCTGTGCAGCTAAAGACAAATTTGCCATTGGTGATGTCCACTTGTCCACCGCCAAAATTGACGGCATAAAGACCGTCTTTAACCCCTTCGATGATTTCCTTTGGATCTTGTTCGCCAGCCAGCATATGGGTATTGGTCATACGTGGCATGGGCTGATGGGCATAGCTTTGGCGGCGGCCATTGCCAGTGGCATCCACCCCCATGAGCCGCGCATTCATCCGGTCCTGCATATAGCCGACTAAAATGCCGTCCTCAATCAGGGTCGTGCAGTTGGTGGGCGTGCCTTCATCATCGAAGGTCAGGCTGCCGCGCCGATTCTCGATCGTGCCGTTATCAACCACGGTAACGCCTTTGGTTGCGACCCTTTCCCCCATCAGTCCGGCAAAGGCCGAGGTTCC
>JAJFIP010000347.1 GCA_021774875.1 Emcibacter sp.
TGAATACGTATCCCGTCCGCGCCTATCAGAATGCCTCTCAAGTTGGCGATATTGTTACTTGGGATATGATCCCTCTAATGCCAAACGAGTTTGGACAGGGCGATTTCGATGTCAAAGTGACCAAACTTGATGCGGCTAATCGTACCTTTACCGTCCGGACGCTCGCTGGTCATCCCTTGGCTGGTTGGCGCTTGTGGCGCATCAGAAACATCGGAAATGATATACTTATAGAAACATTCTCTGTGGAACATGCCGCCACACCATATGACTCGTTTAAGTTGTCTCTCGGCGGCCTGGAGGGCATGTATGATACATGGACCAATATGCTGAAAGACCTGAATTCCTATTCAGAGGGTGAAATTGTTTCAGGTCCCGACACAGTATTGGACGGGGTTGATAGGTCACACATGGTGCAGCAATACTTACCATTGGTTGAATAACATGATATTGAAAACTTACAAAATCCATCTGCTATATATCGGGATCCTCTTTTTTCTCGGAGGTCTGTTTTGCGCAGGTGTGCAATTTGCCGGGGCCTTTTTGCTGGTCATGGGCTTTGCTGTGGCTCCTGTTATAGCTTATGGCCTCAACATTAAAGGTAAGTTAATTGGTGTTTTGGTCATGGATGCAGGTCTCATAATAGGTGCTTCTGTTCGCATTGCATACTGGCAGTCTTTACACGGATTCGAGTCATTAGTGGATTGGAAATTTATTTTCTTTCTGGTCATACTTGCAATCTTAGTTTCGGGCACCATGGTGGCGATATTTTTCCTCATTGAGCGAATTTGGCCCACCCGAACGAACACACCATCGGAGCAATCAGAAAACGAGCGCACAAATCGTTGAACCCGTATGGTCAATTTAATCAGCCATGCGATAAACTCTTTGAAATTTGGTTTTATTCTCTGTTAGCGAGATCAATAGTCGGCCGACTGTCATCGTACACTGGTAAGATATAAAGCCCACCGTGCCGGCCTTTAATGAAGTTCGCGACGACGGCAAACGCACACAAGAAACAGAATCCATCTATCGTGATGAAAACGATAACGGTCAGTTCGAAGCCAATGAAATCAAGACAACCACTACAGACTGGACCTATGATGAAGCAGGCCGTCTGATTGATGAAGTCTTCACTCATTATGACGACCTGCTTACCCAATCAGCACACTTCTCATACGACCTGACCGGGAACCGTCTGGAGCAACAGGTCGAAAAAGATTTCGACGGCGATGGTGATATCGACAAAAAGACAACGACCTACAACTATGATCAAAACGACCGGTTGTTATCTGAGCAAACAGAGCTTGACGACAATAATGATGGCTCTGTCGATCAGACCAGTTCCACAACCTATAGCTATACCGAAACCCAGCAGACCGGAAAAACGGTCAGTGAATCGGGAGTCAACCAGTCGACCACCGCGTTTACCTACGACCTACAAGGCCGGATGGAAACAGTAACCATTACCACGTTAGATGGTACAGGGGCTTCGACCCGTGTTGCGAAAACAACTTATGACTACAATGTAATGGGCATTCGTGTCTCAGCATTGCACGAGGTTGACACTGATGCCGATGGCACGGTTGATGAAACAACAAAAACGGAATATCTGAACGATCCAAATAATTTTACAGGATATTCACAAGTCATTCAGGAAACAGAACACGATGAGAATGGTGTCATCACGAAACGTACCATTTATACTTTAGGGCATGATGTTCTCAGTCAGGCTACAACGGAATATGTAGCGGGAGTAGCACAAACGCCGGAAACACTCTTCTTTGGATATGACGGACACGGGTCAACGCGTGTTTTATTTGAAATGGCAGGTGCCATAGCAACAGTAGCAGGCGTAGAACAACTCTTCTACTATGATGCTTATGGCAACCTACTCAACATGCAAGTTAATCAAGCAGCAACTAACTTGCTCTACAGTGGCGAACAGTTCGACAGTAAGATTGGTCAACAATATCTACGGGCTAGATACTACGATCCCACCACAGGACGTTTCAATCGATTAGATGATTTTGCTGGAAATAATCAAGATCCGCAGTCATTACATAAGTATCTTTACACACATGCTGATCCTATTAACGGTATAGACCCATCTGGTTTATCACTTTTAGGATGGTTTGGAGGCATGCTTAGTACGGTTTCGTTTGAGATTGGCGTAGCAGTACTTGTATATATGCCAATAATAACAAAAGTTACTACGTTTGCTATTGCCGCAGCTCTGGGAAGTATGATTTACATCGTTCTTGCAGAAATGGATGTGGTTCCACAATCCTCAATACCTCACTGGGTATTATTAATATCTGGAGTGATTGCTTCTGGTGGTATGACTCTTCAATCAGTATCACCACAATTACGGTCCGTAACACGGCCTATTAGGGGAGGTGGCATGCTCCCCATTTTCTGATCCATTTGTTATGAGAGTAGAATAGACCGATAATGGTCACAAGGAGACTCTGATGACGAATCGACGAAGACGTAAACCTGAGCAGATTGTGAAACTGCTGCAGGAAGGAGAAGCGATGCTGGTAGCACGCAAGACTTTGCCAGAAGTCCTACAGAAGCTGGAGGTCAAAGAATCGACGTGGCTGCGTTGGAAGAAACAGTATGGCGGTATGAAGTCCGACGAGGTTAAGAGGTTGAGAGAACTGGAACTCGAGAACCGCCGCCTCAAAGAGATGCTGGCCGAAGCAGAACTCGACAAGCGGATTCTCAAAGAGGCCATTGAGGGAAACTACTAAGCCCGACTCGACGACGTAAAGCCGTCAAGCACGTTCAAGAAACGTGTTCGATCTCAGAGCGTCGGGCTTGTGAAGTTCTTGATCAGCCTCGGAGTACACAGCGGTACGTTCCCACGGTCAAGGAAGATGAATCTCGATTGATCTCTCGAATTCTGGAGTTGGTCGGAGCATTTCCACGATTTGGCTATCGCCAGATCACTCGTTTGCTTCGAGGTGAAGGCTGGCAGGTCAATTTCAAAAGAGTTTACAGACTTTGGCGACAGGAAGGCTTGAAAGTGCCCAGGAAGAAGCAGAAACGCAAGCGTTTGGGTAATTCCAGTGGCGGTATTCTTCGTCGAAAGTCAGAACGAATGAACCAAGTCTGGTCAATGGATTTCATTTTTGATCGTACGATCAACGGTCGCGCCATCAGGATTTTGTCGATCATTGATGAGTACACTCGTGAGTGCATTGCCTTGAGCGTGAGCCGCAAATTTACCAGTGACGATGTGATTGAGGTATTGGTTGACTTGATCGCCATTCGTGGTGTTCCGGCATTTGTACGTTGCGATAACGGCCCAGAGTTTATCTCAAATTCTCTGCGAAAGTTCCTGGAAAGAATCGATGTAGGAACGTCCTATATCGAGCCTGGGAGTCCGTGGGAGAATGGTTTCGTAGAGAGCTTTCACAGTCGGTTTCGAGATGAGTGTTTAGCGTGCGAAGAGTTCACGACGATTTCTGAAGCGATGACCGTGATCGATGAGTGGCGAAGCATGTACAACCAACGTCGTCCACACAGTTCTTTAGGCGGTAAGACACCCGCCGAATTTGCGTCGCAGTGTGCCGCTTCCGTTCCGGGAGAGATTCCGCCTCCGGCTCCATCTCTCCCTCCACTCCAGCGTCACACTGCTGATTTACTTACCTAACCCGAACTCTCATAACACTGGACCAACTTTTGGGGGCATTCCAGAGGGACAGGTAGTTTACACACAGGTAGAAGTGAGAATGCACGATTAATTAAGTTAAAGCCAGATTTAAAAGATACCCCTCCATACAAACCACTTTCTCTTGCCACTAGAGGAAAAGTTAGTCCTAAGGCAGACTTGGTTCGGACTTATAATAGACATGAACCAGATTCGCAACCCGAAGGAAGATGGACTATGAACAGGGCCGATATAAAAGGTCTTTCCCCCGCGCAAATCAAGGAAAAATATTCACTACCATATATGCCAACTGATTACGTTGAGGTCGAAGCAAAAAATGTTAAAGCAAGTGTAGGAATTGCAGGACCAAATTTTACTCATGATGGAGGAGGAACTCAGATAGAGTTACTTGGACGTGGTAAATTTATTAATTCTAAACCAATCCCACCAGGAGGTATCAATTGAACTATATAATAGAGGGTGACACCCTTATTCTAGAAAATGGCAAGAAAGTTGAATTTGAGTATAATATTAAGGGAGCTGTATATATTGACGGTATTATTGTTGTTGCTTTAGATATACCTCAAGATGTTATACTGCCTGAGAACGTGTTTGCAGTTTCATCGCAAGGAAAAGTGTTATGGCAAATCAAACCTTGGGGCGATTATGAAAAAACCACAGCAGACTACTATGTAGCAGTAGCTCTATTACCCACAAATCAAGTTGTTGCAGTAGGTTATGATGGGATGGCAGGAACGCTTAATATAAAAACTGGAGAAATAGTATCTTCTAAATTTACAAAATAAAAAATAGATTAGTTTGAGTTACCATACTTTAGAGAATTTGTAAAAGGGCGTATGGTCAATTTATTCAGCGGCGCGATAAGATCTTTGAAAATTAGGTTTTATTCTTTGTTAGCGAGATCCATTCTAGGCCGACTGTCATCGTACGCTGGTAAGATAGAAAGCCTTTCGTGCCGGACTTTAATGAAGTTCGCGATGATGGTAAACGCACACAAAAAACAGAAACCATCTACCGCGATGAAAATAACGACGGTCTGTTTGATGCAAGCGAAATCAAGACGACCACGACAGACTGGACCTATGATGAAGCGGGCCGCTTGATTGATGAAGTATTCAGTCATTATGACGATCTGCTCGATCAATCAGCGCACTTCTCATACGACCTGGCCGGCAACCGCCTGGAACAGCAGATCGAAAAGGATTTTGATGGCGATGGTGATATCGATAAAAAAACAACAACCTATAACTATGACGCAAATGATCGTTTACTCTCTGAAACCACGGAATTAGATGACAACAATGACGGCTCTATCGATCAAACCAATTCCACGACCTTCAGCTATACCGGTACTCAGCAAACAGGGAAAACAGTCATTGAAGGGGGAGTGAGCCAGTCGACGACGGCGTTTACCTATGACCTCCAGGGGCGGATGGAAACCGTCACTATCACCACCCTGGACGGAACTGGGACAGCAACCCGCATTGAAAAAACAACCTACGATTATGATGCGAGGGGAATTCGTGTCTCAGCACTTCACGAAGTTGATACCGATGCGGATGGCACGGTTGATGAAACAATAAAAACAGCGTATCTGAACGACCCGTATAATTTCACCGGTTATTCCCAGGTCATTCAGGAAACCGAATACGATGAGAACGGTGTGATCACAAAACGTGTAATTTACACAATCGGTCACCAAAAAATCAGTCAGACGACGATCGAATATGTGAATGGTGCCCCCCAAACTCCCCAGACGCTTTTTTTCCTGGCCGATGGTCATGGCAGTACGCGAGTCCTGGCTAATGCCGCTGGTGCGATTGCCAGTATTGCCGGAGTTGAGCAGATCTTCTTTTATGATGCTTATGGCAACCTACTCAATTTGCTCGCCACCCAAACTGCTACTAGCTATCTCTATAGTGGCGAACAATTTGATGCTAAAATCGGCCAACAATATTTGCGTGCCCGTTATTATGATTCTACGACTGGACGATTTAATAGATTGGACGATTTTGCAGGAAATCAAAACGATCCACAGTCGTTTCATAAGTACCTCTATACCCATGCAGATCCAGTCAATGGGATAGACCCAAGCGGCAAGTTCTTATTAGGCGTTACAATCGGGTTTGCATTTAGCTCAAGCTTTCGATCGTCGCGATTTGCAAAATACGGTACAGCTTTCGGATTGGCTGCAGGATTGGGGCTCATCGCAAACTTTGTATTTTTACGCAATACTTCAAGATTATTTTACGATAAAGGAACATTCATCCCAGTCGACAAAACTCGATTAGAATCGCACTATCATTCCATCCGCATCCGTAATTCGCAAAAGACGGCTGACGAACTGTTTTC
>JAJFIP010000348.1 GCA_021774875.1 Emcibacter sp.
GCCCCGACAGATGCGTTGGAAATTGCATAAGGTGACGCCAAACAAGTTGAATACTGCCTGTACATATAAATAAATTAGCCGCCATGACAGGCCAGACAAATATATGCGGCCACCTCAATGACCCGATTATTGTAATCAGAAAAACAATACCCGCAACCACCAAAAAAATATCATCATCAACAATATCAAAATATTCTAAAAAACGGCTTAGGTAACGCATAGGCATGATTTGATAGTTTAGAAATCCTGCCTCTCGGGCAAAAAGGTTGATAACCATTGATATAAAAAAATGGAACCATATAAAAAAAACTGTAAAAGCCAGAAGCACCCGCATATACCATTTTTTAATATCATGCATCATCTGAACCGTCCAGATAAGTCAATCCTTTCCGACCAATGAGCTACCATCTTAAAAGCGGCTGCTCCGGGCAACTCCTGATAACCTGGAATTTTATCCTTGAAGTCCGTAACATCCCTAAACCAATCATTAATCTCATAATTGATATTACCTGTAATGGAAACGCCCCTTGTTATACAATTTACTGTCACATCAGCCGTAACGTCCATTTCAATATTACTGTCGCCCAATTCAAAAAAAGCACTGGTAAAGTCAATGGATTGCCGGTCAGAATAGCTCTTCTGAAACCTCTTGATAGATTTTGCCCGGCCCATAATATAATCTTCTTGAGGTAATCTACAGAGTTTTTCCGCTTCTCGTAATAGATCATGCCTAATCTGACCAAGAAATCTTTCTCTCGTTCTATGAAAAACTCGCGCACGCGTAATATAAGGCAACAACCCCTTACTTACCATATCAAATATTTGCCCGTTTTTTCTTAAATAATGGAAAAAAACGTTCTACCCGGTTCCTTAATCACTTTGCTTAGGCCAAGAATAATTTGCTCTCGAGACAAGCCTTTTGATGATTTATTCTCTTCAAAACTCTCGGACGGAAAAATCTGTCCTGTCCTAAGATAATGGCTCACCCGCGTTCGGGCGGGCATATTATTTTGATCATACATAGGTTATCTCCTAAATGATAAAAAGCAGTATAAATAATATTGTGGTCATTAAAAGATCGGTGCCGGAAATAGATTTTTTATCGCATTATGTTGCTTAAATTCAAAAATGATGTCACGGCACGACCGGTTAGGAACATGCCGGAATAGATCATCACATTGATCCAGTTCATATGACCGTAGCCACTGCTGATATATTGCGCCAGCAAGACCATCAGCATGACAAGACCAATACCCTGAAACAGATTGGCGAACAGCCTGACACGCCGGAGTATCCGGTCACGTTTGGGATCGGTTTCCTCTTTGATGCCGACCTTTCGGTCTGCGACCCGCTCCCGCAGGGATTTTCGAGGATTCTGCTGATCTTTTTTCATGAACGCAGTTTACGACTTGAACTCTCTGGATACAAGATCATTTAATTCAGACCGGCTTAACGGATCATCCGTGCCAATCGCCCCCCGAATTTTTTGCCAGCCCCGGTAAGCACACCAAAAGTCAGATGGGGTTGCCTGCCAGAACTCGCCCGGCGACCAGCCAAAATTAACGTAAGCAATTTCGGCATAGCGTGACCAGTCAATCTGTTGTATTTTCTGACTCATTCAGGCCCACAAGACATAGAGTGAGCAATTCCCGAACTACCGGGCTTGCCTTGGCGATGCCCTCAGACAGGATCAGTTTTCCCACCTGTTCAAAATTTATCCGATCTTCCATGGTGGCCCAAATAATCACGGTCATTTCTTTCAGGCCAAAATCCCCGTCTGCCGCCTTCACCGCAAGACCGATGATGCCGCCCAGACGCTCCTCAATATCCATAATCGCTTGAAAAGTTGGTTTCAGGCGATATTCTGTACCGGAAAGCTCTATGACCATACTGTTCCTAAACATTAGAGAAGCTCACCACGCCGGAGCTTTCAAGGGCGATACTATAGGTTCTCTCGCCATTATAGTCCCCGGCATATTCCAGTGTTGTCACTTGAAAGGCACCAGAAAATTTAGCCCCGCTTTCAAAAACGACTTGGTAATTATCCACGCTGCTTGCTAATGCTTTGGCCTGCAATGAGGTTTCACTTGCGCTATCGGTAAAAATTCCGCTCCCGCTGAGGGATATTTTCCGCAGACCGGCGCCGGATAATATTTCTCGCCAGCCGCCAGATGTCTTGTTGGTCACATCAACCATCTCGTTATTAATTCTGAGTGATGTGGAGCGCATGCCGCCCACCACGTCAAATGTCTCAGGGGAACCCCCGTCGCCAATTTTCAGTAAAAAGGCCCGTCCTTTTTCTGCCGCCATAAGTCTGTTCTCCTTTATCTATACTGTTTGAATGGTTCTGGCACGAAACCGTAAAATGCCGTGACGCACCTCACCATCGCCATCAAAAAAATTTTCCAAGAAAATAAATTTCAGTTCAACCAATTGGTGTCCGGTTAAGACTAAATTCTGCCCGGTGAGCAAATTTGCCACCAGATCTGCCAGCGACCTGATTTGTCCAGCACCCCGGTTTCCTGACCAGATATGAATGTCTATAAGATGCTCCTGTCCGGTAAAATCCTTTGCCGACCAGTCCCGCATAATTCCTTCTCCTATGGTAAGGTAGGGCAGGGTCTGTCCTTCCGGGGCCGGATCATAGATGCCGGAAATCTGCCCCATCAAAATGCTGTCGCCGATAAGCTTGTCAGTGATCGCCTGCCACAGACTTTGTGAACCAAGAAATGTCATATTGATTATCTTTCAGAAAAAATAGAAAAAGTCACTTTGACCTCTTCAGCCGCCGGGGTCAGAAAAGGCCGTGCGGGCTGCTTAATAGTGCCAAATTCCACAAAACGGGCATAAGGCTTGTCGGTAAATACCATCATTCCCCCGTCCGGGTATTTTTTCATGCGAATGGACTCCGCCAGCGGACTGTTGCCTTTGGGGGTTTTCAGGTTTCGAAATACACGCGATCTGGCACTGATAACCATCTGTTGTGCCAGTTCCTCTATCATCCGCGCCAGTTTTGCTTCATAGCTGGTCATCAGCTGCGATAAGTCAGGAACAGCCATCAGGGATGATCCTCCACCATCTCGAATTCCAGTATGCGTTTGTGGTTATCGGAGTTGAGCAGGCGTGTAACCCGATAGGCCTGCTCCCGCCACAGTATATTACGGGTGGTGAGCAGTTTGTCCTGATAGCGGACACGAACCCTGTAGATGGCCGCAATATGGCTTTGGCGAGCGGATGTGGTTAAATCGGCGGATTTGACAATAATCTCTGCCCAGACCACAGCAATATCCTGCCAGCTTTCCTGTTGTTCTCCGGCAGAAAATGGGGTAAGGACTTGTGCCTGGCAAGTGATTTTATGATGCATATTTCTGGTCATCACAGGGCCAGCCGCCGATAGGGATGCCATAGGTTTTCTGCCAGATGAACAGCCTGATTTCCGGTTAATTCTTGCGCGTCATAGACTGCTGCAACCCATTGAAGTAGCCCCAGACGAATATCTTGGGGCACGTCATTCTGGCTTTCTCCGAATCCTGCGCTGACGGCAATTCTGATCCCCGCCACATCACTTGTTGGCTCCGGCCATTGATAGCCTGTCTGGGGCAATATTCTTGCCTGATAAGACACATTATCCAACAGAAAACTAGATGAGGCTATTTCCACAAAAACGCCTTCGTTCCAATATTCGATCTTATCCACAGAAAGAAGGGGAGACAGAGGAATTTGAATCACACCATCACCCCAATCATTAAGTGTTAATTGCCACTGCTGCTTTATCAGTTTCCGCCCGGTAAAACCTTCACAAGCCCTTGTGGCTGCACGAATATAGGTTGTGATCATGGCGTCCTCATCCGTATGGGAAATTTTCAGAAAATCCCGTGCTTCGGATAATAATACCGGCAGCTGTGTAGCCATTGAGATAAGCTGTGTTTTCATTTTTCTTCCACTCTGATGGTTATGGATCTCTCATCGGTCCGGCCCTGATCTGTAGTAATCCGATTGGTCAGCTGGTATATTTTTCCAGCGATACCACCACTGACAAAAACTGTGGTCACACCGGATACTGGTGGCGGAGTTGTGTCAATGGCCAAATCATTTGCCGCCCCCTGAGGCAGGATAAACCAGCTGCTGGCGGTAATCTGTTCCCCACTCAAAAGATAACTCACTGACCAGTCTATGACATAATCAAGGATCGCATCCGGATCTTTCAGGAATTGTTCGGTCATACGCTTGGGTCCGCTATTTCAACATCCCAGGCCCCTAACGTGAGCGAGCTTCCAGAAGTCAGACCAAGGGCCGTGCTGGTGGTTACGTAAAGCAGGACGCTACCAACCGTATCAAGCAGTGCCACATGATCTGCTGTTCCTGTGTTATCCACAGTAATGCCAGCTTTGCTGGCGATGGCAACCTTACGGCCATTAACATCGCCGTTTGAAACTGTGAAGTCTGTGCCAATCATGGCAACGTCAGCCAAAAAATTTGCTCCACCCACATTTGCTGCGGTGAAATTTGCTGGCTCCCCCGCACAGGCCGTCATAAGATTGCATTTATTCTTTATTTCATTCAGTGCCGCATCAAGTACACTGTCGTCTACTTTCTTTCCCATGATTAAATCCTTAATGTTCGATTATAGGTTGGTTGTATTGTTCTATTCCCATTTTCCGGTGATGATGTCCGGTCTGTTCGATCTGCTTTATGAGTTCTGTCCGGGTTTGGCGGGAAGGATGTGGGATCAAATAGTCCTGCCTGATCACTGCTTATGCCGTGGGTAGAATTCTGGATAACCAATGACTGTAGTTGTGCCAGAATGACATCTGCACTGGTAACGGCATTATTAGCCACATTTGTTGTTATTTCATGAGCCTGTGCCAATGACAGGCTATCGCTACTCAGCGCGTGATTGCTCGCTCCAATTGTAAGGATTTGACCTTGTGACAGGGTCGGATTGTTTGCCCCATGTGTATGGGGTCCATCGTTAATGCCTAATGCATGGGATTGAGTGAGTGTTATGGCATCAGATATTACGCCATGGTTTGCGCTCTGTATCGTGAGCGTTGTTCCTGCTGCAACAAATACATAAGCCCCAATATCCATTGTGGCTTCAAAATCATTTCCGGCTATATCTTCACGCGGCACCGTATATTGAGTCCTGTCAAGCGCTACTAATTCAGTTTCGATGCTGACACCACCGGCATACAGCTTTGAGCCTGTTCCTGCTATGGAATAATCATCTGTGGCTGTATTGGTGAAATCACCTGACACTAATCCGGTCGTGGGACTTGTTCCCGGTGCGGTTAAATCTTCCGATGCGTTGTTACTTGTACCTGCTCCCCAAGCCCCGCCAGAAACAAAATCAGCCCCTGTATTGCCATAAGCCGCACAGTTGATTGTTACTAACTCTTGACCCGTACTAACTTTTTCAAAACCTGCGTCACCACTGTTTACGGACGTACAATTATAGGCTTTTGAATGATTCCAGTTACTGGAATGAAAGCCATCGGCTCCATCAGAATTGAGAGATAAACAGGAAACGGCGATATTAGTGTCCCCTGTTGCTGACCCGGCTAGTCTTATGCCTCCCAGATTTCCCGTAGCAGAGCCTATACACCCTACAGCTAAACAATCCAGTCCGGCGAGTTGAATGCCGGCAGAAGAATTTGCTTGTGTACTTATTCCCTCAAGCCATTCAACGATTGTATAATCTTGACTTACAAAAAATGCTGATGACCAGTTTGCAGAAGCGGTAATCCTGAAACCCGAGCCGGGGGTTCCCCCGTGACGACTGGCTGCTTCGACTGTAACCCAGACAAATCTGTCAATATCAGTTGTCCAGCCAGTAATATCAATATTTTCAGAAACATTACCGCCTGAACATATCAGCTTATGGATTTCATTGGCAGTTACAAGGTTCTTGACTTCCGCAGTTTGCCAATCCCCGAAATTAGCATAGGCGCGGTTGGCCCCGGTAGTGGCATTAGTTGTGCCGTCACCTCCAGTAGTCGAAGCTGTATTCAGGTATCGTGTGACAATAGTTGCCATTTAAGGATACCTTTATTTTACATCAAATTGAGCAGAGTAAGCTGCATGATTGTAGTCAGTAGCAAAAATAAAGGCCGCTACATTACTTGCCGTTTCTGTATCTGTCGTTCCCTGAAGCTGGGCAACTGTGTTAAGCCTGTCCATATGAGTTTGAAGAAGGACTCTTTTTTCCTCAAATCGTCCAACAATCTTTGCAATATCTTCTGCATCCGTCAGATTACCATTTTCAGAAAACATCCAGGCGGCAAAATCTTCAACTTCTTTGGTCAATGTTTCCAAAGTGCCTACACTTCGGCTGGCGAGACTCATAATCATATCTCGCTTTTTATCAACTTCGCCAGGAATGTCCCCTGCGGTTTGTTTAGCCATATTATTACCTTATCAAATAAATTATTAAAAAAAGAGGGCGACTGTAATAGCCGCCCCAAAGTTTGCAGGAGGAATTTTTGTCCTATACAGCGAACTGTAAAAGCTTAATGGCCTGATCATTG
>JAJFIP010000349.1 GCA_021774875.1 Emcibacter sp.
CGTGGGGTTGTTGGGGTTGGCCAGAAATATAATCCGGGTCTTTTCAGTTATGGCAGCAAGGATATTATCCACATTGGTGGTATAGTCACTATCGTCCACTTCTACTGGCACGCCGCCAAAGCTTGTGGTCGCAATAGGATACATCATAAAACTATGTTTGCTGAAGATCACTTCATCTCCCGGCGCGAGATAGGCCCGGCAGGCGAGTTTCAGGATTTCGTCAGAACCGATGCCACAAATGATCTGAGCGGCCTCGATGTTGTATTTTTCTGCTAATGCTGCTCTCAGGTCATGGTAAGACGCATCTGGATAGCGATGCAGATTTCCAGCTTCGGCGAGGTAGGCATCCTGCGCCTTCGGGCTTGATCCCAACGCGCTTTCATTGGAAGAAAGTTTAACTGCTTCCCTGCCCCCATCAACATGGGATTTGCCGCCCACATAGACGTCAAGCTGTTTTATCCACGGACGCGGTTCCGGTCCAGTCATGGTATTTTCCTGATTTATCCTGTTTACTTCTCCACCCGCATTATATTCATCTGAGGTAAATTTCAACTGTTCTTTTGTCAGATAATGATTATGTTGTTTTTTATGGATCAGGAAAAGAGTGCAGAAACAGAAGAAGACAGCTTTGCCGAAGTGGTGACTTTAGGGCAGGATAATCCGTTGCGGCTTGATTCCGGGGAAGAGCTTGGGCCATTTGATGCGGCCTATAAATGCTGGGGAAAATTGAACTATGACAAGAGCAATGTGGTGCTGGTCTGTCACGCTCTGACCGGCGATCATTATGTGCGCGGCATTAATCCGATCACGGGCAAGCGCGGCTGGTGGGAAAATATGATCGGACCCGGCAGGCCTGTGGATACGGACCACTATTATGTGCTTGCCATCAATGTACTTGGCTCTTGTGCGGGCACTACCGGACCATCGTCAATTAACCCCGAAACTGGCAAGCCTTACGGGCTTGATTTTCCGGTGATAACCGTTGGTGATATGGTTCGCGCCCAGGCCATGCTGCTGGATTATCTGGGTATTGAGCGACTGTTTTCGGTCATTGGCGGCTCTATGGGCGGTATGCAGGTCTTACAATGGGCAGCTGATTTCCCCGATCGGGTGAGAACGGCCATTGCCATCGCAACCACATGGCGGCATTCGGCCCAGAATATTGCTTTTCATGAAGTGGGGCGTCAGGCAATCATGGCGGATGCCAACTGGAATCATGGACGCTATCTTGATCAGGAAACGCGACCCCATGCGGGGCTTGCTGTGGCCCGCATGGCAGCTCATATCACTTATATGTCAGAAAGCGGGCTGACCAGCCGTTTCGGGCGCAATCTTCAGGACCGGGAAAAGCTTGCCTTTGGCTTTGATGCGGATTTTCAGATTGAAAGTTATCTGCGCCATCAGGGTATCTCTTTTGTCGATCGTTTTGATGCCAATAGTTATCTTTATATTACCAGGGCTATGGATTATTATGACCTGAGTGCAGATCATGACGGGGTGCTGGCAAAAGCGTTTCAGGGCACAAAAACCCGTTTCTGTATCGTATCCTTCACCTCGGACTGGCTTTATCCCACGGTCGAGAGCCGTCATATCGTGCGCTCTCTGAATGCAGTGGGGGCACGGGTCAGTTTTGCCGACATTGATGCCGATAAGGGCCACGACAGTTTTCTGCTCGAAGGGGATGATCTGAACGATGTTGTGCGGGGCTTTCTTGGGTCAGAATCGGAAGCGATGGGAGGGGCTTTACCATGAATGCACAAGAATTAAGAGCCTCTGACATCCGGGTGGATCTGCTGGAGATAGCACGTATCATTGAGCCGGGTTCAACCGTATTGGATGTGGGCTGCAGCGATGGCAGCCTGCTGGATTACCTGGTCAGGGAAAAACAAGTGGACGGGCGCGGCATTGAACTTAGCCCGGAAGGCGTCAATCAATCTATTGCCAAGGGGCTTTCGGTCATTCAGGGTAATGCGGAAGAGGATATTGATTTTTATCCTGACCAGTCTTTTGACTATGTGATTCTGAGCCAGACCCTGCAGGCTATGAAAAGTCCCGACCGGATGCTGGAACAGCTGTTGCGCGTCGGGCGCAAAGCCGTTGTGTCCTTTCCTAATTTTGGTCATTGGAAGGTCAGGCTCAATCTGGGCCTGCTGGGTACGATGCCGGTAAACAGCACATTGGATTATCCGTGGTATTCCACGCCCAATATCCATTTTTGTACCATCCGGGATTTTGTCAAGCTGTGTCAGCAGTCAGATATTCATATTGAGCAATCAATGGCCATAAATGCCAGGGGATACCGGATGCCATTTCTTGCTTTGCGTCTGGCAAATCTTTTGGCGACCCAGGGCATGTATGTGATTACCAAGAAAGAATAAGGAAAACCATGACTAAGAAAGATAATGAAAAAGTACAAAAGACCGTCCAAATGCCGGTTTTATATGAAAATATTACGCCATTGCTACAGGATGAGCATAAAAATCTTAAAATGAAGCGTAATCAGAATTTTAAATATGCTGTGAAGGCCAATGCAGTCCCCATAGCCATGCATGAATTAACCTTGGCGGCAAAATTTTTCCCGATCATATTTGCCGGTGATAATACGGGCACTATGCTAGCGGTTTTAGGAATCAGGTCGGGTGAAAACCTCTATGTGGATAAAGATTATCATTGGTTACCCAATACATATATTCCGTCCTATATCAGGCGTTATCCTTTCTTTATCGCCCAAAGAGATGAAGATTCCGGTCCGATAGTTTGTATAGATGACACATCCAGTTTTTTATCAAACGATGGCGACGAAGCTTTATTTGAAGATGGGAAACCAACTGAAACTCTAAGTAATATTGTTGAATTTACCCGTCATTATCAACGCCAGTTGGAATTGACCGGTGATTTTGGCCGTGCTTTGGAAAAATTGGGTTTGTTAGAGGATCAGCAGGTTTCATTTAAAATTGGCGAAGAGGTCAAGGCAAGTGTTAATGGTTTCAAAGCCATAAACCGCCCTAAATTTGATGAAATAGATGGGGAAATTCTGAAAGAATGGTTAGGCAAAGGCTGGCTTGACGCGGCCATATTGCATTTATCTTCTGGCAGTAATTTTGATCGATTATGGCAGTTGGACCGGGAACGTAATCAATAAAATAAGCCCGTCTTTCAAAAGTCATACTGCAATCCGGCACGGGCCACCGTGTCGGTTTTATTGCGGTCCAATGGGGCGTCCTGATCATATTTGATGTCATATGAGAATTTGCTGCTGAGTGATCCGTTGATTCTCACGGTCAGGTCGGTTTTGCTTTCAATGACATTTTTATCACCGTAATAAAATATGGTGACATTGCCCAGATCGCTGCGCTCATTGATGGTCCAGTCGAAGATACTGCTGGCAAAGGCATTAAAGCTGGTGTTGAAACCTTCTCCGGGCAGATCTTTGGTGAACAGGACACTTGGGCCACCCTCAACTTTCCAGCTATAGCTGTCATTGTGGATTATTGGATAACCAATACCGAGCGATGTGGTGACCCGTTCCCGAAAGGCCCCGAACTGGTCATTCTCATACCCGATGAAACTGGTAAGATATATTTTGTCCGAGAAATCATAATCCAGCTTATAGCCAAGCCCCCATCTTTGTTTATCTTTCGCGCCATCGTTTTTATTAAGGTCAAAGAAACCATCAATAGTGTGATGGAACTGACCCGCATCCCGGTGTAATTTTCCCGCTAGCCCAAGTGATTCCTGACTGGTATTGCCGGAAGAGCGCAGAAAATTTAGTTCCACTTCCCCTTCCCAGCCCTGCAAGCTGAAATAGCCGGGTGTGGGTTCGGCGATTTTCTCAACTGCATTTTGTTTTAGCTCTGCCACATAGGCCTGAATATCTTTTATCGCGGCGGGGTCGGCAGCAATGGCAAGTTCTGCGACCAGATCAAGGCTGGAGCCGCCATCCTTTTCCGAGGCCACAATCAGTAATTTTACAATATCCGGTGATATTTGAGCTTGAACATGGGAGAAAAAGGATAATAAAAAGGATATAACAGCCGCTGCTGCGGTCGTTTTTATGGTAGAAGTCATAATTTTCTCTTTAAAATTAGAATACTCGGTTGAACGTCAAATGAAAGGTTATGGGTACAGTGCTGCTGATCGAAGATAACTTTGCAAGTTCTTGTAGTTTTTTAAGGCCGGGAAGTAAATCAAACTTTTCCACATCAAGGAAAATAATATCATTGGGGATCACGACAACGGTGTCTGCCGTCAGTCTCAGGATGACAAGTTCAGCCTCAATGGTCTGCTCCTGCCCATGCAGATCAAAGTCCAGGGCCAGATCAGCAGACAGCTGTCCGCCAACCTTCAGCTCATTGAATTTATCCATGTCAACCTGGCCCTGCAATCTGGCCACGGGAAATTCACCCGTCTGGAAGAAAAATTCTTTCATGCGGGCATTGCGAATATCAACCCAGGTTTCCACGCTGCCGAGGTCAATCAACAGTGTGATCTCTCCTTTGTCTGTGATCTGGCCGTCCAAATTCTGGAAGTGGTTGCTTTCGCCAATAGTGTTTTTTTTGATTGATCCATAGGAAAGACTGGAATTTTCCATATCTAATGTCCAGTCGGCTGTTGCAACCCCTATGGTCAGGAGATAGATGCCAATTATGGAAGATAATATTTTGATAGCCATGATAAATTCCCAATGTCATAAAAAAGGCCAGCAAGTTTACCTGCTGGCCCATAGAATAACGCGATAACTTAAATTATTCAGCTATAAAATTTTTCACCCTTTGCCGCCTTGTCGCGCAGGATATTGGGCACGGCAAATCCGGCACCGTATTTCTGGGCAAGACTGTCACAGGCGGTGGCAAATTCTGCTACACCGATGGTGTCAACCATGCTCAACGGTCCGCCGGTCCAGGGGGCAAAACCCCAGCCGAATATGGCACCAATGTCCGCATCTTCCGGTGTAGTAAGAACATTTTCTTCATAGCAGCGAATAACCTCGATTGCCTGACGATAGAGCAAGCGGTTGGTGACCTCTTCGGCGGTTGGCTGATTTTCCGCCAGCGGGAAATGTTCAGCTAGCCCAGTCCAGAGATGTTTGGTGCCGCCTTCGGGGTATTCGTACCAGCCGTGGCCGTTTTTCTTACCCTTGCGATCCAGCTCCAGATACATTTTTTCTATGGCCGCTTCGGAAGGTTGTGGGATATGAGCATCGCCAAGCGCTTTTTTGGTCGCCTGTCCCACATGATAGCTCAGTTCAATGCTGACCTCATCCCCGACCGCGAATGGCCCAACGGCCATGCCGCTAAAGACACCGCAATTTTCAATCAGCGCAGGCGAAATGCCTTCGGCCAGCATATTGACCGCTTCCATGACATAGGTGCCAAAACAACGGCTGGTATAAAAACCGCGGCTGTCATTGACCACGATCGGGGTTTTCCTGATCTGTTTGACATAATCAAGGGCCTTGGCCAATGCCAGATCGCCGGTTTTTTCCCCCAGTATAATTTCCACCAGCGGCATTTTATCCACAGGCGAGAAGAAATGTATGCCGATAAACTGGCTCGGATCACGGGAAGCTTTGGCGAGGCCCGTTATCGGCAGGGTCGATGTGTTGGAGCCGTAAATACAGTCTTTGCTAACTACAGCTTCCACCTTGGCCGTGACATCGGCTTTTACGTTGACATCTTCCAGCACCGCTTCAATGATCAGGTCGCAGCCCTCAAGGTCGGCATAGTCGGTGGTTGGTTTGATCAGCGACAGGATGCCATCAGCTTTTTCCTGGGCCATTTTCTTGCGTTTGACCCGCTTGGCCAACAAGCCTTCAGAATAGGCTTTGCCCTTTTCTGCATATTGCATTTCTCTATCCAGCAGGATGACTTCAATTCCGGCCATGGCAGAGACAAAGGCAATGCCCGCCCCCATCATGCCAGCGCCCAGCATACCAAGTTTTTTGGTTTTCATGGGCGGCACATCTTTGGGGCGACGGGCGCCTTTCTCAGCAGCTTGCTTGTTTACAAACAGGGTACGGATCATATTGGGCGCCACATCCCCCATCATCAGGGTAGCAAAATATTTGCTTTCAATGCGGATGGCAGCATCTATGGGCAGTTGATGACCTTCATAAACACAGGCGAGGATCGCGACAGCAGCCGGATAATTGCCTTTGGTTTCTTTCTGGACCATGGCCTGAGCCCCCATGAATGTTTGGGAAATACCGGGGTTAAAGGCCCCTTGGCCGCCGGGAACCTTATAGCGTTTTTCATCCCAGGGCTGTACCGCTTTGCCACCACCCAAAATCCAGGCTTTGGCTTTAGCGACAATATCTTCCAAGGGGGCTATTTCATGAATTACATTGTTGGCCAGGGCATTTTTCGGGTTCATGTTCTTGCCCTGTAACAAGAAAGGCAGGGCGGGTTGAACCCCCATCAAACGCGGCAGACGTTGGGTGCCGCCGGCACCGGGTAACAGTCCTACCAGAACTTCCGGAAAGCCAAGCGTAATTTTTGGATTATCCGCAACTACCCGATAATGACAGGCCAGACAGATTTCCAGGCCGCCACCAAGGGCAAGACCATTAATGGCTGCCGCAATTGGTTTGCCGCAGGTTTCCATCTCACGCAAAATGCCATTCATCCTAAAGGCTCTGGTGTAGATATCTTCTGCGGAACTTGTTGCTACCAGACTTGTCCAGCTGAGCAGCATATCAAGATCGGCTCCAGCGACAAATGATCCAACCTTGCCAGATGTGATCACTGCACCTTTTATGGCATCATCTTCGGCAATTTTATTGACCAGACTTTCCATCTCGTCCAGCAACTGGGCAGAAATGATATTCATGGATTTGCCCGGAAGATCGATTGTCAGCAGTGCAATGCCATCCTCATCGAGCTCATATTTAATTATTTCAGTCATTTTTATAGTTCCTTTATACACGCTCAATAATGGTTGCTGTGGCCATGCCGCCGCCAACACAGAGTGAGGCAAGGGCTGTTGATTTACCGGTACGTTCCAATTCTTCCAGAGCCGTGCCCAATATCATGACGCCAGTGGCACCAAGGGGATGGCCCATGGCGATGGAGCCACCATTGACATTGACATTGGAATCATCAAGATCCAGTTCCTGCATAAACCGCAAGGAAACGGCAGCAAAGGCTTCGTTGATTTCCCACAGATCAATATCATCAGTGGTCATGCCGGCCCGGCTCAAGGCTTTGTTGGCTGACCTGCCGGGACCGTCCAGCATGACAACCGGTTCGGAGCCAATATCAGCAAAACCGATGAATTTCGCCCGCGGCTTAAGACCTAGAGTTTCGCCCATTTCCCTGGTGCCGATCAATATCCCGGCACTGCCATCGACAATGCCACTGGCATTGCCGGCATGGTGAATATGGGTGACCTTCTCCACATGGGGGTATCTTTGCAGGGCGATACTGTCAAAACCAAATTCACCCATATCGGCGAATGATGGCTTAAGTCCGGCCAAAGCCTCCATAGTGGCTTCGGGCCGCATATGTTCATCATGGTCAAGCACGGTTAGCCCCAACTTGTCTTTAATGGGCACCAGGGATTTATCAAAATATCCCTTGTCCCAGGCCACCTTGGCTCGCTGCTGGCTCTGGATGGCAAATGCATCGCAGTCCTCGCGGGTGAAACCGTATAGATTACCCATAAGGTCAGCACCAATACCCTGGGGGGCAAAGCCTATTTTAGCTGAGGTTTGCGGGTCAACCGCCCAGGCACCACCGTCTGACCCCATGGGAACCCGTGACATGGCCTCAACGCCGCTGCCGATGATCAGGTCGGCCTGTCCGGCCATGACCCGCGCGGCGGCATAATTGGTCGCTACCAGACCGGATGAGCAGAAACGGTCCAGTTGCACACCCGGCACATGGTGACCATAGCCCGCCATGATTCCGGCAAAGCGCGGAATTACTGATCCCTGTTCGGCAACCGGCGATACGGTTCCAGTGATAATATCATCCACAAGTTTCGGGTCAAAATCACTCCGGTCTTTCAGGGCTTTAAGCACCTGCGTCAACAGATCAATAGGGGTTATCTCATGGAGACTACCATTAGCCTTGCCCCGGCCACGCGGGGTTTTGACATAATCATAAATATAAGCATCAGTCATATTATCTTTTCCTTTTAGAATGATTGGGCGTCCAGTGCCATTACACTCATCGCACCGGCTTCGATTTTAACTTTAAGAGAGGATGTTTCGGGCAGCATATGACTAAAGAAGAAGTCTGCTGTGATTAGTTTATTTTCCAGAAATGTCTTGTCGCCTTCGCCAGCGGCCAGCATTTCACCAGCTTTTTTTGCCATATCGGCCCAGAAATAGGCCATGGTCACCAGTGCCATAAGATTGAGGTAATAATGGGCGCCTGATCCGGCATTATTGGGGTCTTCCATGCCGTGCTGCATCAGCCACATGCTCGCGGCCTGCAGGCGGCCAAGGGCTTTTTCCAGCAGTGGAATATAATTGGCCAGACTGTCATTAGTTTTGTTGTCATCAATGAATGTCTGGATCATATCAAAATATGCCCGGATTGCCGCGCCGCCTTTGGCGGGCAGTTTGCGGCCGATCAGGTCCATGGCTTGAATACCATTGGTGCCTTCATAAATGGGGGCGATACGGCTGTCGCGGAGGAATTGTTCCATGCCCCAGTCGCGGATATAACCGTGACCACCAAAACATTGCAGCGCACGGCTGGCGGCTTCAACCCCCTGATCTGACATATAGGATTTCAGTACCGGGGTGATCAGGGCCAGAAGCTCTTCGGCTTTGTCACGTTCGGCTTCATCAGGGTGTTCGCGGGCAGTGTCCACCTTAATACCGGCCCAGATTGACATGGCGCGGCTGCCTTCGATGAAGGCCCGGTTGGTCATCAGCATCCGTCTGACATCGGGATGAACCATGATCGGATCAGCCTTGTCGTCCGGGTTTTTCGCCCCGGTCAGGGCGCGGCCCTGAACCCGGTCATTGGCATAGGCTACGGCATTCTGATTGGCAACCTCGGCAATGGCCAGTCCCTGAATGGCGACACCAAGTCGGGCTTCATTCATCATGGTGAACATGGCTTTCATACCCTTATCTTTCTCGCCCAGAAGATAGCCTGTGGCCTCGTCATAATTCAAGACACAGGTCGAGTTGGAATGAATACCCATCTTTTCTTCCAGCGCGCCGCAGGAGACACCGTTGTTTTCTCCTGAGCTACCATCTTCATTAATGCTATTGCGGGGAACGATAAACAGGCTGACGCCCCGGATGCCTTCCGGACTGCCGGGGATACGGGCCAACACCAGATGAATGATATTTTCCGTCAGGTCATGGTCACCGGCGGAAATAAAAATCTTGGTGCCGGTAATCTTGTAGCTACCGTCTTTCTGTGGCTCGGCCTTGGTACGCAGTAGTCCCAGGTCGGTTCCGCAGTGGGGCTCGGTCAAATTCATGGTGCCAGACCACTCAGCCGAGTACATTTTCGGCAGGTATAATTCTTTCTGTTCATCCGTACCCCAGGCACTGATGGCCTCAGTGGCCCCTTTGGTCAGACCCGGATACATGGCAAAGCCCCAGTTGGCAGAAACCATAAATTCATTGAGAATTAAGCCCAGCGTTTGCGGCAACCCCTGTCCCCCGTAATTTACATCACCGGTCATGCCCTGCCAGCCAGCTTCAAGATGCTGATTGTAGGCTTCCTTGAACCCGTCGGGAGTAATAACCTTGCCGCCCTCGAGCTTGCATCCCTGCCCGTCTGCAGAAAGATTCATCGGCTGCAGGACATTTTCAGCAACTTTTGCGGCCTCATCCAGAATGGCATCCAGCAGGTCTGGCGTTGCTTCTGCAAAAGTGGGAATATTGTTATATTGGTGCAGATTAAAAAAATCATGCAAAAGAAATTTGATGTCCTTTACAGGGGCGGAATACGTTGGCATGGGTTATGTCTCCTGATGTTAACTTTGACGCTATATTTTTATGTTATCCTGACCAGGATAAGGCTCCCAGCTTTTAAACATATCTATAATATCCCTGAGTTCCTTCAGGGTTTCATCAATATCTTTTTTCTGACGTTCAAGGGTTTTGATTCTTTCGCGGCAGCCTTGCAGACCAGCTTCCCGCTGTTTGACCTTGCCCCCCTCCAGATAATAGAGATCCAGCAATTTTCCCATATCTGAAATGGTGAAACCGACCCGCTTACCCCGTAATATCCAGGCTAGTCTGGCGCGGTCTTTCTTGGAATATACCCTTGTCTGACCTCGGCGTGTGGGGGCAATCAGTTTTTGGTCTTCATAAAAACGTAAAGTCCGGGGCGTTATGCTGAATTCTTCTGAAAGTTCAGAAATACTGTAGGTTTTCTCGGTCATTTCATTCCGGCTTTCTGGTAAACTGCGATCTGACAGAACAATACAATACAGGGGAGACAGTTATTAGAATCGATTGAAGCATTATAGTTGACCTTTACGTAAAGGTCAATCAAAAATAAACGACCGTTTGAGAAAAACCTGATTATTTAAGTCTTACGCTAGAGTAAAAAAAGGTATAAGTTGCAGAGGAAAATAAGACTGAAGTAAAACGATCATGCAGATTTACCTGCCTATAGCTGAAATTTCGATTAATATTTTTTTGCTGCTCGCCATGGGTGGCGGGGTTGGCTTTTTGTCTGGCATGTTTGGTGTGGGCGGTGGGTTTCTGATGACGCCACTATTAATTTTTGTCGGTATCCCCCCTGCGGTTGCCGTGGCGACGGAGGCTAACCAGATCACAGCGGCATCGGTTTCAGGAGCAGTGGCCCACGGTAGGCGGGGCGGAATTGATTACAAAATGGGTGGCGTCCTGATTATCGGTGGCGCGGTCGGGTCTTATTTTGGTGCCATGATACTCACAATTTTGAAGGCAACAGGCCAGGTTGATCTGATGATCTCGCTGGCTTATGTGCTGTTTCTGGGCAGTATTGGTGGCATGATGTTTGTGGAAAGCGTGCGCAGTATTCTGCGCAATCGCCGTGGGGAGGCACCCAAGGTAGGCCGACGGCCTCGAACCTGGGTCGATGCTTTGCCGTTCAAGATGAG
This sequence comes from Emcibacter sp., assembly GCA_021774875.1. Classification (GTDB taxonomy): domain Bacteria; phylum Pseudomonadota; class Alphaproteobacteria; order Sphingomonadales; family Emcibacteraceae; genus Paremcibacter. The sequence continues at coordinate 11,062 of JAJFIP010000349.1, forward strand.
ATTCCGGGCTTCTAAAATGTATGTAAGTGCCATATTACCCTTAGCCATTGGTGCGCTTGTGGGCGTATTGGCGGCAATCATGGGAGTTGGCGGCGGTTTTGTCATGGTTCCGGCCATGATCTATCTGTTGAATATGCCCATCAAAGTGGTGATCGGCACATCACTGTTCCAGATTACTTTTGTCACGGCAAGTGTAACCTTCCTGCATTCGGTCAATACCCAGACGGTTGATGTGGTATTGGCGCTGATTCTGCTGATCGGGGCTGTGATTGGTGCTCAGATCGGGGCGCGGGTTGGAATTAAATTGAAGGGGGAACAGCTGAGAATTCTACTGGCTATTCTGGTGTTGGTGGTATGTGCCAAGATGGCTGTCGATCTTGTGGTAAAACCGGTTGAGCTTTATTCAATTTCGCCTGTCGGAGAAAGCTATTGAAGTGCATTATAAGACAAGTAATTATAGGCATCCTTTGCTGGTTATCTATTTTCCAGATTGCCATGGCGGAACGCATGGTCACGGACCTGTCCCGTCATATCATCGAAATTACCTCTGAATTTTCCGGCACCCAACTTCTGATATTCGGTGCCATAGAACGCGGTATTCCCCAAGCTGATGGCGGGCACGGCGTTGTCATAGAGGGTATGGATTATGATATTATAGTTGTGGTCCAGAGTGGCCGTAATGACATGATTGTCCGGCGCAAGGAACTGGTGGGGCCCATATGGGTCAATAGGGAATATCGAACGCTTAAGAATGTTCAGGGCTATTATGCGGTCACGTCAACCAGACCACTTAAACTGATTCTTCCCATCGAGCAGTTGCAAAATCTTGAAGCAGGGATGGAACAGCTCAAGATTGAATTTGTTGAACCGGTAACTCTGGAGGAACAAAAAGAATTCCGGGCCGGTTTCATCCGTAATATGAAAGCCAGGAAGCTCTATAACCAACAGGAAGGCACTATCAGCGTGCTGGATGATATATTGTTTCGAGCCATACTGGAATTTCCGGCCAATATGCCTGTGGGGGAATATCAGGTTGATGTGCATCTGATCCGGGACGGCGAAATACTTCTTAGTGAGCAGTCACCGTTGGAGGTGGGCAAGACAGGTCTGGAAAGGTTGATATTTCAATTTGCCCATGAATATCCGCCCTATTACGGCATAATGGCAGTTATTGTTGCCCTGTTCGCCGGATTGCTGGGGGGCTTTCTGTCGAAAAAAATGAGTGGATAACGACCTTGTGATATAAATTATCTTGCGGTTTTTATTAATGTCACTAAAAAGAAAATCATGGATAGTATCGAAGTATCATATTTACTGGCCGCAATTAGCGGAATGTTCAGTTTTCTGTCACCCTGCGTTCTGCCGCTGGTGCCGGCCTATATCTGCTTTATCACCGGCAATAGTTATCAGGATGTGCGCGAAGGCGACAAACTAGCCAAATGGGCTATGTTCTGGCCAGCGGTTGCTTTTGTGCTGGGGTTTTCAACAGTTTTTATAGCTTTGGGTGCCGGGGCCTCCGCAGTGCAAGGGGTTTTGCAGGAGAATAAGGAAATATTTGCCAAAATTTCCGGGGTCATGATCATGATTCTCGGTGTTCATTTCATGGGCGTGATAAAGTTATCTTTTTTATATAAAGAAGCCCGTTTTCAGACCAGCACAGAGCAAAAAGGACTGGTGGGGGCTTATGTTATTGGTCTGGCCTTTGCCTTTGGCTGGACGCCGTGCATTGGGCCTATCCTTGCCACCATTCTTACCCTGGCGGCGACTCAGGAGCATTTCTCTCAGGGTGTTGCTTTGCTGGCGGTATATTCGCTGGGGCTTGGGGTGCCTTTCATCATAGCGTCAGTAGCGATCAACAGATTTTTGAGGGCATCTGACCGGGTGAGGAAGCATATGCGGACGGTGGAAATTGTCATTGGCGTATTGCTGATTGTAACGGGATTGGCCATTTTTAACGGCTCGTTACAGAGTCTGGGTTTTTATCTGATTGAAGTCATGCCCTGGCTGGCTGAAATAGGCTGATTTTCTCATAATTCACCGATAAGTTTACAAGTTTGAAAAAAAACCCCGATGAAGTTAAAAAACTTCACCGAGGCAGTCAGGCAGATGAAAGGCCTTGGGAGGGCCTTTCAAGGGATTCGAGTGGAAATGCAACCTATGAGTTTATAATACGGGCTTTATTCTGAAAAACAACTGATATTTAGTGCAGGGTAATTTTTGGAGCCGAAATAAGATCGCTCAAAATGTGATAGAGTTCTTTCCAGAGAGCTATGCCATTTGGGTTATTTTCTTCAATCATTTGATCCAGCATTAATTCTGCATATGTCATTCCCATGGTGCCATGCTGTGTAAAAATATCAGTTGCGGCGATTTCTAAAAGTGGTTTTGGGTCCATACCTAGAAGTTTCATTTCCTTAACCAATTCCTGAAAAGAAGAACCTGCATCGCTGGACGTGTTGGAATCGTTCGGGTTTTTAATGTTTTGCTGATTCATGACTTGCTCCTTCACATTTCATTCATGCAAAAGTCACGCCAGATATATAAAGATAGAGCAGGACTGGAAAATTGCTTATTAAGCTATATTGTACAGGCGGAAAATAATGCTTGAACCGGAAAATAATGCCCAGTTAGTCATCCTGAATCACCAGCGAAGAAATTTCTTCGGATTGGTCATTTCTGCTAATTTTTTTAATTGAAATATCTGGCATTATTTTTTTAAAGTCGTCAAAAACCAGTTCAAAATCTGTGTAATTTTCCAACGACTCGGAAATAATCAGTCCATTCAGGGCAATGTCAAATTGTTTAATACATGTAATAGCTGAAATTGTATGGCTTAATGTTCCTAAACTGGACCCGGTAACCAGCAGGCAATGACATTCTAGCCTTTTGACTAAATCGAGGGTGGTAAAGTTATAATTAAGGGGGGTCATGATGCCGCCCGCGCCTTCAATCAAAAGAAAATCAAGCTCATCTACTGCCTGTTTCTGGCAAAAATTGATTATTTTATCAATATTAAGAGCTTCTCCAGTTTGCTCTGCCACCAGATGAGGCGGCAGAGGATCAGCAAAACGCCAGGGAGATATTTTATCCGTATTCTCTATGGTGGGATCCATGCCCATTGCCTGTAGCAGCAGCCCGGAATCAGTCTGTTCTATAGCTTGATCATCAAAGCCGCTGATGACGGGTTTTATGGCCCGGACTTTATAGTCATTATCCCGTAATTGCCGCAGCAGCATACATGTGACATAGGTTTTACCAATATCCGTTCCGGTGCCACTGATAAAGACAATTTTGGTCATTATACTATGCCGTGTTGTTTAAGGGCTGCTGTCAGGGCAATGATATTATCTTGCTGATGTCGTGCAGAAAAGGTAAAACGCAGACGTGCTGTGCCTTTGGCTACGGTCGGAGGGCGGATTCCAGTGACCAGAAATCCTTGTGCTGCCAGTATTGCAGCAAATTTCATGGTTCTTTCAGAGTCCCCAATAATAATCGGTACGATTGGGCTGTGTGGTTCTGGCAACCCAAGAAGCTGTGCGAAGGTCTTTGCATTTTCCAGCGGGCGGCGGCAATAATCATGATCATTCTCTATGATGTCCAGCGCGGCAAGGGCGGCTGCAACGCTGGCTGGCGGCAGGGCCGTGGTATAAATCAGACTTCGCGCCCGGGTTTTGATCAGCTCGATCACCGGTTTGCTGGCGCAGATATAACCACCAAAACTGCCAATGGCTTTTGATAAAGTTCCCATCTGAAGCGGAATATCAGGCAGGGGGTCAAACATATATCGGCTGCCTTTGCCATTGCCAATCACCCCAAGACCATGAGCATCATCACTCATTAGCCAGCAGTCATTCGTCCGGGCCAGAACTGCTAATTGGTCAAGAGGTGCCAGGTCGCCGTCCATACTGAATACACCGTCGGTAATGATAAGGGCATTTTGGTGATTTTTTCTTAACTGATTAAGTAATTCACACAAATGGTCCATATCGTTATGGCGGTAGGTAACAACAGTGGCCCCAGTCAGACTGCTGCCGGCACGCAGACAGGCATGACTTAGCTCATCCATAAAAATAATATCCTGCGCCCCAATGAGGGTGGGGATAATGCCAATATTAGTCATATATCCTGAACTGAAAATGCAGGCGTCCTCGCTGTCTTTTATTTTTGCCAGCCGTTGTTCCAGCGCGCGTATCAGGGGATGATTGCCAGTGATCAGCCGTGATGCCCCGCTGCCGACGCCATATTGATCAATGGCATTTTTTGCCGCCTGACAGACTTTAGGATGATGGGTGAAGTTCAGATAATCATTGCAGCAGAATGAAATCAGCTGCTGACCGTCCCGGATGACTTGTCCTGTTTGCAGTCTTTCCGTGACCAGAATATCACGCTTTAGACCCTGTTCAATGAGGGGTTTGAGTTTTTTCCTTGCAAAACTGTCAAGCGAATTCATATATCTATCCAGAATATGTTATGCTGTCCCTGCATTATGGTATCGTGGCGATTATGTCAATCAAAGAGCAAAAAACTTGACTCTGGGGCGGCAGCCACTAATTTTAGGCAAAATTTGGTAATTTGGAGTGAATATCACCGTGTCATCGGAACAATTATCTTTAAAGAGTGCCTATCCGGATGGATTCCGTCATAATTGGACCAAGCGGGAAATATTGGATTTTTATAATTTACCCATGATGGAGCTGATTTATCAGGCGCAGACGGTTCACCGAGAATATTTTGACCCGAACAAAATTCAACTTTCCCAGCTCTGCAGTATCAAAACCGGCGGCTGTCCTGAAGATTGTAAATACTGTCCACAGTCCTCCCGCTACAGTACTGATGTGGAAGCAGAACGATTGATGGCGGTTGAAAAGGTTCTGGAAGGGGCGCGTAATGCCAAAGCCAATGGCGCCACCCGCTATTGCATGGGGGCGGCATGGCGTAGCCCTAAGGGTCGGGACATGGATGCGGTCTGTGACATGATCAAGGGTGTCGCAAATTTGGGGCTGGAATCCTGTATGACCCTTGGCATGCTGGACAGGGCACAAGCCGCAACCTTAAAGCAGGCCGGGCTTGATTATTATAATCATAATGTGGACAGCTCGCCGGAATATTATCAGGAAATCATCACCACCCGTAGCTATCAGGACCGACTGGATACATTGGAAAATGTCCGCGGTGCAGGTATTAATGTCTGTAGCGGCGGTATTGTCGGCATGGGCGAAAGCAAGGCGGACCGGGCCGGAATGTTGCAGACTCTGGCCAACTTGCCAGAGCATCCGGGCAGTGTGCCGATCAATATGCTGGTACAGGTGGAAGGCACACCCCTATACGGTGAAGAACAGATGGACCCCTTTGATTTCATTCGGACCATTGCTGTGGCGCGTCTGCTGATGCCAGCCTCTTACGTACGTCTGTCGGCGGGTCGCGAAGCCATGAATGATGAAATGCAGGCCCTGTGTTTCATGGCCGGGGCCAATAGTATTTTTTACGGTGAAAAACTGTTGACCACCACAAACCCCACGCAAAATACAGATCTGGACCTGTTTGCCCGACTTGGAATCACACCAGAAGGCAAATGATGGATAAGGATTTACCTGACTGGTTTACGGAAGGTTATGGCAATATCTGGTTGCCCTATACCCAGATGCAGACTGCCGATGATGCGCTGCCGGTAGTGGCTACCGATGGAGTTACCATCGAACTTGCCGATGGGCGAAAGTTGATTGACGGTATCGCCTCATGGTGGACGGCCTGTCATGGCTATAACAATACTTCCATGCAGGAAAAAATTATCGCACAGGTCAGGAATATGTCCCATGTCATGCTGGGCGGGTTGGTCCATGAGGGGGCGGCCATATTGGCCAAACGTCTGGCAAACCTGTTGCCCGGTGATCTCAATCATGTATTTTTTTCCGAAAGCGGTTCTGTATCCGTAGAGATTGCCCTGAAAAT
>JAJFIP010000350.1 GCA_021774875.1 Emcibacter sp.
GTTTTGAAATGCCACGTTTTTGTTTGTTTGCGCGGCAAGTAACTGCTTGAGTAGCGACTCCATTCGATCAACGCGCTTCTCCAACGAATTCGAACTGCTCTGACGAGGCTGTTTGGCCCATGCTTTTTTAGGGTCGACTACTAAGGTGATTCCCTTCTCTTTAATTTCTTGGCCCTCCGATTTGACTTTCGTGGGACGGGAAGATTTTTTCTGGTACTGAGACTCGGGCAACGGAAGATTGCTATTGTCCAGTTCCCCCTCATTACTTACAGGCTTGACCTTAACCCGAACGCGTTTTGCTCCTGGAACTTCTTCGTTCTCCTCGACTGCGATGTTAATATCCAAATCTGAAGGAGTAACTTCTTTTTGGCCCAAAGCAACTTCGGCTGCCATCGGCAGGACTCCAAGTGCCAGCGCGACAATCATTATTTTTACAACCGGCGATGCTGGCTTTCCGAATTCGTTCTTCAAAATCATTTCAACTCTCCGTTTCAGAGAACAGGAATGACCAAATCCGCTTGCCAACACAGGCGAAGGGATTTGGCCTGACATGATAAATTCATTGGTACGTAGTAACGCTTCTCCGTAATCTGCTAACTGTTCCGGATACATACGAAGGACGAGTGCATCACAGCACGCTTCTTCAGCAGCACGCAATTTCTGGCACACCCACAAGACGATGGGATTCCACCAATAAAGTGAAATCACGACGACTTCCAGAAAACGAACCCAGTGATCAGCGCGCCTGAGATGGGCAAATTCGTGGGCAACGATCGTAGCCAATTGATTATCATCCATCCCGTCAACTAATTGCTTTGGTAACACAACGATGGGCGGATAAGCAATCGGCCAGACCATAGGGCTCACCGCTGCTTCCGTGAGACGCAACTCTGGTAATCGGCGGAACGAAAACTTGGTGGCAATTAACTTGGCAACGGACTTTAGCTCAAATGTAGCTGGCAACGTCTGACGTATGAGTCGATGGAAGCGAAGGATTCGAAAACTAAGTACTATGATCCACACGAAAGAACCGGCCAGCCAAACCAACGCGGGAATCATCCACCACAAAGGTGTCTGATCAGGAACGATTGGTATAAAAACAGGATGATTTTCCTGACTTTCTTGTTGAGGCAGAACACTTGGCCCCACAGGCAAAGGACTTGGTTGACTCCTTGCCATGAGTTCAAACCCTGGCTCTGCAAATGCTGTGTTATTTGTATGGGAGAGAGCATCATTCAAAACGGGTTCTGCATGATTCGTACCCAAGGGTTCTATTTCTTCTAATACAAACGATTCCGGTTCGGAGATGTTGGTTTGACTCTCAGTATGTTTCAGAGTCGTAGTGCCTTCATCCACTGAGAAATGGGCAGAGAAATGCGGGACAGGAATGGAAATATGCCAAAGCGGCGGCGACACCAGCTTGATTAGCACCAGCAACCACAACAAGTGCGTCACATGCGGATTCTTCCAGACCCTCGTAATCGCAAATACAAGAAGTGCCATGACTGAGGCAACAGCCACATTGCTGATTCCAGCTTCTAATATGTTTTGCAACATGACTTATTGCCCTTTGGGTTTGTAATTCTTGAGCATTTTGCGAATCGCATCGGCATCTTCCTGGCTCAGCTTTTGAGCCTCCATCAAATGCAGAATAAAGGGAGCCATCGAACCATCCGCAAGCTGATCAGCCAATTCAGCTAGTTTTAGCCCCGCGATATCTGATTCGGTCACCGCGGCGGCGAATCCATGAGGGTGCGTACTTCGATCACGTTTGACGGCCCCCTTCGCTTCCAACCGTTTGAGCATAGAATGGACTGTGGCGAAATCAGATGCCGTACAATTCGGATACACTTCTTCGGTAATCCGACGGGCTGTTTCCTGACCGTGTTGCCACAACACGCGGAGCACCGCGAATTCAGTATCCGTCACATGTAGAGTTTTTTTCTTGGCCATATTGCCTCCGAAATATCTTGAACAATCCAGTTATAGACAACTTGCCTATAACCTGTCAAGACTTTTTCGAAAAACCAGGACTAATGGCGGGATTAAGAAAACAAACCTTTGTGATTGACTCAACCAAGCACGCTATAGCTGATACGTCTCATACGCCGAATTGCAAGGTGTTCCTCGCGAGACGTGCATTCGTTTTTGTTCCGGCTCAATGATGACAGAAAATACGGTTTGCCAGAATCCTGTATCTTTATCATCGTTTACATGCCGACAAATAGAACGCGGATGATCTTCATGATCAGAGAGTGCGGTCTTGATCTCATCGATGCGAATTCCATTGGTACTCGAGTTTAATAGAGAGTCAATGCGCGCCTTGCGAGGATGGGATTCGATCAACTCTGGAAACTGTTCGTTATATTCACAGAGCTCCGAATGCAGGCAATGGTTGGTATGTGTAATCCAACTTGTATCATCAGGCCGCAAGACATAAACATTCTCAATTGATGCTTCAATATCGGCTGGTCCTTCAGGAGTCGCCAACATGATGTTCACGGGAATTGCTCGATTAGCGCGTTGGATCGCATTCGCTGCTTCATCAAGTGATTTTGCTTCATAGAGCCCACGTAAGGTGAAATAATGTGGAACCCCAAGTGGTTGGCTCGGCGCCGGCAGTGTATTCACACAGGCACCAATACCGGCAGCGTTGAATCCGATATAAGCAATTAAGCCCGCTTGCGTCACGTTCATCAAAGCAGGCTTACCAATCGGCCGACGCGTCAGTACGACCGTGAATGGATCGAGGGCGGGATCACTGTCCCAGTTCTGCGCCACAATCATGCCCCGTTCCGAGTTGGCAGGCAAACTTAACGCCGTGCAGCCTGCATCAGAGTCGGCTGTAAATTGATTCCGAATTTGTAAAAGCATCAATTCCCAAAGAGGAAGGTCCACCGCTTCTGCAACTCCCCGGAGTTCATCCATCGAATCCTGACTATAACTTTCCGCTAAAGGGAT
>JAJFIP010000036.1 GCA_021774875.1 Emcibacter sp.
ATAGGGGCAGCAATCAGTCTGCTTGTTTCATTTAGTATTACTGAATTTATCCGGCTTATTCTGGTAAAGCATTTTTTTAATATCTTCCCTTTTATGACAACAATTTTGAAACCCCTACTGATCTCAGTCATCCTTTTCGGATATCTGACGGCTCTTTCTTCCCTGGTAGAATTACAGTCCTTGCCCGGACTTGTGTTTGGAATTATCGGGGGGATTTTAGTTTATTTTCTTGCCTTTTTTATCATTGCACAAAAAGAAGAAAGGTTTATTCTCTTGAAAAAATTAAGGTTACAGAAGTCATAGTATGAAGGACGCTGTCAGAGAAGTTGTCGCAGTTATGCCGACGACTGCCGTCATAAGGGCAAATTCGCGGGGAGATCATATGGTATCCTCAATCACCATCCGTGACCGGCTGATCAAAAGCTGCGTTTCATGCAGTATTAAAAGAATAATAGTCATTAGATCATCAGAAGAGGGTAAACCTTCTTACATTGAATATGCCAATGAAAAATCTTCGACTATTGAGCATGTTGCCAGCGCAGAGCAGGTAAATATCAGCGATGCAGAAACTACTATTACTATAGAAGACGGATATTTACTTCACACAACAATGCTGGAAGAATTTCTCACCTCAGGCGCCAAGATCATGAAAAACCCGTCAGGTGGCGAGACTATATATTCAGTAAACAGTTTCAACCAGCATGATCAGAAACCCGCTGCAACAGATGAAATATTTGTGGGCGATCCGTTTAAAATATTTAAAATACAAAGTGATAATCTTGGTGAGGCTCGATCAAGATTGTTTAAATGGTTGAGTAAGAAAACCGACGGATTTATCTCGAAAACATTAAACAGGCCGGTATCAACTTTTTTCAGCAAGTTCTTTGCAGATTATCCAATCCACCCCATATATTTCACCGCAGTTACGGCGTTTCTCGCGGCACTGATGACTTATGTATTAATTACCGGCGCGGAGCCGGGAATCCTCTGGGGATGTGTTTTATTCCATGTGACTTCTGTCGCTGACGGGATCGATGGTGAAATTGCCCGAGCCAAATATCTGATCAGTTTAAAGGGGGCAAAACTTGATACAACCATTGATATGATCACCAATATTTTATTCATGGGGGCCATGAGTTATGCATTATGGAATACCTATGGCGATGAATATTTAATATTGGGTATTTACATTGTGGCATTGGCCCTTCTGGGGGTTTTACTGATGACCGCATTGCTGTATTTTGGACCTGGAGGGGGCCGGTTTGATGTTCTTGCCAATACCATGAGGGGTCGCTTTACAGACAAACCTCATTTGCTGAAGATTTTTAATTTTTGCAATTATTTTCTGAAACGGGATGCCTTTGCCTTTTTATTTGCCGTCTTTGGAATACTTGGCCTCGGCAGATATATTCCGGAATTCCTTATTTTTGGACTGATTGTCTGGAATTTGACCATTATCGCGAATGCCCAATTAATATTACAATCAAAACCGGTCACATCAGGCATTTAGGTCTTTATTTTTAAACGGGATAACCAGCAAAGTCCATAATCCTGTTTTGGCATCATCTCTATAGTCCGGCAGACCAATATCCATATCAATATGCCCCTTTTCCGGTTGCGCCTGATAAGTGCCAAAAATCCTGTCCCACCACGGCAGGTTAAAACCAAAATTGCTGTTAGTTTCATGGGGGATTACTGAATGATGAACCCGGTGCATATCGGGCGTCACAACGATTAGCCGCAGGCCCTTGTCAATCACTGTCGGCAAATTGATATTGCCATGATTAAACATGGCGGTTCCGTTCAGCAGAATTTCAAATATTACTACCGCGATAGCAGGAACCCCGAGCAATAAAACGCTGGCACATTTAATCAGGGTGGATAATAATATTTCAACCGGATGAAACCTCAAACCAGTGGTAACGTCGATTTCCTGATCAATATGATGGACTTTATGCAGACGCCAAAGTATCGGCACATGATGAAAAACCAAATGCTGTCCGTAAATGATCATATCCAGCAGCAAAACAGATAAGCCCACAGCAATCAGATAAGGTAGCGACAGATAATTCAGCAGCCCGATCTGATTCTGTTCGCCATAGAGCGCCACCCCAACAGCGGTAAATGGCACAAGCAGCCTGACAATGATGCTATTGATAAAAACAAGGAACAGATTACGGGTCCAGCGACTATTCCGGCTGATTTGTCTATCCCGCTTTGGAACGAAGGCCTCCCATATTGCCACGATACCAAGCACAGCAAAGAAAAAGACCAGACGTAACTCTATGATATTTTCCAAAATCATTCAGTCAGTATAGATAGTTCCTTCGGGTTTAAAAGCCATAAAAGCAAAAGCAAACGGGATATGATAAACCACGTCTTCACCATTTCTGGTCACAACAACATTGCCAATATCCTTACCGCTTTTGATCTTGCGTGTATCAAGTGCTGAATTTTGCCCAGCCTGCCAGCTTAGTTGCAGACCATTATGCTCAATGGTTGTTTTCTTCTGGATCAGTGATAGTGGCCAGGCATCATCACCTACCGCCACCACCCGCGCCAGAGGTGGTATAGGGCCTTTATATTTCCCCTTGAATAGAAATGGCCAACGCTTTGAATCATATTTCACATAAGGATTCTTGCCATAGCGGCCCATACTATTGCCGTTGGGCACCAAGACTCTGCCTCTGGGATGGCGTTCCTTGAACAGGGTAAATGATTCAATGCGTGAAGGGATGGTATTCAGCATTCTTCCGGTATATTTGCCGACAATGCCCTCGCCGGTGAATTGTTGCCACCAGCTTTCACTTTGGCGGTCATACATGACCATATCAGATCGGCGCAACTTTCCTGTAGTACCAAAATCCAGCACCCGACCGTCAAGCGTACGCTCAAACACAAGTGCGGCATTACACAAAGGGCAAAAAGTAATTGTCACTGGCACCCCGCCGACCGTATCATTGACAATTTCATGATACATCAAAATACGAATGGGATATGCCCGGACATCACCCTTGATATTCAGGCTGATAACCGGCTCCATTTTACCCAACTCCTTTATTTCCCATACCGCCTTGAAAACAGGTCTGTCAATGGATGGGATACCGTCTTTAGACGGCCCGCCCTCGAGAATTTCCTTATAGACGATATTGGTTTTTTTGAAATCTGTGTTCGGCCATTCATACTTCCAACCTCGTGGTGTTCTATTAGCGGCCAAGGCCTCAGCACTACCAATAGAAAATATCACAATGAATATAATAACCTGCCCAAATATCTTCATGACTTTCTCCTCGAATTACTCTGTAAGGCCATGTTATTTGATATGAAGATCACATACACATCAAAGCTTTGTGATTTCAGGGCATAGTTCTACAGATAACTTGGAGAAATTTCGATAATTTTTTCCCGCATCCAGCGATTGGCCTGATCCTCATCCCGGCTTTTATGCCAATAGAGATGCAATTCCAGATCCGCCAGATTAAAGGGCAGTTCCATGATGCGGGCCTCATATTGCCTGACCAGTCCCAGAGGGGTCGTCAATGCCATATCAGAACGCAAAGCCACCAGAGGTGCCACCATATAATGTTGAAGCCGCAAATGAATATGCCGTTTATGACCCAGATTATTCAGGGAAATATCCACATGGCCCTGACCACTGCGGCGACTGGACACATGAATATGATCAAAGCCCAGATAGTCTTCCAAACTCAGTCTGTTGCCTGCAAACGGGTGATCTTTGCGTAACATGCAGACATATCGCTCCTTTAACAAAGGCAAATGACACAGTTGCGGGTCGTTCAACAAGGGAACATCAATAACAAAATCCACAGCTCCGGTAGCCAGTTCCCTGATCAGATCCTGTCGGGGCAGATGATAACTTTCAAGGTTAATACCCGGCGCACTGCCCGTAACCGTTTCTTCCAGCGGGGGCAGGATCATGGCCGCGATCAGATCAGACATATTGATCCGGAAAGTTTTGTCAGACTTTTCTGGCTCAAATAAGCCGCCTTCATTCAGGCTACTGCTCATCAAAAGCAGGGCATCCCTGATCCGGCCAATAATATTTTCGGCCACAGGCGTCGGCACCATAGCCCTTTTGGAACGGATAAAAAGCGGGTCGTCAAAAGTCCGGCGCAGACGGGCGAGCGCGTTACTGACCGCAGGCTGGCTCAGACATAATATCTCGGCGGCACGGGTTAAATTCTGCTCCGTATAAATGGTCTCGAAAACAATGAATAAATTCAAATCAACCTGATTAAGCCGCATGGGGGAAGCTCTCTTACTATTTGTTTTATGAATAATATACTATATATATAATAAATTTCAAAAATAATATGATTTAAGCTATTATTGCCCGAACCAAAGAGAACGGAAATGGCTGAAATATATCTGGTCCGGCATGGACAGGCATCATTTAATACAGACAATTATGATCGACTATCCGACTTGGGGCATATGCAATCGGAATACCTCGGCACATATTTTGCCGAGCGCCATATTAGCTTTGACCATATTTTCACAGGAAGTCAGCTACGCCATAGACAAACAGCGGACGGAATTCTCAGACGAAAAAGCACTGATTACAATGTCCATCCCGGCCTTAATGAATATGATTTCAGCTCACTCTATAAAGCCTATATGGACCAGTATCCAGAGGAGGCGGAAGCCTCCAGAGAAGGCGACAGGCGTATCTTTTACCAACGGCTGAAACTTTCCCTGAAATTATGGTCACAAGACAAACTAACCAGCAACCTGCCGGAAAGCTGGTCTGAATTTGCGGTGCGGGTTAATGATGCCCTAAGCCATATCCGCGAAAATTTTGACGGAAGAATGCTTGTGGTCAGTTCCGGCGGGGCCATTTCAATGGCTATGGGCCATATTCTCGATCTTGCGCCCGAGAAAATAATCGATCTGAACCTGCAAATTAAAAACGCCAGCTTCGCCCATATTTATCTTGGCCGTGATAAAATGCAGCTGTCCAGTTTCAATAACATCCCGCATCTTGACCAACATGACCGGCTTGATGCCATCACTTTTAGCTAAAAGGAGAATACCCGTGGATTTTAATCATAGCCCAAAAGTGCAGGAACTCTCTCGCAGAGTATCCGGTTTTATGGACGACCATATTGTGCCCCGCATCCGTCAACAACATGATGATGTCTCGGCCGGGATTTCCCCGGTATCTTTCATGGAAGACCTGAAAGCACTGGCTAAATCGGAAGGCCTGTGGAATCTGTTCCTGCCGCATCTCTCAGATGATGAGACCGGCACGCGTCTGACCAATCTGGAATATGCTCCACTGGCGGAAATAATGGGTCGGGTAAAATGGGCATCAGAAGTTTTTAACTGCAGTGCGCCCGATACCGGCAATATGGAAATATTTCATATGTTTGGCACGCCAGAGCAGAAAATACAATGGCTGGAACCTCTACTGGAAGGCCGCATCCGTTCTGCATTTGCCATGACCGAACCTGATGTTGCCTCTTCCGACGCCACCAATATTCAGACCATCATCAAGCGTGAGGCGCAAGACTATATTATCAATGGTCGTAAATGGTTTATCTCCAATGCTGCCCACGCAAACTGCAAAGTAATGATCCTCATGGGCAAAACCGACCCGGATAGTGCCGACCGCCACCGTCAGCAAAGTATGATCATTGTTCCCATGAATACCCCCGGGGTTACTGTGGAACGTAATATCTCCGTCATGAGCCACCATTCGCAAGGCGGACATTGCGAGATTACATTTAAAGACGTGCGGGTTCCGCTCAGCAATATTCTGGGCGGTGAAGGTGATGGTTTTATGATGGCACAGGCGCGACTTGGGCCGGGACGCATTCACCATTGCATGCGCTCCATTGGTCAGTGTGAACTGGCTCTGGATTTGATGGTGGAACGGGCGCAGGAACGTAAGTCATTTGGTAAATATCTCCATCAGCATGGTGCGGTAAGTGAATGGATCGCCCGCTCGCGTATGGAAATTGAACAGGCCCGGCTGCTGGTTCTGAAAACTGCTGATATGATTGACAAGGTCGGGGCCAAGGGTGCGCGCAAGGAAATATCCATGATCAAGGCCATCGTGCCAAAAATGCAGACCATCATTGCCGATCGGGCCATGCAGGTTTTTGGCGCCATGGGCATATCACCGGATACGCCGCTTGCAGAAATCTGGACATGGGGCCGGGCATTGCGTTTTGCTGACGGGCCGGATGAAGTGCATCTGCGCAATATTGCCCGTATGGAAATCAAAGAAGCTCAGGAAAAACCGGGCTTCACCCTGCCCTACCTGACACCACCACTACGTACATAAGGATAAATCCATGCAAAATCTATTCAGTCTAAACGGTAAAATCGCTCTGGTTACCGGAGCATCCAGTGGACTTGGCCATCATTTTGCCAAGGTGCTGGCCAGTGCCGGAGCCAAAGTTGTCGTTGGCGCCCGCAGACGAGAAAAACTGGACAATCTGGTGCAGGAGATTAGCGATGCCGGCGGCGAAGTTATTGCCGTCACACTGGATGTCAATAATATGGACAGCATCCGCGCAGCTTATGATGAAGCGGAAAAACATCTGGGGCTAGTGGATATTATCCTTAACAATGCCGGGGTCGCCGACACGGTGGCTTTTCTGGAAATGGATGAGGAAAGCTGGGACTATACCATGGATACCAACCTGAAAGCCGTGATGCGGGTGGCGCAGGAAGGCTGCAAAAGACTGGTGGCGGCAGACAAGCCCGGAGTAGTGATAAATATTTCATCGCTACTCGGTCTGGCTTTTCAAACCCTGCAATCAGCCTATGCCACATCCAAAGCGGCGGTGATCCATATGACAAGATGCATGGCATCAGAAATGATGCGCCATAATATCCGCGTTAACAGCATCGCGCCGGGTTATTTCAAGACCGAAATGAATGCTGGTTTTTTTGAAACGGACCGGGGAAAAGCCTATATCAAGACCATCCCTGCCCGCCGTCTGGGTAAGCTCGAAGAACTGGATGGCCCATTGTTGCTGTTAGCCAGTGAGGCATCGTCATTCGTCAATGGCACCACACTTGTCGTTGATGGTGGCCATATGGTAAAGTCTTTTTAATATGATGGATGAACAAAAACTCTGCTCTTATCTGGAACAACATATTGACGGCTTTAAAGGGCCGTTGACATTAGAGAAATTTGCTGGTGGCCAGTCAAATCCGACCTTCCAGATCACGGCAAAATCAGGCAAATATGTCCTGCGGCGGAAGCCGCCGGGGATATTGCTTAAATCCGCCCATGCCGTTGACCGGGAATACCGGGTGACCAAGGCACTGGGAAATTCGGATGTTCCCGTGGCCACCCCACGCCACCTGTGTCTTGATGAAAATATTATCGGGAGCTGGTTTTATGTGATGGATTTCATGGAGGGCCGAATCTTCTGGGATCCGTCCCTGCCAGAAATGGAAAAATCTGAACGCACCGAGATATATCACGAGATGAACCGGGTGCTTGCTGCCATTCATGCTGTAGATCTGGCCGCTTGCGATTTATTAGAATACGGCAAGCCCGGAAATTATTTTGCCCGCCAGATTGGCCGCTGGACCAAACAATATAAAGCGTCAGAAACCGAGTATATTGAACCCATGGAGCGCTTGATGGCGTGGGTGAGTGCTAATATCCCCGAAGATGACGGCAAGGTAAGCCTGATCCACGGGGATTACCGACTAGATAATTTCATTTTCCACCCGACAAGACCTGAAATCATAGCCGTTGTCGATTGGGAGCTATCCACATTGGGTCATCCGCTGGCTGACCTTGCTTATCAATGTATGCAGTGGCGCATGCCCTATAAAGACAGAAACAGGGGCCTGGACGGGCTGGATCGCAAGGCTCTGGGCATCCCCACTGAACAAGAATATGTCAGCGAATATGCTGGACGTACAGGCTGGGACAACATGGACCACTGGCCTTTTTATCTGGCTTTTGGTTTTTTCAGACTGGCGGCCATCCTGCAGGGCGTCATGAAACGGAGCCTGGATGGTAATGCCTCTAAC
>JAJFIP010000351.1 GCA_021774875.1 Emcibacter sp.
TACTACGCCGGGCGTCTTAGCGCGCCAGTTGAACTTCCGTTAAGAGAAGTGCGATTAACTTGGCAATGTTGGCAATCACCACCAGCAATTCAATCTATGTAAACGCGTATCGTTTTTGTATGGCATGTTTTCGAGTGATTAACATGGGTTCTCCTTGGCCTAACCTTAAATAGAACAGATCAATATAAAGAAAAAGATACCTTGTAATTTTGGGGTCATAACTCATCTCAGTTTTGTGAAAAGGAGGGAAATCATGGGTGAACCAAAGCGCGCCCTCCTAATGTATATGGCGCGCCGATTTCCGATTTAGTACGAGAAGTTTTATTTTTTCGTTTAATTTTTGGCGAATCATACTTTTTTGGGTACCAATCAGGAATATTTCGCGCCACATACTATAGCGAAGACGCAGAAGGGTTCCCGCTGCGCACATTGATTTCCTTCAACGCCTTATTCGTGCTAGACTTAACTTCGACATGAGTGAGCCCCTGAATAATCCGGTCATGAGTGAAGAATTTTTCCGTCTGTTTTCACGGGATGATCGTAAGGTTTATGGCTATATCCTGGCGCTGGTGTTGGATGTGACGGCTGCAGAAGATATTTTTCAGGAAACCTGCGTGATTTTGTGGAAGGAATTTCCTCAATATGATCAGGATCGCAGTTTTTTAAACTGGGCGAATGGGATCGCATTTAACCAGGTGAGAAAATACCGTCGGAAATATCAGAATAAACGATTAGTATTTAGTGACAGTCTGGTGACAGAGTTGGCAGAAGATGTTTCGAGTATGGTTGAAGATATGAGTCAGCGTCAATTGGCACTCACTCAATGCCTGGAGAAATTAACCGCCCGTGAGCGAGAACTGATCGATGCCTATTATGGAGATCAGGAAACCGCCGCTACAGTGGCTGAACGTTGGAAATGTTCCTCGCACGCTATATATAAAACGATCAAAAAAATTCGGAAAGCATTATTTGATTGTGTGAGCCGTCGTCTTTCCAGTGAGATATCTTAATGACTGAACCAGAACAAACACTTTCAGAGCAAATATTGGAACTGGCCGATGCGCAATGTTCGGGAATTATTACCGAATCTGAGATGGAAACGCTTGAACAATTATTGACGAATCATCCCGAGTATCGTCAGGAATATCTCAATTATGTATTCCTCCATGTCGGTCTGACGGGTGTTGCTACTTCGGGAGAATTACTTTCTGCAAAGGCCATTGAAAAATCAATTCTCCCACGAGACATTTCCCACACGACTTCTCAAAAACCCTTACACCTCTGGATAACACAAACACTCTGTATTTTGGTTTGTTTGTTCTCGATTGGTCTTTTTTTATTCCTTTCAAAGAATGAACAAGCTGGTGTGCCGCCTGTCGTCGCTGATAAGACTTCTCAATATTACTTTGACGAGAATACGAATCCTCCCGAAGAAGTTGCCACACTATCACAGACGGTGCAAGCCACCTGGGAGCTGTTAGGGAATAATCCCGCTTTGACAAAACACTTCCAGCCAGGAACTGTGAAATTAACTTCGGGAAATGTTGCGTTTGCATTTTCAGGAGGGGCTGATATCTCACTAGCCAGCCCGGCTTTGTTTGGAATGGAACGTAAGAACCACGGAACGTTGTTTTCCGGAACGCTTTCCGCACACATTACTGAATCGAAGCTTCCTTTTACTCTGGAAACGCCGAGTGTCGAGGTCGTGGACCTGGGAACCGAGTATGAAGTGACCGTCAATGAAGCGGCTGAGACCTTTGTGCATGTACTGGATGGGCAGGTGGAAGTGAAACCCCGCCGTCGTCTGCCTCGCTTTTACTGGAACTTCGATCAACGGGAAGAGAGTCCACTCACAGATACGATTTCAGGCAACGCAATTAGTATCGGTAAAAATGCGAAACGCATTCCCGGATTAACTGGATCGGGAGCGGTTCGATTTAACAATAAACCTGATGCAAGCCTGCTCTTAGGAAACGGAGGTGGAAAAGAAGTCGGCACTGGTGATTATTCAGTTTCAACTGGTATCACTGTGGAAGCCCTTGTGATTACAGAGTGGCAAACTCCCAATGAGCCTCAGAAGAACGTTTCCTTTGACTATGATGAGATCTTCCGCAAAGAAGATGGCAGCTATCGTATTCTGCTCAGCTTTCAAAATGATGATAGAGCGTCTCAGACACAAATTCCAGATGTCGAAAAAGGTCCGTGTCTGTCATTTGGACTCTTTCTTTCAGGGATGGGTTATAACGAACTGGATATGCCCTTGGATGGAAAAGAGGGGCGCCCCTCATTGGATGAAATACGGGATGGGAAGCCGCATCATATCGTGGCGACGTATAACGGCTGGACTGGAATCAAAGCCATCTACATCGATGGAAAACTATGTATGAACCACCGCTTTCCAGTGGGGACGATGATCATCAGCGGTGGTCCCGCACCTGCTGTGATTGGCAACCTGATTTCGGGGAACTTTGAAACGTTGGTGGGCAGAGAACCATTCAGTGGCGTGATTGATGAAGTGGCCTTTTATGGTTTTGCGTTGGACGCGGCGACAGTCGCACAGCATTATGCACGTGTTCAACAAGGAAAAGATTATTTCGACGGGCAATTAAACAATTTCGTCATGCAGGAAAAACAAGGTGGAAACGTGTTGCTCAACAAAGGCGAGAAAATGAAATTCGCTGCGGAGACCGGCGAGCCGATTTTCTGAAATGGCTATTATTTATATATGGATTATCTAGCCAAAATTGTTTGCAGTTCTCTCAATCTAGTTTTCTATCGCTTTTCATTTTGCTGACGTGACTCATAGATCTGATCAATCTGCTCAAGAAGGCCAGGTGCCATATCTTTGGCATTATATCCGATCATTTGTAGCGTGGGGTGGTCACGATAAATTTGCAAGGCTTCTTCTCCCGTCATATTTGTGCCATTGACCCGGAGTGTCTTGAGCTTCATCGGCCATGCTTTCAGCTTCGAAAATGCATTTGATGTAATATTACAATCTCTAACAGAAAGCAGCTCAAGGTTCGGGCAGACTTCGAGGATAGTGCGCACACCTTTGTCTGTGATCGATGTATTATTCAATCTGAGTTTCTTTAGATTTTTAATCTTTGTAACTGCTTCACAAACCGCATCTCCGACCTGGGTTTGGCCTAGCTCTAAATTTTCAATGGAATTGAAGTCTTTTAAATATGCGGCTGCATTGTCATCGATCTTTGTCTCTTCAAGAACGAGCCATCTTAAATTTTTGAGTTTTTTCAAGTATCGTAAGTCTGAAGAATGAACTGTTGAGGAATATAGATAGAGCGTGTCTAGTTTAGGCAAATTGGATATAGCTTTGAGCGTTCCTTCACCGATTTTGGCGTTCGTGAGATAAATTCGCCATAAGTCAGTGCAATGAGTTATCCAGCTTATTCCATTATCTGTCACCTGAGGAGCATGAACCGATAGCCAACCAAGATTTGTCAGTTGAGATAACGACTGTGCGCCTTCATCAGTCAAATTTGTTCCATCAAAACTGAGACGAGTGAGATTATGCATTTGCCCCAGCACAATCGCTTCCTGATCTCCTACTTTGGCAAGTCCAAAATTAAAATCGACAATCAAGGGAGAAAGTGTCTTTAGATCCTTACGAATGTCAGAAAAATTGCACGGTGTTTGAAGATCACTTTGTCTAATACTTATTTCACCAGGGAAGGATTCAGGCCAACGCATGGAAGGGAAATTTCTCACAAGTACCCTGCGAATGGACGATCCACTGCGATGACTCACTTTATAACCGTGGGAGCGAATATTTTTTTCTGCTTCAGAGATCACGGTGTGTTCGCTATATAATGTGATACCAAAAACACATAGTAGACAGAATACGGCGGCCGCGACTAAGTACCACTTTGTTTTATTACGAATATTCAACTCGAAATACTCCTTTTTCAGGCAGGTACTATTATATCATTCCTCCAGCGAAGTGCCACGTGTTTCTTTGACTGTGAGCGCGATCAAAAATGAGATTGCTGCGATGCCGGAGAGATACCAGGAAAACGCGAGTGGGTTTCCCGTTGCTTTCACCAGCCAGGCGGCGACCATTGGTGCGGTGCCTCCAAATATCGCAAATGGTAAATTATAGCTGACACTGGCCGCACTTACCCGCACTCCTCGCCTGAAGAGTTCGGTAATCGTAACCGGTATGGCACCGGCGTAACATCCAACAAGGAGAGCAAACCCAATTTGTCCGGTGAGAATCATAGCAAAATTGTGATGGTGCATTAAACCAACGAGAGCTGGAGAAAAAAGAGCCACTCCGGCGGAGCCGATGAGCAGAAACGGTTTGCGACCAAATTTATCAGCCAGTATGGCTGCGATTGGAACAAAGATGGTTAAAGCCGCCATGCTGATAGTATTGATGTCGAGAGCTTCTCCGCGCGTCTCGCCCACTTCTTCTACGAGCCAAGTCGACAGGTAGATAAAGACAGTGTAAAACGTGACGGCGTTCATCATGTTAAGGCCAGCCGACTGAAATAGTTCTTTCCGATGATTAGTCAACGCTTCTTTGAGTGGCGAATATGCTTCCTGATTTGATAACTCTTCTGTCAGAGGCTGATCAGGGATTCCATGCCGAATAAAATAACCTACGAATGCCACCAGAACACCAGACAGAAATGGTAATCGCCAGCCCCAGTCAAGCAGTTGTGCGTCCGTCGTGTAAGTATTAATCAACGCGCCGACAGCGGAACCAAGTAAAATACCACAGGTCGCTCCGATCATACTCCACGAGCCAAAAAAGGCACGACGTTCGGGTGGTGCATGTTCGACGAGAAACACAAACGAACTCGTGTATTCGCCGCCGACAGAGATTCCTTGTACCATGCGTAATAGTACCATCAGGATTGCCGCCCAAACACCAATTTCTGCATGAGTGGGCAACACTCCCACAAGTAGCGTCGGCACGGCCATCAACATCACAGACAGCGTGAGTGCTTTTTTCCGTCCGACGCGGTCACCAATATGGCCAAACAGAACTGCACCCACGGGTCGCATTAAAAAGCCAGCTGCAAAAGCACCAAAGGCTGCGATTAATGATGTAGTTGGATTGTCTGAGGGGAAGAAGAGTTTGCCAATTGTCGGAGCAAAAAAACCATAGACTGCAAAATCATACCATTCCAGAATATTACCAACGAAGCCTGCCGCCAGAACGCGAATATGCTTACCTCGCCCCTCCTGCGTGCTGCCTGCCATTGATTCAATCTTCCTTGATGATGTGATGGATTCACGGGATTAGTAAGGTGGGCTTAGTTTAGAGGATGTAGAATCAGTTGGGAATGGCGGTATTAAGAAGAACGGGATTTTCTGATTGGGCATCGATTAATGAAGATATCCGGGTTTGTTCGTCATGACTTCGATACCCGAATCACGCAATAATTGGATCGTGACGGCGGATAGTTTTGTGCCACTGACATTCACTTTGCTCAGTTTTGGGATTTTTAACAGACTTTCTTTCACTTGATCGGTGATCAGCGTGTTTGATAATTCCAGTTCCCTCAAACTTGGAGAGTGAATCAGGTTTTTAATTCCTGCGTCAGTGATGTGAGTATTTGTCAGAAAAAGTCGGTCCAAATTTTTCATGTTGGTGAGTGGGATCAAGCCTTGGTCAGTCACCTGTGAATCTTTCAGAATCAGAAATATGATTTGTTGAAGAGAGGCAATCTGTCGCACATGTTCATCTTGAGTTGATTTACCTTGTAAACTCAGATACCGCAGTGGCTTTACTTCGATCAGATGGCTGAGGGAATCGGCTTCAATTTTTGAGTTGTCAATGTTGAGGCAGAATAGTATTTTTGCTTTGGACAAATGACGTAAACCATCGCCGTCGATGACTGCATTGTTGAGATCCAGATAGTCCAAATTGGGAAGAGAAGCAAGATTCTCCAGACCTGCATCAGTAATGTTTAAATCATAAAAATGTAGAGATTTTAAGTTCTTCAATGTTGGGGCACAATGAAAGCGATCTCCTGAGAAATCTAAATCACGGAGTATGAGCCGCTCCAGGGTCGGTACTTTTTCCAGCACATTGAGTCCTGAATCAGTGAAAGAACCACCAGTGATATGAAGAGACTTAAGAGGGTATTTGGATAGCTTAGCGAGGCCAAGATCAGTGATGGTAGTAGGGTGTTTGTCACTTCCCAAATGAAGATCGCGTAAATGCGGTTGACTATCCAGGGAGTCGATGAACTCGTCGTTGATCGGATAGTCTTTTGAACTCTGAAATGAGATATAATAAATTGCGCCGACGGCATCATTCAATTTTGAAGGCAAGGTCAGGCAAAATCCATTGGAACACAAAGGATTGGCAAAATAAACTTTCCCTCCATGATCACGAATGGTTTCCGCTAAAACCATCGAGTGTCCACGCTGGAATACAAACGGGGCGAAGTATACCATAGCTGCCAGTACGAGCAGAACTAATACATTGCGGAAGCTGAACCAGAGGTGTGATGGCTGATTCAGATTTCGGATTTTCATAAATATGCGATAGTTAAACATAGGTACGTTTTCAGTGTTGTGTGCCACTGTCGGGCCAGCCGACAGTGGCACACGCTGTGTTATTTCAGTGTATTGGTTTTGTTTTTTGCCCAATCAGTAACAACACTATGAGCGGGATGTCTGTTTTCATCCATTATGGCATCCGGATCAAGGGGCTATTTTATTATTAGCTCAAGCGTCATTTGTGGTATATCGCTGGATGAATCATTCGTAGTCGCTTCATTTATCTGGTTTATCAAGTCCGAAAAGCAATTCTTTTGAGGACAGAATCCTTCAATGATCAATGACCGGTTCTTGTATTGCAAACGAGCCATTCCTGCTTGTGTGATTTCGGTATTACCCAGATGCAGGTATTTTAGTTTCTTAAGACGACTTAAAGATTCTATTCCTTCATCGGTGATTTTAGTACCGGCAATATCCAATCGAATTAAATTATTAAAGTCTTCTAAAACTGATAAATCATCATCCGAAATTTCTGTATGTCTGAGTTGTACATATATGATTTTATGGAAAGGATGAAACAGCCAGTTTTTAAACTCTATCCACCATGCTCTTGCTTGAGGTGGAAACTGATTGCCTTCGTGATCACAATAGACATCTAATACTGCAATTCCACCAAGATCTTTGATCAGCTTTGTTTTTTGATCTATCGTCTGTGGTTTGATGAACCAATAGAGCGTGAGGATTGCAATTGTTCCAATTGCAATCAAAATTGGTCGTCGTTTGAGGTTTATTAAACGGAGCATATTTTGTTTCCAAAACGCTCAATATCAATTGGCTTTATACACATCAAGGTGTCAGTCGGGGAATGCCGATGGATTGGCCGTAGGCCTGACTAAGTTGTTCGACTGTGATTCCATAGGCTCTGAGTAGACTGTCTTGCCATGTTAAGCCGTCTTTGATTCCATTGAAGAACAATTTGAATTGTGTCGGGCTGGCCTTCAACATGAGTTGAATCAGGGCACTGGCGCATCCATATTGCCAGCTTTCTAGTCGGTCTGCTTCAAAAAATTGACCGCCGAAGCTTTGCATCTGTCGCAGTCGAGCGGCCGCTTGAGTTTGTCGGTACTTCACCTCTTTGGAGGTTGGGACCACAATCATCGCAATCCAGTCTGCAATGCCCTCATTGATCCAGGTGGGAATACTGACTGTGGTACGATAGCGGTGCATATATCCGTGAGCGGTTTCATGAACGAGTACAGCACCAAAAAAATTGGGATCATCGCCTCGA
>JAJFIP010000352.1 GCA_021774875.1 Emcibacter sp.
TGGAAATGCACCAGCAAAATTCAGAATAAAATTATCATTATTAGTCAAATTTTCACCATAAACTGTGAATTCCCAACCATCTGCGGTAAGGCCAATGGCAGCATTGATATTCTCGTATGATTCATGCATTGCAAAAACTGGGTTTGCCCCGCCATTTGCCAGACTGTTTGGTGAGTCAGCCACATATTGCGCATCCAGACGAACAAACATCTGCTTGTCTTCCATCACGTCCCAGGTATATTCAAAGCCACCGGAAATTTTAAAATCAACCATGCCCGGTAATTTATCACCAACGGCCATAGCAATTAATACATCATCAGAAACTTCTGTAATTTCAGCATCCTGGATGGTAATAGCCATATTGAGAATAAGGCCATCTGAGGGAGCAGCAACGACTTCTATTTCAATACCCTTGGACTCTGCTGCTCCGGCATTGTCGATAAAGGTTCTCTGATCAGAAATTCTAGCCCCATCAATCTGCATATTATCCCAGTCAATGAAATAGGCTGCGGCATTAATCATCAGCCTGTCATCAAGCCAAGTGGTTTTTGCACCAATTTCATAGTTAAGCGTTGTATCTGGTTCGTAGCCCTCAGCAATTACTATATCAGTGGGGTCTGCGGTGCTTGGCCCGTTATTAGGGTTAACTTGTCCAATACGGTATCCCTTACTGACGGAAGCATAAATCATAGCATCATCGCTATGGTCATAGGATAAGCCAAAGCGCCAAGTAGTATTAGTACCGGAGCCCCTATTATCAATACTGCTTATTTCATTGGCAAAGGTTGCGAAATTGAGCGCTACCCTTCTGGGTTCAGCATATGTTGATTTGGTATTAAATATCCTTACACCCCCATTAACTTTTAATTTGTCGGTAATATGATAGGTAAAATCGCCATAAGTTGCCAGTTCCTGAGAAGTGAGGAAAAGATTAGAATCGAAGATAGCATCGCTACCAAGAAATCCACCAAATAAATCATCGATCCCGCGAAGTTCAAGCAAAAATCTAACGTCCGTAGAGCGATCAATAAAAAATCCGCCAATAATCCATTCAAAATCTGAGTCCGTATTAGATGTTAATCGCGCTTCCTGAATGAAGAATTTAGCATCCCAGGGGTCGCTCAGATTGAGAAAAGGTGTTCCCAAACCAAATAAATCACCATTATCGGCACGCCCTTCTGTATCTGATGTTTGATAGGTCGTTACAGAAGTTAATGTGGCAAAATTTTCAATATTATAATCTGCCGTCAGGCTATAATTGGTCAATAAATGGGGTCGGTTTTCCTGAATAATTGCGGTTTTTTTGAATTTACCCAATTCCGGTCTCCAGCCATCACTATCTTCCGGATCACTATCCTGATGAAAAATTTCGGCCCGAACGGAAAGATCTTCCGATGGAGTCCACAGTAGGGAAATGCGACCGCCCCAGTCTTTTTGGTCGTTTCTGGTGCCAAGGGCATCATTTTCAACCCAGCCTTCTTCATCGCGATAATAACCAACCACGCGCAGGGCCAGTTCATCTTCAACCAGAGGCATGTTGAACATGGCATCATAGCGTTGGCGCCATGAGCCGCCTTTAGTGACACCAATATTAACACGGCCGGCAGTTTCTATTTTGCTGGCATCTGGTTTGTTGGTGATGATGCGGATTACGCCGCCCAATGAGCCTGAGCCAAATAATGTTCCCTGCGGCCCGCGCAAGACTTCAATGCGCTCCACATCAAAAAGTCGTAAATCAGGTACCACAATTGCACCAAATGTATCGGTAACCGGGGTATCATTGATATAAACCGATACCGGGTCCTGGGTATTAGCACCTGTGGTGTTGGTTGCCAGCCCACGAATATTGAATATAGCCCGGTTTTTAGTGGCCTGACTAAGATTAAGCCCCGGAACTGTGCGGGCAAAATCTTCAAAACTGTCAAAACCCTGACGCTCAATATCCGCATTTGAAAACGCCGTAATACTGGAACTCACGTCCTGTAAATTCTGTTCGCGGCGGGATGAGGTAACAACTATTTCTTCAAGGCCGGTGCTTGCCGTCTCATCGGCGACGTCTTCGTCGTCGTCAAGTTCAAGGTTGCCTTCATAATAGTCATCACCATTCAGAGAAATTTTCTTATAATCATTGTTTGAAAAATCACCATTCTGATCACTGACATAGATATTACCCTTGTCGTCCATTTCAAAATCAAGACCACTGCCCGCGAGCATACGTGCTATGGCTTCACGGGTGGAATATTTGCCTGAAAGGTAATTAGATGTTTTACCGACCATTTTTTCTGAGGAGAAAATGATGTTGAGATCGCGTTCATTTGCTATTTTTTTAAGGGCAATGGATAAGGGCTGCTCACTTATGGTAATATTCTTTTCAAAGCCAGCATTGGCACTTAAAGCCCCAAATGCGGGGATCAGCAGTGCCGCAGTAGCGGTTGACAGCAATAGCTGTCTTGCTTTCTTGATAGAAGATTGATTTGAATGATTATTATAACTCATAGTAATTCCTCACCTTTGATTGTTACATATATTGAAGGTTATCCCTTCAAATAGTTAAACCGTCAGATGAGCTCAATAACCTCTATGTATTTCCAGGTTTTTTTTAAATTAAAATGTCTTTCTCAGAAACAAGGATAATTTTATCTTTGATTTCAACCGCTTCCACTAAATTAAAATATCTCTTGATCAACACCAACGCCGCAGGAACGTCTGTGGGGAATATGGCTGTGATAAGTTCATCCTTCTGACTTATATCGCCCAGAATTATAGGGCGGGCAGAATAACGGTTAAGTTCCTTAATCACATAAGAAAGGGTTTTGCCATCAAAGACTATTTTACGCTGTTGCCAGGCTATGGCATGTATGGGGTCACGTTCTTCAACCTCTGAAATACCATCAGCACTAACTGCGACATAGGAAGCCTTCATATTGGTTGCTTCCATAATAACGGCGGGATTTTCGCTGGTGCTGGTTTGTTCTGTCACGTCCTTTGCTACCCGGATTTTTCCTTCAATCAGGTTAATCTGAATTTCACCTTGTTCTTTAAGGATGTCAAATTCTGTACCAATGGCGGTGATCTTTCCAATCCCGGTAGAGACCACAAAAGGCCGCAGAGGATTTTTTGCCACAGAAAAAGTCGCTTGTCCGTCGGATAATATGATCCGGCGCAGGTCTTGGTCATAGTCCACTGTCAGCGTCGTTCTGGTGTTCAGTTTGATCACAGAATTATCATCCAGTCTGACGATTTTGATTTCTCCGATACCTGTTTGATAGACTTTGCCCTGAGTTCCTGAATTCTGGAACTGCACAAAGGCAACAATTAATACTACAGAAATAACGGCCATAGCCGCTCCCCGATTACGAACTCCAGAACCCCACCATACTGCAACACGGTCTTTCCATGATGTTTTCTTCTGCGTAATGGCGGCAGAAGATACAGGAGTTTTTACCTTTATTGATTGATAAAAATCTATAAGTTGGGGATCGTCGGTAAATTCCCGTGCTTCTTCCATAACAGCACATATGGCATCATATTTGACCCTGTGTTCCTGACTTTCTTCAAGCCAATGATAAAAACTCTCCACATCCGCAGGATCATTATCATGGTTGTTAATACGGGTGAACCACCGAACGGCTTCCTGCTCAATACGATCAAACTCTTTGCCGGGAAGGGGGGTATTATCTCGCTTTTCCCTCATGACATATCCTTCATTATCTGGTTAACTTTCTGGGCAGCTTTAATCATATGTTTTTCCACCGTACTGACAGATATTTCCATATGAGCTGATATTTCTTTATGACTGAATCCATATACCCGGTGCAGAAGAAAAACCTGTCTGCTGCGCGGAGATAGTTGCTCAAGTTTACTCTGAAATTCAGATAACCGTTCCTTACCTTCAAAAACCTGATCCTGAAGTGGTGATTGTTCAACCAGATTCTGATTTACAATTTGGTCAATGCGGTCAACCTTGTGACGTGCTCGCCACCTAAACCGGTCTGCTACAATATTATTGGCTATTTTAAAAATAAACCACCGTGAAAAATCAATATGGTTGCGGTCTTTGATCTCTACCAGCCGTCTGAATACGGCCTGAACATTATCTTCCGGGTCATCATCCGGGGGTAATTTAAGTCTGAAAAATCTTATGAGAGGTTTGCGGAATATGGTGTAGAGTGCCTCAATTTCCCGACCACCGTGCGTGAATGGTCCTGATGCAGCAGGCTGAACTTTACTGGTTTTGTCTCTGGCCAAGCTCTGGCTGCCCATGTGTGCGGACATAAATATCTCTCCCGTTCCGGCGAGTATATCTGAATTTTTTACATTCTTCATACGTAAGCTCCACACAATATATCTATTATCCCCCATTACTCCTAATAAATAAACCGTAATAGCTTGACCAAAACCTCCATATGAGGCGAAATATTTTACAAATTTATCCTCATGCCATTCCGAAGAAAGCTTCCCCAAACCAATAAAAGCCCCTATAAAGGGATTTGCGTGAAGCTTTTTATAAATATAATTAAATAAAGATTACACCTGATGAAAAGAAATTCACTATTTTTGTCTTTGTTATTGAGTATGTTTTTATGGTCGTTTTCATCCGCTGATCAGGAAGTCTGGACAGAAAAGAAATTAGGGCAGGTTATCATGAAAGCCGAGAGGGCTGCCATGAGAAAGAAATGGTCGCGGGCCATCCAATACGGCGAACAAATGTTATCGGGCAGTCGTGCACTCGATAAAAAAGACCTGCCCAGATATATCATCCTGCTGAAAAACGTGAATAGCTATTATGACAAGGCAGGAAGGCTTCAGGAGGTTCCTGCACAGGTAAAACGGGCTTATTTACTGTCTTCAGAGAAACTTGGGCTGGACCATCCAGCGACTATGAAAAGCCGCACCCTTTATTACAAAATTCTTATTGCAGATAAGAAATATCTTGATGCCATTCCCCTGATAAGTGAGAAAATTGCACTTAGTGAAAAAAATGCAAAAATGGAATATCAAACACTGCAATATCTCACGACACTACATTCCCTTTATGCCCTTACCCGTCAATATGAAAAAGAAGAAAAAACCCTGCTTAAGCTATTAGACCTTAATACAATACTGGTTGGTATCGAGGACGAAAGCAACAGCAGAATTATCTTGGATCTTGCCAATAACTATTGTCGCCAGAAAAAATACGAGGCCTTTAACAGGCTGATCAATACTCACCACCTGAAACTTGTCTGTTAGGGTATTCAGGCTTTATTTGCTCAAAGTGCTGATCGGTTGTCCCGGAAATATATTTTCCTGAAGTTTTTCATCCTTTACCACGATTTGCCCCGCCACAATCACATGGGTAATACCTTTTGAGTATTGATTGGGCTTGGCAAAAGTGGCCAGATCAATGACATTTTCCGGATCAAAAATAGTTATATCAGCATCTGCCCCTTCTTGTAGACGGCCCTTGTTTTTCATTGCCGGCGTAAAATCCTGCAGCCGTTTGGCCGGTAGATAACTCATCCGGCTAATGGCATCGGGCAAGGTAATAATGGCTTTTTCCCGAACGTAACGACCCAGAACCCTGGCATATGTTCCCATACCGCGCGGGTGCGCCCGCTGGTCCAGGGTTTCGATTGGCATGCCATCAGATGCGATAATAACACCCGGATGAGACATGGCTTCCTCAACCCATTCTTCGGTCATGGCATGAATAATAATGATACCTTCAGGATTTTCTGCCCGATACTGATCCCACATTTCTTTGCCAGTGAAGCGTTCACCTGTTGGTGGCCATTCAATATCACCATAGGATACACCGAATTTGCTTTGCCAATCATGGTCAAAAATACCCGAATTAATTCCCGTAGATCCCGCCGTATAGGGATAAAGTTCACTGGTAATATCCAGACCTTCTGCTTGGGCCTTGTCAATCATTTCAAGATATAGCGGTACTCTTTGCAGGCCTGTACTTACAATATGAACCATATGCATGGACGCCCCGGTTTTACGGGTCATATCGACCAGTTCCTGAAAGCCGCTGGGGTTGGAGGCATCATCAGACATGCGGATATGGATAAATAAGGGCACTTTCCGGCGCGCCGCCAACCGGAATAATCCTTCCAGTTCCGCTTCACTTACCCCGAGAGAAAAATAGTCAAGGGGAAATCCAATGCCCATACCGCCCTCATCAAGGGCCTGTTCAACATTTTTGAGTATGTCTGCAAGTTCTTCTTTGGAAGCTGGTTCGTGAAAAGCTTTTTTAAGGTCGCCTTTTTTTACGGCAATGCGGGCACCACCATGACCGGAAGAATAACCATAATTAATCAATGACGACCCTTTGCGGCGCACTAAATGTTCTGTTATCGGGTAACTTCCGCCCTCCAGTTCAAGGGCCGTGGTTACCCCGTCACGCACCTGATAGGTCTGGGCAACGGTGTTCTGTCCGTGAGCATGTAAATCTATAAATCCTGGTGAAACCACCAGTCCATTTGCATCCAATATTACTTTACCAGTCATTTCTTCTGTGGATATGGACGTGATAACTTTACCGGAAATGCCAATATTACGGATACCATCTAACCCGGTTTCCGGGTCAATTACCCGTCCGCCCTTGATAACAACATCAAAATTTTCCGCCTGTGCAGCAATTGTCAGCCCCAAGAGAGAGCCGAGCAACATCACGAATGTCATAAATTTGGTAAATTTTATCATATTATATGTCCTGTCACGAAATTAACGCCGTTAAAATAAAATCAGAATTCAAGTATTAAACATATTTTCATACTGTGATCACACTTTGTAGATTCGGCTAACATTCTCGATCTTGATGGATTTGTCAAATTAATGCGTCAAATTTCCCTGATCATCTGGCGCGGTTCGGTGGGGAATGACATTTGTCAATGTGTTGCTTATACCAGATATGAGAACCTCTTGCCGGATGACGAACAAGAGCTTTGCTGGAAGGAGAAGATTATGGAAATTTATATGCATGATGTATTACGGTGGGCACATGTGATTTTTGCAGCCTATTGGCTAGGCGGGGAATGGGGTGTCTATAATGCTTCGACAAATGTCGCCAATGCTAACCTTACGTTGGATGACAGACTACGGCATATGGAAACGGCTTATCGAATTGATATCCTGCCCCGATCTTCGATTATCTGGATGCTGCCGGTTGGTTTTCATATGGCCAATGATTTAGGATTATCCCCGGTATCAGGAATCTGGGTGACGGTTGTCTGGGTGGCAACGGTTATTTGGTGGTGTCTGATATTTACCGCTTTCAGGCACCGGGGGACAAAGCTTGGCATTAAAATTACCGAGTTTGATGATAAAGTCAGATATTTTGTCATTCCGACCCTATGGTTGCTTGGTGGATATACTCTGGTTACGGGCAAGCTATTGTTTGTCGGCGATGATGTGGGCGGGATTTACTGGTTTGCGACCAAGCTGACATTTTTCGGCTTTATCTTAATCATTGGACTTATGCTGCGTTATATTATGAAGGATTGGGCCGTAGCCTTTCATCGGCTAAGCGAAGAAGGCTCAAAACCGGAAATTGAACATATTTTTACCTCCACCTTGGCCAGAGCGCGAAAGCTGGCTTATATCTACTGGGTTTGTATTGCTTCAATGGCCTTTCTCGGAGTTGTGAAACCCTTTTAGGGGATCAAGAATCATTTATATCTTGATAAAAGATATTAATGTTATATCATTAAGTTTATGAAAATAAAAAAGCTGATCATCGCCGTTATTTGTTCCGCTATCACCGGATTGGTAATGGCTGAGGAAAATATTGATCTTGCCACACCTGAGGGCGTGGTCGCCGCCAACCGTAAAATCCATTGTTCGCTGAAGGATAATCAGCCGATTTTCTATACATGGGAAGGCGCGGTTTTTTCCCGGCGTATGGGGGAGCCGGACAGGAAACTGTTCAAGGTCGTCGGTATGAATGTCCGCCAATGTGTGAGCATAGAAGGCGGCGTGCGTGGTACGGGCTACCGCCTTGTCAGCCGTGAAATTATGCTTTATCTCGATCCGGAAAGTGGCAAGCCTCTGGACAAGTGGCATAACCCAATAACGGACGGGGAAGTTTCGGTATTTCATGTGCAGAATGATCCGGTCAATGGCCGCCCCACATTCCCCTATACATCTGATGGCAAACCATCTGCAAAATGGAAGGGCCGACAGGATAGTGGATCATGGTTCCTGTCGCTCACTATTCCACTATTTTATAATAATGTTCTGCAGGGCGATTATCAAAAATATGTCGGTGGTATATATCGGGCCACTGAGATGTTTAATTTCATGGGCGAAATTGATGACCTGACGGACGGATCAAAAAATACCGCACAGGTGAAAATTGGCTGGGTACGTCTTTCCGCATGGTTGCCGTGGATGGAAATGCAGGGCCGTGAAGGTAAACTCTATACTCACGCCTCGGGTAAAAAAATCACGGGCTTTGATGCTCTGCCGGATGTGTTGAAGTCTTTTATTAATAATAAAGCACCATTGTATAAGTCACCGCCAGAGGGCGATGACAATCGCAGGAATGAAACCAGCTGGACCTATTTTAAAAAGCAGGTAAAAGGCAAAAAAATACCTTTTGGCGGCCATAAATAACATGGCCTCTCTGACTTTATTTGAAAAATTATGGAATACACATCTGGTTTCCGGTCTGGGCGAAGGTATGGATTTGATCTATATTGATCGGGTTTTCCTTCATGAACGTACCGGGTCAATTGCCCTGAAAGGACTGGCAGAAAAGAAACGGTCTCTGCGTCGCCCTGAAAGCACATTTTGTACCATAGATCATATCGTCGATACATTACCCGGACGAACTGATGAAACAAGGGTGGCAGGTGGCAAGGCATTCATTCAGACCACCAGAAAATCAGCCCGCGAAGCCGGAATAACATTTTTTGATATTGGTGACGAACGGCAGGGGATTGTCCATGTGATTTCGCCGGAACAGGCTATCGTGCTACCCGGATTGACACTAATTTGCCCTGATAGTCATACCTGTACCCAGGGGGCATTTGGGGCTTTGGCCTGGGGCGTAGGCTCGACAGAGGCCGAACATGCCATGGCAACAAATACGCTCAGGGTGGAAAAACCCAAAGCCATGCAGGTAGTATTCAATGGAGAATTGGCCAAAGGTGTAACGGCCAAGGATATGATTCTTTATCTGATCGGTAAATATACCGTTGCTGGCGCCAGAGGCTATGCGGTGGAATTTTGCGGCACTGCGGTTACCAGTCTTGATATGGAAGCCCGAATGACCCTGTGTAATATGGCGGTGGAATTCGGTGCCTTTACCGGGATTATCGCACCAGATAGCACGACTATTAATTATCTTGAAGGCCGCCCCTACGCGCCCACGGGTGAAAACTGGCAAAATGCCCTAAAAGACTGGCAGAATTTAAAGACTGATAAAAAAGCGGTATTTGATAAGAAAATCACCATTGATGCGTCAAACATTCAGCCAATGATTACCTGGGGAACAAATCCCGGTCAGGTCATGGCTATTGGAACACAAGTGCCGGACCCGTCACCAATGAAAGACAGCCATAGACGGGAAGAATCTGAAAAGGCACTTGGTTACATGGGAATAGATCCCGGAATGTATCTTAATGAACTGGCCATAGATGGTGCCTTCATCGGCTCTTGTACCAACAGCCGGCTTTCTGATCTCAAAAAAGCGGGTAACATTCTGAAAGGACGAAAGGTGGCTAAAGGGGTAAGGGCTATTTGTGTACCCGGATCAAGCTCTGTGAAAAGGCAGGCTGAGGCCGAAGGACTGGACCGGATTTTTAAAGATGCGGGCTTTGAATGGCGGGAATCCGGTTGTTCCATGTGTTTTTTTGCTGGTGGCGAAAGTTTTGGATTTCAGGAGCGTGTTGTGACCTCCACCAATCGTAATTTTGAAAGTCGGCAGGGGCCAATGACGCGGTCCCATCTGGCCAGTCCGGAAACAGTTGCGGCCTCGGCTATATTGGGCAGAATCGCTAGCAGTAAAGAGCTTACCAATGGAACCCTTTAAAAAAATCAAGGCAGTGTCACTTCCGCTGATGTGGATCAATGTGGATACCGACTGTATCATTCCATCGCGGGAGATGAAGCAGGTTTCAAAAACCGGACTGGGTGACGGATTATTTGCCGGATGGCGATATAAAGACATGTCAAGCCGGGAGATCGATCCTGATTTCATATTGAATGATAAAAAATACCATGACGCGCAAATTCTTCTGTCGGGGATAAATTTTGGCTGTGGCTCCAGCCGGGAACATGCGGTCTGGGCACTTGTCGAATATGGTTTTAAAGCCATACTGGCTCCGTCATTTGGCAGTATTTTTTACAATAACTGTATCTGTAACGGGCTTTTACCTATTGTAATGTCGGATGCTGATATTACCCTGCTTGCTGATTGGGTCGTGCGTGACCCCCGTAAAAATCAACTTGTTATCAATCTGGTCAAGCAAATCATCAGTGGGCCTGAAATTATGGCATTCCATTTCGATATTGCCCCGCAGGATAAGGAAATGCTGCTCAAGGGTTTTGATATGATTGATTTGACATTGCAAAGTCAGGATAAAATTACCGCCTTTGAGGAGAAGGATAAAAAGAACAGAAAATGGGCTAATAGCCTATAGGCAGGCCTGCATCGGGGATAAATCCAAACATGGTTTCACCGGGGAGAGCCGCTTGCACAATCTGTCTGGTTTCAATGAGTTTTTCAAGATTAATCCCGGTTCTCAGACCCATTGACTCCAGCATATAAACCAAGTCTTCGGTAACAATATTACCACTGGCACCGGGGGCGAAGGGGCATCCGCCTAACCCGCCCAGCGATGAGTCTAATGTAGTAATACCAGCATCAAGGGCGGCGAGAGCGTTGGCAAGCCCCAGCCCGCGCGTGTTATGAAGATGAAGTCCGGTTAAATTATTATTACCCACCTCTGCCTTTACTGCGCCAACCAACCGCCTGACCTGCGCCGGGTCAGCATATCCGGTGGTGTCGGAAAGCCCGACCTCATCACAACCTGCAGCCATTAGAGATGTGGCCAGTTCAAGGATTTTCTTTTCTGGCACATGGCCTTCCAATGTGCAGCCAAAGGCGGTGGATATGCCGCCTTCAAATATTGGCCGCTGGCGCGCAGGCAATGTTTTCAGAAGTTCAACAATTTTTCGGACTTCTTCCAGCATTTGCTCATGGGACCGGTTTACATTGGCCAGACAATGGGTTTCGCTTGCAGAAAAGGGAATAGTTATTTTATCAACCCCGGCGCGAACAGCATTTTCGGCCCCCTGATAATTTGGCACTAATACGGCTACTGTCAGCCCGGTAATGGTCTGCGCATGGGTCACAAGTTCTGCGGTATCGGCAAGCTGCGGCAATATACGGGCCGGTACGAATGATCCCACTTCAATTTCGCGCAACCCGGCTGTCGCTAATGCACTAACCCATATTTTTTTAGCGGGCAGCGGCATGATGGCAGAAATATTCTGCAACCCGTCTCTGGGGCCGACTTCACTAATGACAATATCAATTTTTTTCATCTATACAGCTTTTTTATTGATCAGCTACGTTAGAAAATATAGTATATATGTATTAATGATATATCAAAATACTTAATTGTTGAAAATGAGGGTTTAATGACTGAGGGGATGGAGCTGCCGCTTGCTGGCATCAGGGTGATAGAATTTACCCATATGGTTATGGGGCCGGCAGCCGGGTTGATTTTGGCAGATATGGGGGCCGATGTGATCAAGGTTGAACCCATTGGCGGCGATCATACCAGACGACTTGTGGGCTCTGGTGCCGGATATTTTTCCATGTATAACCGCAATAAGAAAAGCATTTGTCTTGATCTGAAATCAGCGCAGGGCTTGAAAGTCGCTGAAAAACTTATCCAGGGTGCAGATGTTGTCATTGAAAATTTCAGACCGGGGGCTATGGAAAAACTGGGCCTGGACTATGATAAATTATCAATAAACAATCCTGAACTGATTTATTGCTCTGAAAAAGGCTTCCTCAAAGGACCATACGAGCATCGAACCGCTCTGGATGAGGTGGCTCAAATGATGGGTGGGCTTGCCTATATGACCGGGCCACCCGGCAAGCCGCTCCGGGCCGGGGCAAGCGTTATTGATGTGATGGGGGGCATGTTTGGGGTTATTGCTGTTCTTGCAGCTCTGAAACAGAGGGAGGCCACCGGCAAAGGCCAGTATGTCAAATCTGCACTGTTTGAAAGTTCGGTTTTTCTGGTTGGTCAGCATATGGCGCAATATGCAGTTACCGGTCAGGCTGCTAACCCCATGCCAGTGCGCATTTCTGCCTGGGCCATATATGATGTATTTGAAACCAGAGACGGACAGCAGGTTTTTGTTGGTGTGGTGTCAGATAGCCAATGGGTTAATTTTTGTCAGGCCTTTGGTCTTGATGAACTTGGAGCGGATAAGAATTATGCGGCCAATGGGGACAGAGTGAAGAACCGAGATATACTAATGCCATTAGTCAGGGCGTTATTCAAGCAGTTTGATAAACATGATCTTATGGAAAAACTGGAATATACCGGACTGCCTTTTGCCCCTATTTCCAGACCTGAAGATATGCTTGACGATCCCCATATGTGTGACTCAGGCGGTTTGCTACCTCTCAACCTGCCAGAGGGGGGCAGTCTGGAATTGCCCGCACTTCCTGTGGAAATGGGTGGTCATAAATTCGGAGTTCGACACGATTTACCAAAAGCCGGACAACATACGGCAGAAATTCTTGAGCAAATAGGATTTGATGAGACAGCGACCCGAAAAATGTCGCAGAATGGCGTTATTCAATAGTTATGGTATCGCTGTCCAGAAATTGGACTGCAGACCTTTCATGCGGGAAAGATCCAGGTTTAGCTGGTAAAGATCCGGTCGGTAATAAATTGTAATATATTCGACTGGTTTGTCAGTTGTATCATAAACAATTCTGGTGACTTTTATCAGAGGCGAGCCAATATTTACCCGTAATGTGGACCCGGTCACACTATCGGCTAAGGTGGCGGTAATAGTTTGACGTGCTCTGGAAATGGCAATACCGGACCGCTCAATCAGGGCTAATATTGGCTGGGCTTCAAGTTCTTCATATTTGAATGACCGGCCAATTTCTTCAGGCAAGTAGGTGATCACATAGGAAAAAGGTGTGTCATCCTTATGGCGGACACGAATGGCTTTTTGTACGATTGCAGCAGGTTCCAGCTTAAGGGCATCAACAGCTTGCGGCGGGGCTTTAATATAATCAAATTCAAGGATAGTGACCGTGGTTTCTTTGGCGATATTCTGCATATCTTCAATCAGGCCAGCCATATTCCCTGAAGAGTGAGATACCGGATTAGTGAAGGTAACAGTTGTACCCCGCCCTCTTTGCCGGGATACCAGCCCCTCTTTGGCCAGTTCATCCAAAGCTCGCTTGACAGTGATGCGGGAAACGTCAAACATCTTTTCCAGCTCTTTTTCTGTGGGGATCAAAACTGCGTTGGCATAAACACCGGAAAATATCTTTTCCCTGATAAGAACGTAAAGCTGATGATAAAGTGGCGTTGGCAGGCTATCGTCAATGGTGTCTTTGAACGTCACTGTCTTTTCTGCCACATTTTCCTCCATTTTCCTATCTTGATTACATATAATGATATATCATTTATGGCATATATAACAAGGGAAAATAATGTGATCTGTTTTTCCAGCCGTGACAAATGTCATGGCAGGAAAAGAGGCCATCGGAATAATATATTGTTTTAATATAGGAAGTTGAATGACCAATGAGCTTGTAATGTTAGTAGGGGGGGCCGCCAGTATCGCCTTTATCCATACGCTGCTTGGCCCGGATCATTATCTTCCCTTTATCGCCGTGGCCAAGGCGCGAGGATGGAGCCTGCCTCGCACATTGGGGATAACAGCCATTTGCGGTATCGGTCATTCAATGGGGTCAATCATCTTGGGACTTGTGGGGGTTTATGCCGGAAAAGCGTTAGCCGATCTTGAAATGATTGAAGCCATGCGTGGCGATGCTGCGGCCTGGGTTCTGGTTGCTTTCGGGCTGGTCTACTTTGTCTGGGGCATAAAAAGAAGCCAAAACCATAAATCACATAGCCATCTGCATAGCCACGGCGATGGTACATTCCATAGTCATATTCACAATCATGCCGCCTCCCATGTCCATATCCATGAAGCCAAAGAAGGCGTGAATTTATTTATGCCCTGGGGCTTATTCATCATCTTTGTGCGTGGGCCTTGCGAACCGCTGATACCGTTAATGATGATACCAGCGGCCCAGGGGCAATGGGTAGGTATGGTCATGACCGTCGGTGTGTTTACCCTGATAACGATTGGTACTATGACCGCCGTTGTTGTAGCGGCAATGCTTGGGTTACGGTCATTTAGCTTTACTGGATTTGAAAAATATTCACATGCCTTTGTCGGTGGAACGCTCAGTCTTTGCGGTATTGGCATGATTACGCTAGGATTATAGCCTAAAATACAGGAAAATTTCTATGACTAGAGAAAAAGAAGATTTCAAGGCTATTGATGCGGTGGTCAACATCTGGACGGAAGAAGCCCTGCGCCACCGACCCGACTGGACTGATGAATTTTTTGTCGGCAAGGTAAAAGGTGAGCATACCTCTGCCGGAACCTCGCTGGAAGAAATGATTGATCTTATGGATGAGGCGGGAATTGAATATTCGTTCCTGATTGCCGCGAAAACCGGACGGCCCGGTCTGCCCGGATGCTATCACATGCCACCCGAAGTCGTCGCGAGAGCCGTGGCGAAATACCCAAAACGTTTTTTCGGGCTGGTCGGCATTGACCCCTTTCAGGGTATGGATGGTGTGCGGGCTTTGGAAGACGATGTGAAGAATAAGGGCTTCATCGGTGCCCATCTGTATCCCCACTGGTTTGAACTGGCACCAAATCATGCCAAATATTATCCTTTTTATGCCAAATGTATTGAACTTGATATTCCCATCCAGATGCAGGTGGGCCAGTCGCTGATTTATGCCAAGGATAATCGCTGCCGCTCAGTTGGACAACCAATTTTTCTTGATGATATTGCCTGTGATCTGCCCGAGCTTAAACTGATTGGCAGCCATGTGGGTATTCCCTGGCATGAAGAGATGATCGCCATGTCCTGGAAACATGAGAATGTCTATATTTGCACCGATGCCCATAGCCCGAAATACTGGCCTGACAGCATTTGGAAATATATCAATAGCTATGGTCAGGATAAGGTGATCTTTGGCACGGATTTCCCGGTTCTTGGCTTTGGTAGAACGGTTCAGGAAGTGAAAAAATATGGCCTTAAGCCATTGGTCGAAAAGAAATTTATGCGTAATAATGTCATCAAGCTCTATCGCCTTGATCAGCGCGGCGTTGAGCTAGTGAGTGAGGATTAAGTCATGAGCGGGCCACTGGGCGGGATAAAAATTATCGAATTTACCAGCGTTGTTCTAGGGCCGTGGGCTTGTCAGATTATGGGCGATATGGGGGCAGAGGTAATCAAGGTGGAACCGCCTGTGGGTGACACCAACCGCAACCTTGGTCCGAGCCGCAACCATGATGATATGAGTGCGCTTTTCCTGACCTGCAACCGTAATAAACGCAGCATTGTTCTGGACCTGAAAAACCCGGAAGGTAAAGCGGCAGCATTAAAGCTTATTGCCGGGGCTGATGTGATGATCCATAATTTCAGGCCGCAGGCTATGGACAGGCTGGGCCTGGATTATGGTTCGGTTAAGGCAGTAAATCCAGATATTGTATATTGTGCCACCTATGGTTACAGCAAGTTTGGCCCCTACGGCGACAAGGGCGCACTGGATGACAGTATTCAGGCGGGGGCGGGCATCGCCATGCTGATGAGCATGGTCGAGGGCGAGCCGCGCTACCTGCCGACTATATTGGCTGATAAAACTACTGGTATGGCTGTGGTTAATGCGGTGATAGCGGCGCTTTTTTATAAAGAGCGCAGTGGCAAGGGCCAGGAAATAGAAGTGCCTATGTATGAAACCATGGTGTCTTTTACCATGGTTGAGCATCTGTGGGGACAGGCCTTTGATCCGCCGATCGGCAAAGCGGGTTATCACCGCCTGATGAGTGAACATCGCAGGCCCTATAAAACCCGCGATGGTTATATTGCCGTGTTGCCCTATTGGGATAATCACTGGAAGACATTTTGCGAGGTGGTTGAGCGACCGGATATGATCACCGACCCACGCTTCAAGGATATGAAAACCCGACTGGCCAATATTGATGTTAGCTACGAAGAAACTGGCAAGGCCCTGTCCAAAAAGACGACGGCGGAATGGTTGGCGCTGTTTAAACCCACCAATGTGCCGCATATGATTGTCAATACGCTGGATGGTCTGATTGAAGACCCGCATCTGGTCGAAACAGGCTTCTGGCACATAGCTAATCACCCGACAGAGGGCAAGCTGCGGATGGCGAAGACTCCCTATGGTTTTTCGGAAAGCCCCCTTGAGATTCGAAGACCACCGCCGCGCTTGGGACAGCATAGCGCAGAAATATTAAAAGAAGCCGGATATGCGGAGGCCGATATTAAAGAGATGTTGGCGCAGGGTATTACGGCTGAGCCTACATCATGAATTAACAGGAGCATAAAATATGAAACGTGTACAGGATGAAAAACCGCCGCGCTCAGAGGAAGTCAAGGCATGGATGGATGAGGAAATAGTTGCTCAGAAATTACGCTATGACGGCATTGTGGAAGAAATTGAAGGCATTCAGGAAGAGCGCAATGGCTGGATCGCTCGGTTTCTGGACATCATTCAGAACAAGGGTGTTAATGTGAATGGTGACCTGCGTCGTCAGGTTGGCAAGGAAGAAATCCCTGAACGCCCCGACCGGCCCGATGCCGATAAAGTAATCTGGTAAGAGAAAAGAGGAAAAATCATGGCACGACCCCATATTGAACCCTTCGTTGAATTGAATGAAGATTATAAAAATTTCACCCTGCCCGGTTTCACCCCGTCGGGCAGTCATTATAAAGTTTTGTCGCTGGACACGGATGTTGGCTCCTGTACGCTGAAGATGCGCCTTGACGGTGGCTATAAAAGAAAGCCCGGGTTAAGCTATTCCGATGTGGAAATATTTGTCCTCAACGGGGCCATGAAAGTTGGCGAGCAGATATGCGTCGAGGGCCATTATCTGTTCATTCCCGCGGGTTATGCTATGGGTGCTATTGAGGTGCCGCAGGGAACAGAACTGCTGGTGATGTATAACGACAGCGAGCCAAGTTTTGTCGAATCAGATACCCATCATCCCCTGTGTCTGAAAGAAGGCTTTGTCACCATCAATAGTTTTGAGGATGCGCCTTGGGCACCGGGTAATCTGGTTAATCCGTCCGTGGCGGCAGGTTGTCTGATCAAGGTATTGCGCTACGATGTACTGACCGAAGCTATTACATTTCTCTATTGCATGACGCCGCAGTTCATGCAGGATAATATCTCCTATCATGACTGTGCGGAGGAAAGCTATCATATTTGGGGTTCATCATGGATGATGCAATTTGGTGAACTGCCCACGGGCGGCTATTTCTGGCGACCGCCCTATATTAATCATGGCTCTTTCCGTAGCAAGCTTGGTACTATTGCCTTTGGCCGCACCGATTCAAAACTGCATAATTATTTCCATTTTAACCCCTGGTCCAACCCTGATGAGAATAAATTGAGAGCGGCCGCCCAGATGTATCGCCAAAGGCCGCAACTCTATGAATGGGCTGCATCAGACGGTCATAATCATCCCCACGGGCCACCTGATTTTGAAAATACCCATTATCATGATGATCCACAGGTAAAGCATATTCATGGCCACCATGATCATCCACACCACCACCATCATGATCATGACTAAATAACAACAGGATAGACCATGACAGATCAAAAAGACCTTGAGCAAGATTATCAGGCGGCACAATTCGGCGGTACCTTAAAGCCGGGCCAGCATCCGGCACTGATACTGGTTGATTTTGTCATGGCCTATCTTGACCCCAAGTCCCCGTTATATGCCGGGGTGGAATCCGCGCTGGAAAGTGCGGTCCGGGTTCTGAATGCGGCGCGAAAAGCCAACATTCCGGTGATTTTCACCAATGTGAGCTATACAGAGGGCGGCAAGGACGGCGGGGTATTTTACCGCAAAATTGGTGCTTTAGAGTCTTTTATCAAAGGCAACCCCTTGGGGAACTTCCCGGACAGCCTAACACCACGAGAAGACGAAATAGTGATCACCAAGCAATATGCCAGTGCTTTTTTTGGTACGTCGCTGTCGTCCACGTTAACCGCCCAGAATGTGGATACGCTGATCATTACCGGACTGTCCACATCCGGTTGCGTGCGTGCCACGGCGGTTGATGCCTGTCAGCATGGGTTTATTCCGCTTGTGGTTAAGGATGCGGTCGGCGACCGCGACCCGCGACCCCATGAAGCCAACCTGTTTGATCTTCAGGCTAAATATGCCGAGGTTATTTCCGAAGAAACCATTCTGTCCTCCTTAAGTAATATTTCCTGATCATCCCTTGTCAGTCAAAGACTTTCCAGTATTATGGGATTTTTGGAGAGGAATATGGGCTTGCTTTGCCAGCAGTGTCTGGCGCGAAATAGTGCCTTATGCTCGGCGATGGCTGATGATGAAATTGATCATTTGTTTTCCATCGCCCATCAGGTAAAGGTGGATGAAGGCGGCTATCTTCTTCATGAGGAAGACAGTGCCAAATTTGTCTATAACCTGTCTTATGGAGTATGCACGCTGGAACGCCTTGCCAGTGACGGCAGCCGTCAGATCATGGCTTTTGTCTATCCCGGCGACTTTATCGGCATCAATTCCGGCCCCTTTTATAGTGTCAGTGTGCAGGCATTATCGCCGGTGACGGCCTGCCGTTGGCAGATGAAGGATTTGCAGGACCTATATCACACCCACCCCATTCTTGAACAACGCGTCCATGAAATAGCCTCACGGGTACTGGCGGCAACCATGGACCAGCTTTTTGTCCTGGGCCGCAAAAATGCTGTGGAAAAAATTGCCTATTTTTTGCTTTATATTGACGGGAGGCAACGGAAATATGATGGTCATTCCGACAGTTTTATCCTGCCCATGACCCGCATTGACATTGCCGATTATCTCGGGGTTACCGTTGAAACCGTGAGCCGCGCTTTTTCCAGCCTTAAGAAAAAAGGCCTGATCGATTTATCACAAGCC
Organism: Emcibacter sp.; assembly: GCA_021774875.1. Classification (GTDB taxonomy): domain Bacteria; phylum Pseudomonadota; class Alphaproteobacteria; order Sphingomonadales; family Emcibacteraceae; genus Paremcibacter. The sequence continues at coordinate 19,231 of JAJFIP010000352.1, forward strand.
TGGGTCGTGACGCTGAAAGACCGTGAAGGGCTGCGGGATGTGGTAGAGCATAGGGTTAATTGAATAATGAGAATAGTACCAAATATAATTTATAATTTATGGAGAAAACACTTTGGTCGTTTTGAAATAATAGACCCTAGACCAAATGCACAAGAAAACCCTTATTCATTTTATTTGCCACCCCGAGATTATATAGAGCTACTTTCAGAAGGTGATCACGTAAAATTAATATTATCTGGTACACCCGCAAGCAGGGAATGGGAACGGGAACGAATGTGGGTCAATATAACAGATATTAAGGAAAGTTCTTATTTGGGAACGCTAGATAATGACCCTGATGACTTGCCTATGCTTACTGCTGGTACCGTTCTTTTATTTAGTGATTATAATATAATTGCAATTGAACTACAGGATGGAAAGGAACCACCAGTACACAAAGCTCATTTATCAGACTTGTATTGGGATAGATGTATGGTAGATGATTGTATTTTATATGATGGAGTCCCTGTTGGCTATCTCTATAAGGAAAAACCAGATATGGGCCAGGAAGGTGATCAAGACGCTGATAGCGGCTGGCGCATTCGAGGTTATTGGGCCGAAGGAGAGAGCGAAGAAGATTACGATAATAGAACAGCTAGCTATATTGCTTTATGTAAAGTTCTTAATGAAGATGATAGCTGGATTCATTTAATTGATGAACCAGAGGGCAGTAGCTTTACAAGAAATATTGCAACTAATACATATAAAGCCAAATAAGCTTCCACTTAGCCCCAAGACCCTACAGCTTCTTTATACCATCCAACATCCGATCCATAAAATGGCTTCTGTCTGGAATGATATGTTCGCCTTTTTTATCAAGCAATGTATTGGCTGGATGGCTGCCCGTCTGCGCATAGGTATCGGCAAAAATTTCTAGCCTTTGACGGGCGAGATAATTGCTCATGCCGGGTCGCGCACGGTGGCTTCTGAGGGCGTTTAAATCAAGGTTGGCATTGGCGGTCATGGTGTCGCCCCAGCCGGATTCCTGCACTATAAGCCCTTGATAATCAATGATCGCGGAGCGTCCACCGGTGGCATTTTCCGGCATATCATGGCCCCGGATTCCGGCGCAATTTGACGAGATGACATAGGCCATATTTTCAATGGCCCTTGCGCGGCGGGCGATATTTTTCGGGCTGTCTTCTGTGCAGGCAACTTCCCCTGAGGAATGGAGGAATATTTCAGCACCGCGCAAAGCCAGACTGCGGGCGATTTCCGGATAGAGAATTTCTTCGGACGCGATGCAGGCCAGATTGCCAATGTCGGTTTTGGCCACCGGAAAAACCCCGTCCATGCCGTATATATCCAGATATTTATCCCACACATCATGGGGGGTGGGGGCGAACATGCTGTTGAGCCGACGGTAGCGCAAAATAACATCGCCGGACGGGTCGATGATAAAACTTGTCTGGAAATAAAGTCCGGGGAAATTCGGGTCTTTCTCATAAGCATTGCCGGACAGGAAAATATCATTATCCTGCGCGATCCGGCCCAATGCCTCATATTCCGGCCCGTCCATGTCAAGACAGGCCTTGTCTGCCCAGCCAGTGATGCTTTCGCCCATGGGATAGGCGGTCAGGAAATATTCCGGCAGTACTACAAGCCGCGTATCAAGGCCGACAAATTTTCGGCTTGAGCTAATTTCTGTGGCAAGGCGTGCGATAGTTTCATTTATGACGAGAGTAGCTTCTTCACGGCTGTTGCAGCCATTGACCGCATCAATGGATGTTTGCAAGGCAATGGCATAATAATTGGGCCCGAGCAGTATATCCTCTGTGGTCATGGTTATTCCGCCTCAATCAATTCGATCAACTCCCCCGCATTGCCCACGCAACAGGCTGATCTTCGCCCATTATACGGGGCCGTGTCAATACGCAAAGGGGCGCTGATAAGAGGGGCTTTAACTTTGTCCATATCCTCGACAATGAAACTGGTCATGGCGATACCGGGGGGCAGCATATTTGCCGCGCAAGCGCGTTCAATAGTGGCCTCAGGATATTGGTCAATCTCATTATTAACAATCCGGCCAACACAGGTCATGGACAGGTGATGGGGGGTTTCCTCTGGCAGGTCAAAGGCTTTGTTAATGACACTATATTTAACGAAATAGGCATTTCCCTGCGCCCAGCCAAAATTTTCCGTGTAAAATTTAATGGCATCATCCATGTCCGGGGTGGCCAAAACCATGATAAAGGTTTGATCGACAAAGCTTCGTGCCATGGGCAGATCATAGTCAGGCAGATCACCGCGCACCTGATTGAGATAAAAGGCCTCGTTGGCCAGCCCGACCGCTTGCATGGGATAAATTTTGTCGGAAAAATCCATATAAGTAGGCACACCAATGATTTCAAAAGGTGACGTTTTCAGATTTTCATGGAGGGCTTCCACATCGCTGACCGTTATTTCGATGGCATTCCAGCCATAAGTTGTGAGTGGCTCATAATCCAGCATATCATCATTTTCAACGATTCTGATATAGACTTCTGTGCCGCTTTCCGGCCCCATAATGACCTGACGTTTACCGGCCATGCCCGTGGCTCCCCAATGGGTGGCCTGTTGCTGACTGACGATGCTGTCCTCGATGAATTTATAGCCAAAATAATCACTGTAACTGCTGGCTACCACTGTCACATCCGTGGCACATACCGTGGCGCATTTGATCCGGCCTTCGCCATCTGTTCGGCAATCCTGTGAGGTCATTTTCATCGTCCTTATTTATCTGTATCTTCCCTTATATACTGCTTATAGGCAAATTTTCGGCAATGACAAAAGTCATTTCTGGCATATCTTCACCTGATATAATATTATATCATTCAGGCAGAGAGAAAAACCCAATATGACCGATGCACCAACCTATGATCTTATTATCAGCAATGTTCAGGTCGTCAGACCCGGAAAAGATACGGTAGACCTTCTTGATATTGGTATCAGGGATGGAAAAATTGTCACGGTCGCGCCGGATATTGCTGTCGAGGATGCTTTAAATGTCGTTGACGGGGAAGGAAGGCTGGCTTTTCCGGGACTTGTTGATGCCCATATGCATACTGGAATATATAACCCTCTTGATCAGGATGCCCGCTCGGAAAGCCGGGCTGCCGCTATGGGCGGGGTGACGTCGAGCCTGAATTATATGCGAACGGGTCAATATTATCTTAACAAGGGTGGGGCTTACCGCGACTTTTTCCCGGAAGTTCTAGAATTGTCTGAGGGTAATTTCTATGTGGATTATGGCTATCATCTGGCCCCGATGATGAAAGAGCATATCGAGGAAATGCCGGATCTTGTGGCTAATCATGGGGTAACATCTTTCAAGATTTTCATGTTTTATGGTTCCCACGGGCTTCATGGCCTATCAAGTGATCAGAGCGATTTTCTGATGACTCCCCCCGACGAGAAATATGATTTTGCCCATTTTGAATTTGTTATGCGTGGCGTTAAAAAAGCTATGGAACAGCATCCTGATAAAAAGGATATAATCTCATGCAGCCTGCATTGTGAAACAGCAGAAATCATGACTGCCTATACCAAAATAGTGGAGGAGGAGGGCATCCATTCCGGGCTTCGTGCCTATCATGAATCTCGCCCACCCCATTCAGAGGGGTTGGCCATCGCCATTGCATCATATCTCGCCCATGAAACCGACTGTGTGAACATTAACCTGCTCCATCTCACATCACGAAAAGCACTGGATAGTGCGGCCAGAATGGCTCTGGCCTTTCCCCATATTAATTTTCGCAAAGAGGTAACTATCGGTCATTTATTGCTGGATGTGGACAGTCCCTGTGGCTGTCATGCCAAGGTCAACCCGCCCATTCGCCCCCGCGAAGATGTAGAAGCTCTATGGGAAGCAGTGCTGGATCATAAGGTGGATTGGATAGTGTCTGACCATGCCTGTTGCAAGGAAGAGATTAAAACCGATAACCAGCAGCCGGATCAGATATTTCTGGCCAAGTCGGGCTTTGGCGGCACGGAATATCTGCTCAGCGGCCTGATTAGCGAAGGCGGCAGGCGCGGCATGTCATATAATCATATGGCAGAATTGGTGAGCGGCAACCCGGCAAAACGGTTTGGCCTGCCCAGCAAGGGTGATATTGCCCACGGATTCGATGCGGATATTATATTGGTTGATCCGAATGAGGGCTTTGTGGTCAGTGCTGAAAATTCACCCTCGACTCAGGGATATACCCCGTTTGAGGGGCAGGAGTTGACCGCAACTGTCAAGCAAACCTACCTGCGCGGTGAGCTTATTTATGACAACGGCACTATTGTGGGCGAACCCAAGGGGCAGTATCTCAAACGCCCTATATAATATCTTTGGTGGTTAGTTCACTGATTTCCTGGTTATTTAATTGCAACAGGTCCTGATAAATTTCATCATTATGCTGACCCAACGTGGGTCCGGTCCAGCGGACCTTCCCCGGTGTTTTGGAAAATTTCGGAAATACATTCTGCATTTGCAAATTCTTGAATTGGGGGTGGGCCACTTTAATGATGGCTTCCCGCGCTTTGAAATGAGCATCCGATAACATATCTGGCGCACGATATATTTTACCCTGGGGAATACCATATTCATTAAGTATATGGTTTAATTGATCCGCATCCAGTGTCATGCTCCAATCGGCTATAATATCATCCAGTTCTTTCTGATGTTTTCCTCGGGGAGTGTGCCTATTAAAACGGCTGTCTTCTGCTAATTCAGGTTTACCCATGGCGGCGGCAAGTCGTTTGAAGACCGTATCCTGATTTGCGGCGATCAGGACAAAGGCACCTTCCTTGGTGGGATAAATATTGGACGGGGCAATATTTGGCAGAATTGCGCCTGATCGTTCTCGGATATATCCGGTTTCTACATAATCGGGGATCAGGGATTCCATCATGGCAAGCACGGCTTCATATATGGCGCTGTCAATCATTTGGCCTTCACCAGTCTGGTTGCGATGATGCAGCGCTGCCAGCGCCCCTAGACAGGCAAAGGTGGCGGCAAGCTCGTCACCAATGGAAATGCCCATTCGGCTTGGTGGGGTCGAAGGATCCCCTACAACATAACGTAATCCGCCCATGGCTTCACCTATTGAGCCATAACCGGATCGACTGGAATAGGGGCCATCCTGACCATAACCGGATACCCGGACCATAATCAGACCCGGGTTTATTTTTTTAAGCGCATCGTAGCCAAGGTCCCATTTTTCCATGGTTCCCGGTCGAAAATTTTCAATGACAATATCCGCTTTGGCGATGAGTTTCCGGGCAATATCCTGACCTTCAGCGGTACGCAAATTCAGGGTTACAGACTTTTTATTGCGCGCAATTACAGACCACCAAAGCGACAGGCCGTGGGGCTTCTCCTTCCCCCATTCACGCATGGGGTCGCCGATGCTGGGGGGTTCAACCTTGATCACTTCTGCGCCGAAATCTCCCATGAGCTGACCACAGAATGGCCCCGCCAGCAATTGACCCATTTCTATTACCCGGATGCCTTTCAGGGGGCCTGTAGCCTCTTGATTCTGTTCAGTCTGCATAGTGCTTTCTTTCCCGCTTAATGTATTAATGATATAATGTTATAATAACTTGCCATTTCTGTCTATCTTTGTGTAGAATGATAGCATGTTTTTTTTAATGTGTGATGTGAAATAAACGCATGGTTGGAAATATTGAATTACTCGAAGTTTCCCCAAGGGACGGGCTTCAGAGTGAAGAAAAAATTATTGCAACTGAGGATAAGGTGGCCCTGATAGAAAAGGCCATTGAGGCTGGTTTGCGCCGGATAGAGGTGACAAGTTTTGTGCATCCTAAACGTGTTCCCCAAATGGCCGATGCGGAAACGCTATTGAGCCTACTTCCAGAGAGACCGGATATTACCTATTCCGGGCTGGTTATGAATTATCGTGGTTTTGAGCGTGCGCGTGCGCTTGATATTGGTGAAATTGGTTTTGTTGTCGTGGCGTCCGAGACTTTCAACATGCGTAATCAGGGAGTGACGATTGAGGAAACCTTAACTCAATGGCAGCAGATTGCCCATGATGCCTGCGAATGTGGCATTAAGGCCCAAGTGACTATCGGTGCAGCCTTTGGCTGTCCATTTGAGGGCGAAGTGAAGGTCTCGCAGGTAAGGAAAATAGTACAACGGGTCGCAGAATCTGGCCCGGTGGAGATTGGCTTTGCTGACACCATTGGGGTCGGTGTGCCAACACAGGTTCGTGATTTGATTGGTTCTGTAAGAGAAGATATACCTGATATTCCTCTGCGTTGTCATTTTCACAATAGCCGTAATACCGGGTATGCCAACGCGGTGGCGGCAGTGGCGGCTGGTGTAAAAACGCTGGATGCGAGCATTGGCGGCATTGGCGGTTGCCCGTTTGCGCCCAATGCCACGGGAAATATTGCGACCGAGGATCTGGTTTATATGCTGGGTCGGATGGGGATTGAGACCGGACTAAATCTGGAGAAGTTAATTGACACCGCTCACTGGCTTGAAGGCATAGTAGAAAAGCCGGTACCGGGTCAGCTGTCAAAGGCGGGCGATTTTCCGCTTAAGAGATAATTTAGGCTTGATATAAGAATAATTGAGGACAGAAATATGGAATATCGTCTAGGTGTAGATGTCGGGGGAACTTTTACTGACTTGTTATTAATCGAAGAGGATACGGGCCGGACTTACCGTAGCAAAGTACCCTCAACGCCCGCCGACCCCTCGCAGGCCGTCCTGAGCGGGACAAAAAAAATATGTGATATGGCACAGATTACGTCTAGCGATTTATCCTTTTTTATGCATGGAACAACGGTGGCGACAAATGCGGTTTTGCAAAGAAAATATGCCCGGGTTGGCCTGATCGTCAGCGATGGCTACCGACAGATATTACAGATCGCACGCTCTCTGGTTCCTGGTGGCCTGGCAGGCTGGCTTATCTGGCAGAAGCCTGAAACACTGGCCCCGCTGGAATGCACGATAGAGGTTCCTGAACGCCTTGATGCAGATGGTAATGTTATCCGCAATCTGGATGAGGATAACTTACGCAGCCAGCTTGAAACTTTAAGAAAAGAAAAAGTGGAAGCAGTAACAGTTTGCCTGATCAATAGCTTCGCCAATGATGCCCATGAAAAAAGAGTGGCTGAGATAGTTCGCGAAGAAATGCCGGATATTCCGGTTTCCCTGTCTTCTGAAATATTGCCGGAAAAACAGGAATATGAGAGGGCATTGACTACGGTTGCCAATTCAGCTGTGCGTCCGACAGTTGCCCGATATGTGCAAAATCTGCGCAATGAATTACGCGCCCAGAATATGACCGGCCAGATAAACCTGCTCAGATCTGACGGCGGTCTGATGTCTTCGGAGAAATCAGAAGAACTGCCGGTCGCCATTCTGATGAGCGGCCCTGCCGGGGGGGTTTCAGGTGCGCTCTGGATTGCCCGCCATGCCGGATATGAAAATCTTCTGACCCTTGATATGGGTGGGACATCAACCGATGTGTCCCTGATTGAGCATGGCACCCCGCGCCTTACCCGGGATACGGAAGTGGGTGATTTGACGGTACGCACTTCGTCCCTTGATATTAGAACCGTTGGTGCAGGCGGTGGCTCCATAGCTCATGTGCCGGAATTAACCGGTGCCTTGCGGGTCGGGCCGGAAAGTGCGGGTGCTGACCCGGGACCAGCCTGCTACGGCTTGGGTGGCGACAGTCCAACTGTTACCGATGCCAATGTGGTTTTGGGTTATTTGCCGGAAAGTTTGCTGGGCGGTGAAATGAAACTTGATGTTGATGCGGCAAAAAAAGCGGTGCAGACCATTGCTGATGCCCTCGGTATCAGCCTGATGGCGGCGGCGGCAGGTATCATAGATATTGTTAATGAAAATATGTTTGGGGCTTTGCGGATTGTTTCTGTCCAGCAGGGCTATGACCCAAGAGATTTTGCCCTGATCGGTTTTGGCGGCGGGGGGCCTTTACAGGCCAATGCCATTGGTAAACTGACCCAGTCATGGCCGGTTATTATTCCGCCTGCTCCGGGAGTATTATGTGCTTATGGTGATGCCACGACCCGGATGCGGGCGGAAACAGCACGAAGCTTGTCAAGCAGACTGGATAATGCCGATGGGGCTGAAATAGAAAAAATTCTGAAAAATATGGCTGGCGAGGTTAGTGCAGAACTTGCAGGGCAAGGGGTTCCGAAAGAGGAACAGGAAGTTCAATTTGAGGCTGGTGTCCGCTATCAGGGTCAAGGCTTTGAAGTAGTATTGCCTTGCGCGAGCGAGAGATTTGCCGATCATGGACTTGAACAACTGGCCGAAGCTTTCCATAGCGAGCATGAGAAATTATTTACTTTCCGGCTGGATGCACCCATAGAACTTGTCAACCTGCGGGTGACGGTGCTTGGCAAGTCAGCCAATGTCAAGGCCATTGAGATCGAAAAGGGTGATGGCGATCCCGGTGGTGCCGAAGATGGCACAACCACAGTCTGGATGGATGGGCAGGAAAAACAGGCCACACTCTATGACCGATCAAAACTCAGGGCAGGTGATAAAATTGCCGGACCGGCCATTATTACCGAGATGGATTCCACTACTTTAATCCTCAGTGGTCATGGCGCCCATATTGATCACCTTGGCAATATTTTAATCAATCCGTTAACATAAGGAGGACATCATGGTTGCAACAATACTTCAGGAAAATACCACAGCCTTTAATACCGTGGATGTCGATCCCATCACTTTGGACATTATTGAAAATGCGTTGAAAAATGCCCGTTTTGAGATGGACGCGACACTATTCAGAACTGCCATGTCACCGGGAATACGCGAGCAGGGGGATGCCTTTCCTCTGATAGCTGATAAAAGCGGCCTTATGCTGGCTGGACAGTTCGGATCCTTCATTCGGGGGTTTCTCAACGGCTATGATGGTACTGTTGAAGAAGGTGATATTTTCTGGCTTTCAGACCCCTATACCTGTGAAGGTGCCGTTAGTCATGCCAATGACTGGCTGGTATTGCTGGCCATATTCAAGGACGGTCGTCATGTGGGCTGGAGCGCCATGTTCGGCCATATGACCGATGTGGGCGGCATGGTACCTGGGTCTTTGCCCACCAATGCCATTACAATTTTTCAGGAAGGTATAAGAATTCCACCGGTCAAACTCTATCGCAAGGGTGTCAAACAGGATGATATTTTGAAAATTGTCCTTCATCAGTGCCGGATGCCCGAATGGGCCGGGGCAGATCTGAATGCCATTGTTGCCGCCTGTCGTATGGCGGAGCGCCGGGTTGTTGAGATGTGTGACCGTTTCGGGGCAGATACCTATATTACGGCAACAGAAAAACTACTGGATCGCAATAAAAGAGCCATGGCGCAACTGATAGCAACATCTGTGGGCGAAGAAAAAGTATCTTTTGAAGATTATGTCTGCGATGACGGGCGTGGTTTCGGGCCTTACAAGATAAAATGCACCATGTGGCGTGAAGGCGATAAAGTGATCCTCGATTGGGAAGGTACGGACCCCCAGTCGGAAAGCTCAATCAATTTCTATCTTAATGAGAATATGCTCAAGATGTTTTTCGGCATCTATATGATTATGGTGTTTGATCCGCAGATTTTGTTTAATGATGGATTCTACGACTTGGTTGAGGTGCGTATTCCAGATGGCTCCCTGCTCAAGCCCCACTTTCCAGCAGCATTAAGCTGCCGCACCCATGCGCTGGGTCGAATTTTTGATGTGTTGGGTGCCCTGCTGGGCCAACGCCAGCCGGAATTTCTCAATGCTGCCGGATTTTCTTCCAGCCCTCATTTGATGTACTCCGGTTATGACAAGGAAGGTGAATGGTTTCAGCTGTTTCAGATCGGCTTTGGCGGAATTCCGGGGCGGCCTTTTGGCGATGGGCCTGATGGTCATTCGCTGTGGCCCGGCTTTAGCAACGTGCCAAATGAGTTTCTTGAGGCTTATTTTCCAATGCGTATTGACCGTTATGAAACCATTCCGGATTCTGGTGGGGCGGGCCTCAACAGAGGCGGAAACGGTATTTCAATCCAGTATTATTTCCTGCAGGCAGGTACGATTTCAATCCATGATGACCGCTGGTTTACATATCCCTGGGGCGTGAATGGCGGAAATCCGGGCATGCGTTCAACCAAGACACTGGTGCGCGTGGATGGGGACCGAGAAGTTCTGCCCTCCAAATGTGATAATATAACAGTTAATGAGGGGGACGTACTGATTTACAATACCTGGGGCGGTGGTGGATGGGGTAATCCGTTGGAACGTGATGCTGACCTTGTGGCTCGTGAGGTCAGACAGGGTCTGGTATCCGTTGACGGTGCCCGTTCTTATGGTGTTGTGCTGACCGACGAAAATCAAGCTGATGAGGCGGCCACCAATGACTTGAGGGCTGTCATGAAAGAAAATATCAATACAGAACAGATATTTAACTATGGTCCTTCCATTGCCGAACTGCGGGAAAAATGTTTAGCGGAAACCGGACTTGAGCCGCCCATACAGCCGGTCTGGTGATGAACATAAGAAGTTCGGTATTATCTTTTCTGTTATTGATCACAGTCGGTTCCGTCTATGGCGCAGAGAATAAACAAGAGCCGATAAAGCTGGCAGTCGGTGCTTTTGCGGCACCGGGAACACCTTGGGATAAGGATTGGCAGACATTTCAGCAAAATCTGACTCGAAAAAATCCGGGTGAACCTGAGTTTCAGGTCAAACTTCTGATCCGGGGCGAGGCGGGGGGTGAACCGGTAACCATGACTAATATCCGCCGTAACCGACTTCAATTTGGTGGGTTTTCTATCGGTGGTGCCTCGGCGGTCATTCCTGAATTATCGGTGCTATTATCACCCTATATCTTTGATAGTGTTGAAGAACTTGACTATGTCATGGATAATTTCATGCTTGACATCTTTCAGCCGTTATTTGCGGCAAAAGGTCTGGTCCTGATCCAGTGGGTGGAAGTTGGCTGGCTGAATATGTATGGCAAAAAGCCGCTGATTACCCCGAGTGATGCCGCAGGCTATCGGTTACGGTCACAGGCTTCGGAAGCCTCGCAGGCCATGATGGCTTCGCTGGATGGTGATTTGCTGCAAATGCCGTTTCATGATCTCATACCAGCCTTACAAACCGGACTTGTGGAAGGCGGCGAAACCAATATTGTGCTCTATAGTGTCACCGGAATTTCTGAGGAGGCGTCTCATCTGGTCCTGACCCGACATGCCTATGATACGGGAATGATTGTTGCCAGTAAAAAATGGTATGACAGCCTTTCGCCAGATGCACAACGGCGCGTATTTGATGCTTTTCCGTCCTCTGAACTGGCGCGATCCGGGGTTCGCAAAATGGCCGCAAGCCTATTGAATATGCTAAAGGCGAAACCAGATGTTACTATTCATGAATTATCACCCGAAAAATTGACCGGCTGGAAAGAAGCCCTAAAAAATAATCATCAGAAAATTATCAGCAGAATAGGCGGCAAAGCCGATGACATATATCATGCCATGATCGCCGGGCGGGACGTATATAGAAATATGTACCGCACAGGAAAGCCAGAACATGAATAGGGCAGAAAGCTTAATAAACTATCTGTATAGATTTGAGAAAGCAGTGGCCTTGCTCGCTTTTGCGGTTATGACATTGGTGATTATTGCCGATGTGATGAGCCGGAAAATGATAGGGCAGGGTATTGCCGGAGCACCGCGCATTGCTGTCTATGCCATGATCATCGCGGCCCTGATCAGTTTCGGGCTTGCTTCACATTCTGGGCGCCATCTCCGACCCCGTTTTGCCGATAACTGGTTACCTGAAAAATGGGATGGTATGGTCATTCGCCTGCAAGAAAGTCTTATGTCGGTATTCTGCCTGACATTTGCGATCACTGCCATGTTGGTGGTTTATGATACTTACCAGTTGCAGGAAACATCGCGTATGCTTCGTATCGCCATATGGCCCATGCAGACGGTGATGCCGTTGGCTTTTGTTATCGGGGCGGTTCGCCATGGACTTTATGCTCTCTATCCTGACATCAGGCCACCAGAGGGCACATTGTCATGATGATCTTGCTCATTCTGGCGGTTGTTCTTGCCCTCATGCTACGCCAGAGAATTGTAGCTATCCTTGGATTTGTGGCGGGTTTCAGTTATCTGGTCTGGGGGGATGGCAATTTAACCTATGTGGTCTTGGACATATGGGCGGCGGCTGATCAGGAAATTCTGCTGTCTATTCCCCTGTTCATATTGGCGGGCAATATCATGTCACGGGGCACCATTGCCGAAAGACTGATTGCGGTCATGCGGGTGGCAACAGCACCGGTTCCGGGTGGGCTTGCCATTGCGACAATTCTGTCCTGTGCAGTCTTTGCCGCTATCTCTGGATCATCAACGGTGACACTGATTGCCGTTGGCTCTATCATGTATCCGGCTCTGATCAAGGCGGGTTACAGCCGTAAATTTGCCATGGGCAGCCTTTGTGCAGCGGGAACGCTAGGCATCATCGTGCCGCCAAGTATTCCGCTCATTCTTTATGGTGTTATGACCGAGACATCTATTGCCGACCTGTTCAAGGCAGGTATCGGCCCGGCGATCATGCTTACGCTGATCATTTCCCTTTATGCGCTCTATATCAATCGGTCTATTCTGCGCCAGAGGTTTGATTTGACGGCGTTGCGCACGGCTTTGAAACGCGGCATCTTTTCACTTTTCATGCCAGTACTTATCCTGGGCGGTATTTATGGCGGGTTATTTACAGTGACAGAATCTGCGGCGGTCGCGGTTTTTTATGCCACTCTGGTCGAGCTTTTTATTCACCGGGAACTTAACTTCGCCAAACTGGAAGACGTGGTCATTGAAACTGCAACCATGATCGGTTCCCTGATGCCATTACTGATGATGGCCATGTCGATCAATATATTCATGACATATGAGCAGATACCCCATGCGCTGGTGGATATTATTTCAGCCATGATCACTGACCAGACATCTTTCCTGTTGTTGAGCATGATAGGATTGCTTATTGTAGGATGTTTTGTTGATATTGGCTCGGCGATACTTATTCTGGCCCCTTTACTGGCCCCTCTTGCCATAGCGCAGGGCGTTGATTTGATCCATTTTGGTATTGTCATGATAGTTAATCTGGAACTGGGCTATCTGACACCTCCATTCGGGCTTAATTTGATTGTAGCTATGGGGGTCTTTGGTGAGGATTTCTGGATTATAGCCAAATCGGTATTGCCATTTTTGGCCCTGATGTTTGTGGTCTTGCTGATTGTGACTTTCTGGCCTGCCCTGTCGCTTTATTTTGTTAGGATTTAACCCATGAATGAACAATTGATCTCAATTTTTGGCCAGATTCTAGGGAGTGAAAATTTCATTACTGACCCCAATGAATGTATTTATTATTCTCAGGATGTTTATAGCGCAGCTTCCCATGTGACACTGGGTATAATCAGACCGGGGAATATTGATGAACTTTCCGAGGCTGTGAAGGTCGCGATTGCTGCCGGATATTCACTGTTTCCGCGCGGCGGCGGGGTATCCTATACCAGCGGCTATCTGCCATCTGCCGAGAAATCCCTGACCATAGATACCGGGCGCATGAACCGTATTTTGGAGATTAACAGACGCGATATGTATGTCACAGTTGAATGTGGCTGTCGCTGGGTAGAATTATATGAAGCCTTGAAAGAAACGGGCCTCAGAACACCCTTCTGGGGTACGCTTTCGGGCATCAGTGCCACGGTTGGCGGTAGCCTGAGCCAGAATAGTATTTTTTTCGGCTCAGGTCATTATGGCACAGCAGCCGATAGTGTTACCTCCATGCAGCTGGTTACCGCCAGTGGCGAGGTGATTACCACAGGATCAAATGCGGTAAAGGTGGGTAGTCCTTTTTTCCGGCATTATGGCCCTGATCTGACGGGTCTTTTTATCGGGGATGCCGGGGCATTGGCGGTTAAGGCCACCATCACTTTGCGGCTCATTGCACAGACACCCCACAAGGCATTTGGCTCGTTTAATTTTTCTGATTATGATCATATGTTTGCTGCCATGGCGGAGATTTCCCGGCAAGGACTGGCCAGTGAATGTTTTGGATTTGACCCCTTCCTGCAATCTCAGCGCATGAAGCGGGAGAGCCTCGCCAAGGATGTCAAAGCCCTAACCGGCGTTATGAAAGCCAGCGGCCTGAAGGAGGCAGCTAAAATGGCTCTGGCTGGACGGGGGTATATGAAAGCGGTGCAATATTCCATTCATGTGATCACCGAGCATAAATATGAAGGTGTGGCCGAGCAGTATATGGATGACATCCGGGCTGTGGTTCAAAAATGCCACGGTGACGAAATCGAAAATTCCATTCCCAAGATTATTAGTGCTAATCCCTTTACTCCACTTAATAATATGGTTGGGCCAGAAGGAGAACGCTGGTCACCGGTTCATGCCCTGATGCCCCACTCAAAGGTGAAAAATCTGCATGATGCCATTGAGGATGTTTATGCAGAGCAGGCTCAGGATATTGAGCAATATAATATTGGTATCGGGCATCTTTATACTACGGTCGGCGCGTCCGGCGTGGTGATTGAGCCAGTATTTTTCTGGCCTGATGCCCTGATGGCTTTCCACCACCGTCATGTGGAAAAAACTGTGCTGAAGGGCATGAAAGGATTCCCCGAAAATCTGCCGGCCCGTGCAGCAGTGCAAAAATTGCGGGAAAAGCTGATAGATTTATTTGTGGACCACGGTGCGGTTCATTTCCAAATTGGCAAGACCTATAAATATAAGCAAGGACTGGAGCAGGCCAGCTATCAGCTGGTGGAAATGATTAAAAAAGAACTAGATCCCATGGGCAAAATTAATCCGGGTTGCCTGGGGTTATGGCCTGATGAAGAAGGACAAAATGATGACTGAAAATATTCAGATACGACTGAAAAACCGGCCTGAGAGTACGCCCGCAGTGGGTGATTTTGAAGTTGTTAAGGACAGTATGCCCGTGGCAGGAGACGGTGAGATATTATGCCGCAGTCTCTATCTGTCCCTTGATCCCTATATGCGTGGGCAGATCAGTGGTCGCCATATTTCCGGCGCCCTGCATCCGGGGGACATGATGCGGGGTGAGACAATTTCTGAAGTCGTAACCTCAGATCATCCGGATTATCAAGCTGGTGATCTGGTAGCCCATCAGGGCGGCTGGCAATGTTATTCAGTAGCGAAGGCGAGTGATCTTACTGCTGTTGACAGACGCATTAATCCGCATTCGCTGGCTCTTGGTATTCTGGGGATGCCAGGGCTTACTGCCTATGCCGGGATGACTTATCTGGCCGAATTGAAAAAGGGTGATCGGCTGGTGGTATCAGCAGCAAGTGGGGCAGTTGGTTCCATGGTTGGGCAAATCGCCAAACTCATGGGCTGTGAAGTGATCGGCATTGCAGGTTCTGATGAAAAATGTCGCTGGCTTACGGAACAAGCAGGATTTGAAGCTTGCATCAATTATAAAATTCAGGATTTAGCCGAGGGGCTAATACAATACTGTCCTGATGGAATTGATGTCTATTTCGACAATGTGGGCGGCGATACGCTGGAAGCGGCTATGTGGCAGCTTAGCCTCGGGGCGCGGGTTGTCCTATGTGGTCTGATGGCGCAATATAATAGCGATGTGATGCCACCCGGACCTAATCCTGCCACCATCATAAAGGCGAGGGCGACGGTTCGTGGACTTGTGGTTTATGACTTTTTTGATAAGAAACAGGAATTTCTCGACAAGGTAATCCCGTGGGTTGATCAGGGCCGGATCAGCTACCAGGAAGATGTCACAGAAGGAATTGAGAATGCTCCCGCCGCTTTTGTCCGTCTGATGAGTGGCAAAAATTTCGGCAAAACCATTATTAAATTCTAACAAACCGCCATTGGCAAGGTTGAGGCATACTGACCTTGATGAAAGACCAGCGGTTTTTTTGCGCTGTGGTTATGGGATAGCACCTCACCGACGAAAATAATATGGTCACCGCCATCATATTGGTGTTGGGTGCGACATTGCAGCAGGGCGGCACAGTCTTTCAGGACGGGTGTGTCGCCCAGACCCGGATAAATATCTATATTGGCAAATTTATCAACACCCGGACGGGCAAAACGGTTTGACATATCTTCCTGATCAATACTTAAAATATGAATGTTGAAATATTCAGCATTCTGAAAACATGGGACACTATAGGAATCTTTTGCCAATGACCACAGAACCAATGGCGGATCCATGGAAACACTATTGAAGCTGCTGACTGTAATCCCCACAGGGCCGCCGTCGCTGTCCAAGGTGGTGATAATTGTGACCCCGGTAGCAAATTGACTGAGCGTGTCGCGAAAACCTTTCTTTTTGAAGTTTTCTTTTGTCATAATTGATTTTCTCATTAGCTATATCCGGAATGAAACTTAGCAAGAATAATGGATCAAGATTGGATCATCTGGAAAAAATGACCATATAGTGGCCAATTTGAACCCGCTTTGCACAAAAAATCCAGAATGTATAAAGGCTAATGGCCCGTAATTGGGTAATTTCAGCTTGATGACCATTGTGTGGACAATCTCTGTTTTCTTCATATGCTATTTTGAACAGGCCTTATAAAGTCATGACAGAAGAACATATGTATGGCTCATATGTTGGCAATAATTTTCTTTGACAATATGGAGGATAGTGATGACCGAAGTGACATTGGATGTGCTTTTGGAAAGAGCGCGTAGTCTCATTCCAGTACTTAAGGAACGCGCAGAAAAAACTGAGAATCTGCGACAGTTGACCGACGAGACTATGGCTGACCTTCACAGATTGGGCCTGCTGAAATACTATCAACCTAAAATGTTTGGTGGTTATGAGATGGATTGGGGGGCCCATATGGAAATAGCCTACGAACTGGCTCGGGGATGCACCTCCACTGCCTGGATACAATGTGTTGTTGGTGCTCATACCTGGATGGCGGCCCGACTTGATATGGAAGCCCAGAAAGAAATTTTTGCCAATCCTGATGTTTTGATCGCGACTGCATTTGCCGGTGGCCGTAATGTGTCGAGCAAAAAGGTTGATGGCGGATACATCCTGTCCGGGGAATGGTCATTTGCCAGTGGTTTGTCGCATTCAGAATGGTCCATTGTTGGCACCCAAACTGAAATGGCTACCCGTGATGAATATGAAATGGTGCTTTTTGCTATACCAAAGGGCGACTTTGAATATGTGGACAACTGGTATGTTTCCGGGCTGAAAGGAACCGGATCCATGAATATTAAAGTGACCGAAGTATTCATTCCTGATCATCGTGCCATGGCAATCAATACTTTTGATACCGGAACAGCAGAAGGGGCCAAAGCCCATGAAAGCTATACCTATCAAGCCTATATGCCAGAGTATTTCTTTTCGGTTCCTTTGGGGCCAATTGTCGGGACTGCGGTTGGGGCTATGGAAGCCTATCTTGAAATTACCAAAACCAGAATTGGGGCCATGTTTGGCGAAAAAGTTGCCGAACAGATTCCTGTGCAAACCCGGATAGCAGAATCATCAGCTGAAATAGCCGCCGCAAAGCTGTTAAACAAGCGTGTCTTTGAGATGTTGCATTACCGGGGTCTTAGGGGTGAAAGGATTCCCAAAGATGAACTGGTACGGCTTAAGCGGGATTGTGTATTCATTGGCAGACTTTGTTCCAATGCGGTCAGCCGTCTGGTCAAGATGATGGGAGCCAGTGGTTTGAGTGATAAAAACCCTGTTCAACGTTTCCATCGGGACATGGAAGCCCTGACCGCGCATCAAAGCCAGCAATGGGAAATCGGAATGACTCCTATCGGACGGTGGGCACTGGGACTGGAAACAGGTAATGAAATCATTGATTCTGCGCCTGAAAAAAGCAACTATATGTTCTAGATCATAAAACAGGGTAATCAGGGAATGATGCTGAATAAACAGCTGCGGCTTGCGCGGCATATCAGGGAACATGAAGCGGTTTCCCTGGACTTGTTTGAAATAACCGAAGAAGAAATCCCCACGCCCGGGGACGGGCAATTTCTGGTCAAGACGGAGGCACTGGGTACTTCTCCGGCTCAGCGGGCCTATCTGATGGGCAGTGACAGCCGTTTTCATCCCCCCTTGGATATTGGCGAGATTATGCGTGGCCGCGGGGTGGGACGGATTATATCTTCCCGCCATCCTGATTTTAAAGAAGGTGATGTGGTTGCCTGCTCAACGGGCTGGCAATATTATTCTATACAGGATGGTGATCAATCAAGATCATTGGTAAAAACCTTGCAGAAAATTCATCATCCGCAAGAGCCATTATACCTGCATCTGGGCACGCTTGGGGCGTCCGCTTTTGCGGCTTATTTTGGCTTTCTGGATATTGGAAGGCCTGTAGCCGGGGATAGGGTTGTGGTGTCGGCTTGTGCCGGCGGCGTTGGCTCACTTGTAGCTCAGATTGCCCGCATAAAAGGCTGCCGGGTGGTGGGTATAGCCGGTAGCCCCGAAAAATGTGCATGGATAAAAGATGTTGTCGGGGTTGATGAGGTCATAAATTACAGGACCGACAATCTTGATGAAAAGCTGGCCGAATTTTGCCCGGATGGTATTGACATTTATTTTGACAATGTGGGCGGTGATTTTCTGGATACGGCCCTGAAAAATATTGCTCTCAGGGGACGGGCTGTAATCTGTGGCCTGATTTCCACTGAATATGAAAACACACCACCCCCCGGGCCACAGCATTATTATAACCTGATATACAGACGTGCGCGCATGGAAGGCTTTTTCGTCTGGGATTATTTTGAACAGTTTGAAGCCGCCGAGGCAGAGTTAATGACATGGTATAAAAACGGCGACCTGACTCCGACAGAAAAAGTCTATCACGGACTTGAAGCAGCCCCGGAAGCCCTGCAAAGTCTTTTCGCTGGTATTGCGTCTGGTATTAAGGTGATTGATGTCAGTTAGTAGTATCTTTATATAGCTTATCGTTTGTATTGTTTGTTGCAGGATTCCCGTTGCTGGAGGTATTGTTATGAAACTATATATAACAGGCATTATGGCGTTTCTATTTGTCAGTCTGACCATTGTTCAACCGGGGGAGGCGCGTCCCGGCAAGGCAAAAACGGACAATTATAAAATTATTTATGCAGGAACTCTGCTCTCAGTGCCAGGTAAAAAGCCGCAGAGTGATATGACGATCATTGTCAAGAATGACAGGATCGAAAGGATAGAAAAGGGATTTCTCTCAGCCGAGGCGCTTGGTGCTGATACCGATTCCACAATTGAACTTATCGACCTGTCCGACAAATTTATTTTGCCCGGCCTGATGGACGCTCACGTTCACCTGAACCATCAGCCGACACGCAGCCGTCACAGGAGACAGCGTGGTGACAGGGACAAGCCAACCGGCGCACAATCTGCTGTTAATACCATGGTTTATGCCCGCCGCACGCTGGCCGCCGGTTTTACGTCAGTCCGTGATCTAGGCTCTGATGACCAGTCGGTTTTTGCTGTGCGAGAGGCCATTAATAAAGGCCGCATGATCGGCCCACGTATTCTGGTTGCTGGTTCCGCGCTGGCTATCACTGGCGGCCATGGCGATTCTATTCCAATGGAAAAGACTGGTGATGCTTTGGCCCGGCTGAAAGATGGCACCTGTGATGGCCCAATGGAATGCCGAAAAGCGGTGCGTTATCAGTATAAGCTGGGTGCTGACCTGATAAAATTTACCGCCACCGGCGGTGCTGCTTCCAATACCGGAATGGAATCACAGTTTTTTGCGGGCGAGATCCAGTCCATCGTCAAAACAGCACACCTACTGGGTCTGAAAGCCACCACACATGCCTATGCCGCTGGTGCTATCAAGGATGCGGTTCGGGCTGGTGTTGATTCTATCGAGCATGGTTTCCTGCTCGATGATGAGGGCATCCAGATGATGAAGAAGCAGGGCGTGTGGCTGGTGCCGACTATATCAGCCAGTTACCCACCGCCAATTCTCAAAATTCCCGATCCTGAGTCAGTGAAACTGCGCAATAAATATCGGGCCTTTGAGCGTGCCTATGCCGCCGGGGTAAAAATTGCCTTCGGGTCCGATGCCGGTACTTTCACCCACGGCACTAATGCCAAGGAGTTTGACATGATGGTGGGTTTTGGCATGACCGAAATGGATGCCATATATGCCGCGACAGTTTCAACTGCCCGGTTATTTGGCATTGATGATGAGGTTGGAACCCTTGAAGCCGGAAAATTGGCTGATATAATTGCCGTAAAGGGCAGTCCTTTGAGCGATATATCGCTGCTTCACAAGATTGATTTTGTCATGAAGGGCGGAAAAATTGCCAAATATAAAGGGCAGATGACAGAGCCTTTTTCATATTAATCAGCGTTTTCTGAGTGTGAGCGTTAGAGGCACCTGACTATCACCACGGTTTACTGCTATATCAACCTTATCACCGGGGTTATATTTGCCTAAGATAGCGGTATAATCGCGAAGATTTGTCACTGGCTTGCCGCCAAATGACGTAATGATGTCCCCGGCCAGAAGACCGGCTTCTGCACCCGCACTGTCTGGAGCCACCTGTGCAACTTTGACCCCCTTGCCGGAAAAAGCAAAATCCGGCATGGCTCCTGTGCTCACCTTGCGACCACTGCGCTGATTTGCGGGTGGCAACACTTTGGTTGCATTTGGGTCAGCAGGTTTCAGGGTCGAGGTAAGAGGTTCTGGTCGTCCGCCCAGATATTCGACCACCTCCTTGGTAAGAGCCGCCACTTTCATCAGGCTGGCCACTTTTATGGTATCCGCTTTGTCACCCGGCCTGTGATACTCACCTGTGGGACTTCCGAACAGGTGAATTGCTGGCACACCGACCTCTGTGAAAGCAGTATGATCACTGGCATTGACGTCCTGCATGACAAGATCGGTGCCGATGCCTGTTGTCGCCGTTGTTCCCATAAAAATAAATCGCCACTCGGTGGCAGATGTGCCGCCAAATACCATAATTTTTTCTCCGGCCCGACCCACGGTGTCCAGATTGACATTGGCAATGGCCTTTGATGCGGGATAGTCTTTCATAGCCTTGACATAATGACGCGCACCCAGTAGCCCGGATTCCTCTGCCGTGGTGGCGAGGAAGATAATAGTGCGGTCCGGGGCCGATTTTGCCATAGATTTTGCCAGTTCCAGCAAGACAGAAACGCCGGAAGCATTGTCATCGGCACCGGGATGAATTTGTCCGGCATATGCTGCTCTGACACCGGGCCAGCCAAATCCAAGATGGTCATAATGAGCTGACAGAACCACAGACTGACCGTTCAGTTTCGGGTTCTTTCCGGGAATAATGCCGATGACATTTTTGACTGTAACCGGCTTATCATCAGGGCCTGCCACTTCAAATGACTGAAACCAGCCGCCCTTGTCCCCCAGTGGTGTAAGACCATATGAAGCAAAGCTGTCGGCAATATAGCTGGCGGCTTTCTCAAGCCCCTTAGTGCCGACCCCGCGACCTTCCAGTTCGGGTGATGCCAGATGTTCAACATGTGACATCATGCGCTTGCCGTCAAATACCGGTTTGAGTTGTGCCAGAGCAGGACGGGGTTTTAACTTGGCTGTGGATTGGGTATTTGCATCCAAAATGGCAACCAGAGGGGAGCCAACCGCAGGCCATTGTCCTTTGGCACTATTATCCGGCGCATCATTGGCAAACGCCAGATAACTGTATTTTCCGTAATGGGGCAGCTTGCGGGCAAGTCCCTTAACAGCCGCATCATTATGAACCGTCAGGCCAACAATAACGCTTTGTGGGTTGGCGGGATTACGCACCGCAATTACAGTCGAGTTATCCAGCATCGATAATCTTTGCTTGCCAAAGCTAATTTCGCCCGCATTTATGTCGGCATCATAATTATCCAGGCCAGACTTTACCACATCATAAAAACGGTTGTTGCTGCCCAAAACCCAAATGGCACCATCTTTTGGCAGTTCCCTAATCTCATTGTCTTTGAGAACGGCCATTTTACCACCGCTCCAGATGGAAGCCATTTCCTGATAGCGTTTTTTGAGCAGGTCAGAGGTGTGGGTCGGCAGGATCATAACCACTTTTTTCGCACCGAACGCATTACCGAGAGAAGGCGGTATTTCGGCCCAATGTAATCTGCGGAACAGATCAAATTCCGGGTCAACTTCAATGCGGACGACTTTACCTTTGACAAAAATGTCATAGTCCTGAGATATTTGATCCATTTGCAGCATATGGCTTTCTACCTTATCCTCGGTATAGACGGCAACGGGCACCTGAAGAGTAAAGGGTGCGTGTTTCTGGACTTGCTCCAATGTAAATTTTAGGTTTTCGCCTGATTGAATGGCTTGGGCTATTGTCAATTCCGGTGCTCCGGTATCATCAACCCATTGGGTAAAAAATGATTTCAGATCGCGACCTGTTGTTTCCTCGAATGCCACACGAATATCATCAAAAGTACCGACTTCAAATTTATGATTGCGGTAAAAACGCTGGAAACTGCGTTTGAAATCATCGTCACCCACAATATTCCGCAGCATGTTCCACATCATACTGGTTTTGCCATAGCCAACGGCTTCGGTCACTGCATTGTGGCGGCTTCTGAAATCACGTAGCGGAAAGTCAGTATTCTCATCCACATAATTAGTGTAGCGTTGCAGGGTGGACCGCCGATAATCACCGCCCTTGCCGCGCTGCTCGGCGACCAGATGGTCTGCCATATAAGCGGTTAGCCCTTCGGCCCAATTTCCAGTTTCAAAGTCTATGAATACGCCGTTGCCCCACCAGTTATGCAACAATTCATGGGGGTAACTGCTATGGAGGATAAAGGGAAAACGAATGATTTGTGAGCCGAGAAGAGTAAAGGATGGCATACCGTATCCGGTTTCCCAGAAATTCTCCACTAATGCAAATTTAGTATAGGGGTAGGGGCCAAGGATACCCCGATACATTTCCAAATATTGTGCCGTGGTTTCCAGATATTTATTGGCCATCGCATCATCAGGTGTGCGCAGAAATGCCATGGCTTTCACATTACCAACTGGTAATTCATACTCAGTGAATTTAGCCGCTATCAGGTAAATTTCTTCGGTCGGTGTATCTGCCTTCCAGCCGTCTGTGTGGAAATCTTCCGTCACATATTTTATCCGCGCACCCTGACTTACCGAACGCCAATCAGCGGGCATTTTCACTGTGATGTCATAGGTGATCAAGGTATCTTTCACTGTTGGTACCCAGTATGTGGCACCGGTCAGATAAACCCCGCGCTCTTCAATGAGGCCAGGTGACTGGGAAAAACCACGGGCATATTCCTCGTTTAGCTCTTTGACCGGATTATTGATTTTGCCGGAAAGTTCAAGGGTAAGTATTACGGACGCCCCCGATTTGATGCCGCGCAGTTCATAATCTGTGACTTTTATGATGGTATTTTTATTGTCATTGTCACGGTCTATGCCAATGTCTTCTGCATTTTGACCTTCTATCACTTTTTCAAGACTTACCGTGCCGTCTATTTTCATTACAGCAAGATCACTATTGATTTGTAAAATCATGCCGTCTTGGGCCAGTGATGCCGGAATAGTTATTACATCAGTTGCGGTCAACTGATGACTGGTCGGGTCAAGGGAAACTGACATTTTATGATGAACGGTATCGCCAGCATTTGCCACGCTGACAGCAATGAAAAATACTATGATGGTTATTATGGATCTGAGCATTTTAGCTCCCCTCTGGAATTATAAAATTTTGCCCTAGTCTGACGCGAGGATTTTAGCACACAAGACACCGCTAATATACTAACCAGCAGATGGTCAGTTATTGGACTGTAACAAGTTTTTTGTAGGCTGCCGGAGTTTTGCGTAGCAGAATGAACGCCGGAATACATAAAAAGAACGCCACATAGCTCATGCTTTCATTTATCCGCATTTCATCGCCCAGAATAACGTCAGTCACGAAGGGCACCGAACTTGGCCCGATCAGCAATCCCGTCATGCTGATGAACATATAATAGAAAGCCATAATCTGAGCACGCATATTGGCTGGCGCAATGGTCATCAGGGTAGCTGGTCCCGCGGCTGTGGTCATGGTAAAGCCAAATATTGTCGCCTGATAAACCATGAAAGATGACAACTGAGTTGGCATCAAAGGATATACAATGCAAAGCGGTAATAACACTATGATACCCAGTCGCATAACATGCAAAGCGGCATCAGGCTTGCCTTTTTTGGTAAAACTGTCAATGAGGAAGCCTGCACTGATAATGCTGACCGGACCAATGGCCAGAATACTGAACCCGGTATATTTCATATATTCCGCAGCTTCCCAGCCAAATGTTCTACTGAAAAAAGGCGCATTCCAGATTGTCGTGTAATAGGCACAGATTGTCATGATCCCGCCCATGGAAAAAATCCCCAGATAAACTGCACGCTGCCCTATGATATGACGAACTGTGTCGGCAATACTGCAGGGCTGTAGCGCATCGTCCTTATTTCGTGCTGGTTCTTTAATCAGCAGCAGCAACAGTGCAATCAGCAGCCCTGTTAGTCCCAAAATCACAAAGATAAGATGCCACGGTTTTTCAATACCGTAGGAGGTGAGGTTGGTAAAATCGAAGTCTTCTGCAAATCTTAACAGATAAGCCACCAGCAGGCTGCCAAATCCTATTCCGATCGACAGGGCGCTTGAATATAGCGCGATGGCCCGACCCCTTTTTTCCTTGGGAAACATATCGGTAATCATCGACATGGTGCAGGGGCTTAAGGTGGCTTCTCCTGCACCCACCATCATGCGGGCAACGAATAATCCGCCAAAACTACGCACCAGACCACATGCTGCTGTAGCCACAGACCAGATGACAACCCCGGCAGCGATAATATTGCGCCGGTTTGAACGATCTGCAAACCAGGCTATGGGGATACCCATAGTGGCATAAAAAATAGCAAAAGCCGTACCACTGAGCATTCCCATCTGGGTATCGGTAAAATTAAAATCTGCCTTGATAGGTTCTATAAGTAACCCAAGAACAGAACGATCAATATAAGAAAATATATAGGCCAGCGTGAGCAACAGCACAGTAAGCCAAGCCTTGATCGGCTTTGGATAAGATTCAGACATTCATACGCCCCTGATTTACTTTTATTTTATAAAAGCTTTATAAGCCAGACCATCGACCGCATCGCCAGCGGCCCCGTAAAATACATTATAGCTAATATCCTGCCAGATATTGGCCTTAAAATAGGGGTCAGCCTCTAGCATGACTTGCGCCTCCTGCCTATCAGCTTTATAGACCAGAATTGAACCACACACCGTTTTCCCGTCATCGGCTAAAACCGGACCTGCGACTAATATATCATCAATAGTTTTTTCCACATGATCCAGATGGACTTTCAGAGTCTCCTGACGCTTTTTGTTAATTTCTGCGCCGGGCTTGTCCGTACAGATTACTATGGTGAATATTTTATCTAGGGGGAAAGAGTTGCTCATTTTACTTTTTCCTTATGGCTTGGAATTTACTTCGTCAAATTGATCTATGGTGAAGACCTCTGCATTATTGGTCATAATGGATTGCTTGCGGAAAAAACGCAAGTAACCACTTGGTCCCATGCGCGAAGCCCCCATACCGCTAAGTTTGAATGAATTTTTTTCCGCTTCATACATAAGACTGGTGAGGGCGGCATCATTAATACTGATAGCCCCGGCTTCTATGCGCTGGCCGACGGCTATGGCTTCTTCTGCCGTAGCGGCAAATACACTGGCACTCAGGCCAAATTCGCTGTCGTTGGCCATGGTGATGGCATCGTCCACCTTGTCAAAAGCAATGACCGGCAACAGGGGGCCAAATGTTTCCTGGCTCATGATCAGCATGTCACTGGTAATGTCCGTTATTACTGTTGGGGCGCACCATAACCCGCCATGTTTTTCAATCTGGCCACCTGTATGGATGGTACCACCTTTTTCTCGGGCGTCCTTTATTTGGTCCTCAATAATATCCGCCTGTCGTTCAAAAATAATCGGGCCCAGATGGCCGGCATGAATATCAGGTGTGTTGAGGCGCACTTTATTGGCCTTTGCGACCAGTTCTCCTACAAATTCATCGAAAATAGGTCGTGCCACATAGACCCGTTCAATGGACTGACAGCCCTGCCCACTGTTTATTATTGAAGCCCTCAGGATTGCGGTCGCCGCCCTATCCAGATCGGCATTTTCCAACACGATAGCCGGGTCTTTGCCGCCTAGCTCCAGAAAGGCGACAGAAAAATTCCGGGCGGCTTGTTCTGCCACCTTGCGGCCTGTGGCGACACTGCCTGTGAAGCAGATAACATCAACCTGATCGACAAGTGTCTGACCTGTTTCCCCGTCGCCGTCAATAATAGTTAATACCGATTTCAGTTCAGGAATTTGTGCGATAATTGCACGTAGAGGCTCGGCAAATCTCGGGGTTACCTCACTTGGTTTAATGATAACCGCGGCACCTGCCAACAATGCAGGAATTGCATCTATCAAGGCAAGGGTAAGCGGGAAATTCCACGGGCTAATGACCCCGACCAGAGCATAGGGCCTTTTGTCAATGCTATAGCTGATAAAGGGCAGGGCCGTTGAGACGCCATGTGTCGGCTCTTGTGCATCAGTTGCGATTTTTACCCAACGTTCAATACTAGGGGCGATACTGTCAACTTCCATGATGGAAATGCCCAGACGTCCCGTGTCCTGAACCAATGCCTGAGTCAATTCTTTGTGGTTATCTTTGAGTGCTGTGCCAAAGGAACGTAATATGCTAATTCTGTAATCAAGACCACTGTCGCACCAGTTTTTCCGGGCCGCACGCAATTTTTGGCATGTTTGCCTGATGTCAGTTTTGCTGTTTGCGGTAAACTGATAATCCATCAGACCGGTTCGTGGATTCCGGGTCTGAATTTTTCGCCCTGTCATAAATCTTCGACCCCTTCAATTAACCGCACACGTACCGTTGAATTGCCTTGTCGTAATTTTTTGATTTCACGGTATCGCTCACTATACCAGAAAGCCCGCGCCTGTTCCATAGTTGGCCATTTTGAGATTACCAGCCTGGTTTCATCGGGCCAGTCACCCTCCAGGCACTGACTTTCGCCGGTTCCCCTTGCGATATATTTACCGCCAAGTTCGTCCACCAATTCTGCAACGCTTGTCGCATAATTTTTAAAGCTTTCAGGGTCACTTATCTCGGCGAGTATGACCATATAGGCTGCCATTACAGTTTGCTATTCCTGGTTCAGTAACGGCACCTCGTCAAGCACCCATCCATCTTCAATACGGCGGCGGGGTGAGGGGATGGCATGAACAATTTTGCCAGTGGCCAGATCCGCATTCATCTTCTTGACATCTATGCGCCAGCCTCTTTTCTCATAACTCTTGATATGATCGCGGTATTTGACGATGCAGCTGTCAGCAGGCACCATAAATTCATTTGTTATATCATAGGGTGTCTGAATGGGTTCAACCTCGGCAAGGACATCAATATCCTGCTGGGCGACAATCAAATTCCTCGCGCGCAGTCTGGCTCCCATGTCATTATCAAGTCCCGCATTGCGCATATTTACTAAAAACACCCGGGTCGTATTTTCATCAACAGGCAGGTCATAGCTATATTGATGCATGAAAAAAGAGCCGCTGGGATGAATTCTGGTCCAGAATTGCGATGGTCCAAAGGTGCCGGATCCGGCCTGTGTGGTTTGTTTATCACGTAATTTTGAATATTCTTCGTCTGGAGTTCCACTTGATTCATAGTCGGCCATGAAGCCAACACCCCATTCTTCTTCAATCAGCTCCAATTTTGGCACTGAATAGTCAGGCCGATCACCCGAAAAGCCGTGGGTGGGATGCACATATTCATTATGTGCCGGATCAATGGCATTTTCTATGGACCGCTGGTAACTGGTTTCCAGATCATAAGTCTGGATATTGGCCGCCCAGCCTTCCTGACCATATTCAACGGCATCCAGCAGAGGTGGTCGATCTTCTTCGGGCAAGTCGCCGAGAAAAACAAAAATGATATTGTATTTTTCCTGCACAGGATATGAGTCTATTTTTGCCTTTGGCGGGATTTTTGCTTCCATTCCACGAGATGGGATACTAACGCAATCGCCATTTTTATCAAATTGCCAGCCATGATAGGGGCATTGGATATTATTGCCAACCACCTTGCCCGGCGCGGCATCCCCCTGACAGGCTAATGACCCTCCCCGGTGAATACAGACATTGCTCAGGCAATGTGCTTCACCATTTTCATCTCGAAATAATGCGAAGTTACATCCAAGCATCTTCACTTTAAGAGGCCGTTCGGAGAGCTCTTCACTGAGACAAGCGGGATACCAAAAATTGATAAACATTGTATTTTCCTTCCAAAATGCGTTTGATTAAATTTCAAACTACCAAAATAACATATTTCTACATCGTAAACATTGATCCAATCTTGACCCGGTGCCAAATAGCAGCTGTCAAAGTGGCCATATACTGGTCATTAAAATGGTCATAGAACAAAAAAAACACTGAGAAATATCCTTCTTAGATAATTGGCTTGTGAATTTATTACTTGCTTGCCATACAATTTTATATGTTCTTGTATGAGCACGGAATCGAGTCTATGGATAAGTTACAAATGAAAAAGTTAATCACGTTAAAGTATAAAGTGGGTAATAACTTGTCCATAACAGGGAACTCTATATGAAAGTCTTGTTTTATATTATTCTGCTGGACATAGCCGGATTTGGAATTTTACTTCCCTCTGTGATGTTCGTATTGCAGAATATGGGAGCAGGTCCGGGCTATGCAACCTTGATCGTTGCCATGTATTCCATCGGACAGTTCATTGCCGGACCCCTTTGGGGGCAACTTTCGGACAGAATTGGTCGCAAGCCGGTATTATTGATTTCCATGTCCGGTGCCTTTTTTGCCTATTTGTTGATGATCGTGGCCAAGACACCTGAAATGATATTGGTATCGCGCCTATTAGCCGGGGTGATGGCGGGTAATATTGCCACGGCTTATGCGGCGGTTGCCGATCTGACACCACCTTCGGGCCGGGCCAAAGGCATGGGAGTTCTGGGGGCGGCCTTTGGTCTTGGATTTGTTATTGGCCCTGCTATTGGTGGATTTTTAGGTGGTGGGACACCGGAAACGGCAACAATTTATTACCCCTCAATAGCTTCGGCTGTGATGGTGGTGCTGGCCATGTTGGCTACCATATTCTTTTTTAAGGAATCTTTGAGCCAAGAACATCGGGATGAGCTGAATTCTCAAGCCAGATTAAGCCGCATGGAAGCTCTGAGGAAGGTAGTTCTGCATCCGGTCATGACGCGGTTTTGTATCTTTATTTTTATGGTTTCATTGACTGCCGCACTGATGGAGCCTGTTATGCCTTTGCTGGTGGGCAACCGTTATGGCTGGGGGCCATTGAATATGGGCTATATTTTTATCATTGTCGGTCTGGTTATCGCTGCAGTACAGGGGGGGCTGGTTGGTTGGCTGGCTAAAATGTTAGGTGAAAAAAATATGGTAAAAATGGCTTTGAGCTTGCTGATTATTGGCCTTTTACTGATTATCTATACACCAGTATCCTATGGGGTTGTTTTGGGATTATGTTGTACCGGTGTTGGCACCACGTTATTTACCACAGGCATGAGCGCCCTCATATCCCACCGGGCGGCACCAACAGAACGTGGACTGGTGATGGGTGTCGTCCAATCTATGCAGTCCTTTGGTAGGTCGGTCGGTCCTCTGTTTGCGGGTAGTCTTTTTGCTTATTGGGAAGGCCTGCCCTATCTTGCAGGTGCTATTCTGATGATGATAGCTCTTGGCGGCATGATCATGCTAACACGGGTCGTCATTATCGAAGATGCCACAATCCGTGCAGATGGATAATTCATTCATGTCTCAGGGGTTGAATTTTACCGTAAGTCAATGAGCGCCATAGCCATTCAAATGGCCCAAATCTATATTTTCTAAGCCAGACAATGCTCCAGATTATTTCAATGATACCTACTGCCAGCACCACATAATAAAGTTGGTAGCCTGGCAGTTTTCCATACAATCCAAATCCAAAGCTGTAGAAGATAATACCGCATAGAATTGACTGGGCCAGATAATTACTAAGAGCCATCTGACCGACGGCAGCTAGCGAGTTCTTAATTTTTGACCATCCACTGCTCTGGCAGAATATCATGATGAGGGCCAAGTGGCCGATAGCCATGGTAAGGCGCCCAATATCATAGGTAAAGGCAGTTAAAGCATGTTGCACGGGGGCGAAATTACTGGTGATAAGGGTGGTGGTTTCCCAGACTGAAATTGGCAATCCAATACCATAGCCAAATAATAGCATGAGCCCATAGGTGGATATTGGGGCCTGTAGGGTAAGGATTCCCGCTTTGTAGAGCAGCATACCAATAAACATGGCACCAAGAGCATCTATAAACCACCATTTAACGGTTATGATTGTTTGCAAGATAAGGCTGCCTGTTGCCTGCTTTTTGAAAACCTGCCACAGACTGCCTTCCTGCATAATGGTGATGGATTTTTGTATTTTCTCATTGTCAAATTCTGGCCGTGCTTTTTCCAGCTTTGCCTGCCACTGGATAATATCCTCTTTAGCTTCACTCTGCTTCAAATGATTTACCTGTTGATATTCAACGGTTCTGATAGCGGTTGGTATGCAGAAGACCAGAATGGTGATAATGATCAGTGGCTTAGCCTTGATTTTACGCGCATAATAGAGCAGGAAACCACACAGACCATAGACGAATAAAATATCAGCAGGCCACATGAAGATATAGGCATCGAACAGGCCAATAAGAACCAGAAAAAATACCCGCCGCCGATATATTTTTTTAGCATCAGCAACAGACTGTTTCTTTTCAAGGCGGTGTAACATCATCAAAGTACCCGCGCCAAATAATATGGAAAAAACCGCCCGCTGGCTGCCTTCAAAAAAGACATGCACGTAAGCCCATGTCTCCAATGTTGCCCCATCCATATGGGATAATATGGGCGGGTAATCAAAAATTTCCTTAGGCCAGCCGAAAGACCAGATATTCATGACAAGAATACCAAGAACAGCAATCCCCCGTGTTATATCAAGGGCCTCAATACGGTCTTGAGAACTGACAGGGTGCATATTCTGTAACTGATTTGTCGTTAAACTCATTGATTTAGAACCTTTGTCCAACCTGAAAGCGAATACCCATTACAAGCGCATTTCTTAGAGTATGACTACTGCCAGGGTTTATGACATATTGAATATCGGGCTGGACTGAGATCGTATCATTGACGGTAAAATGATAAGTCAGCTCAATGTTTAACTCGCCCTGTGCGGGACGCTCACCGCCGTTTATCAGAACTTGCTTGAATTCATCCCCTGCGCTTGCCCAGCCAAACGCAATCCCCAAACTGTCATCCCCGCGCCCGGCAAAAGGCTCTGAAAGCACAATACCACCGCCCAAATATTCTTTAAGTGGATTAAGGCTACTGTTGGCCCTGCCATAGCGCATCCAGCCATTGATTTTTTTCGTTAAGGGGGCTTCTATGATGCCGTAGACGCCTGTGTTGCCGCCCCTAGAAAATGTGGGCTCAAGTAGAGGGGAAAATTTGGACGTATAGTTATAACCTCCCAACCCAAGCCTCAGCCCATTGTCCATCGTATAATTGACTTCCCCAACCAGCAAGGCACCTTCGTTCAGGGAAAATTTGTGGCGGTTGGGGTTGTCCATATCGTTTGGTAACGCATCAAAAATACCCGCCGTTACCCGCCATTTTCCAAGCTTCGTAAATTCGATCAAAAATGCGGGGGACGTCGAGGGAAAGATGGATGGTCCATTTTCACCGGTTTGAGAGAAATCCGGGCCGATACCGTGGGAGCTGTTCATGAACAGTCCAGCGGTTTCGATAGCATCAAATTCACTATTCAGGTCAATTAGTCCCACCTTGATGCGCATATTGGAGAATTCATGTTGATACCATGCTTCATATAAACGAAATACTTCGCCATTATCGATATTGGATATTACCTGCAAGTCACCAACCAGTTCTGATGACAGTTCACTTTTATTGGTGGCAAGGCCATAGAGAAAAAATGAACCGCCCTCAATGTCGTATTCATCAAGGCTACCCCCAAATGTGAGATCAATATTATGCAGATAGCGGCTACCTGTATCAATGCCGCCGTCTACTACCTGCCATAATTCCCCGGTATAGATAATTTCTCCTCCCAGACCGGAATTTTCATCAGAAAAAGCCTTGCTCTGAACAGAGAAAATAAGCACTAATATTGCTGCAAAATAAAATTTCCCCATGAAGGTCCCTGATTGTTATTATGCTTCTTCTCAACATAAATTAAAATGAGCATAAATAGCAGTTACCAAAGGCAACCACAGGATGGTCAGTTTTAGAATAATTTAAGTGAAACGCATGACCCCTTCACCCAATGCGTATAATTAGTTATGCTGACAAAATGGACCATATATTAACAGGATTATATTTTGAGGGGTGTGGTGCGTTAATTTACCCCTCTTGATTTTTTATTTTTATTAACGGCAGTTCCAAAGATGAAAAAATTGATCATACGAAAAAATGACTTATTAAAAAGAACACTGAAATGGTTACTGCCCATCATTGTGATAGGTGTGGGGCTTGCCATCAGTAGTGTAATACGAAATTCTCGCCCCGAAGTGGCGATTGCATCGCCTGAGAAAACTATTGCCATTATAAGGGGGGTTATAGCAGAAAAATCGTCTTTTCAACCGACTATACATGCTCAGGGAACCGTTAAAGCAAAGCAAAAGATTGAGTTAGTGCCAGAAGTTGCCGGTAAGATCATATGGGTGTCCCCCGACTTTGCCGAAGGAGGACTGTTCAGTGAGGGTGGTGCTCTGGTTCTCATTGACCCCCGAAATTATCAGTTTGCGGTTTCACGGGCCCGGGCAAGTGTTGCCGATGCCCGCAATATACTAACCCTCGAGATGGCAGAGGCTGAACTGGCCAAAACCGAATGGGAGGAATTGGGAAAGGGGGACGCCAGTGCATTGGTATTGCGTGAACCGCAGCTGGAAAGTGCCCGTGCCAAACTTGCTTCTGCTGAAGCGGATCTGGAGCGGGCTGAGTTGGATCTTGAGCGTACCACCCTCAAGGCCCCGTTTGATGGCCGTATTGAGGAAAAAAAGGTTGATATTGGCCAATATGTATCACTGGGCAATAATCTTGCCGTACTTTATTCCACAGATATTGCGGAAATTTTGTTGCCACTTACGGATAAGGAATTGGGAAAACTCGATTTGCAGCTAATCTATGATGACGAAGCTGCAGCCTTAAAACCATTGGCGGTAAAATTATTTGCCTCTTTTGGGGGCAAGCGCAGAAGCTGGAATGGTAACATTGTACGAACTGCCGGAACAGTGGACCTGAATAGTCGAATGCTTAGCGTAATTGTCGAAGTGAAAAATCCGTATCAGGTTCATGAGGGAGCTGCGCCATTACTGAATGGCCTATTTGTTGAGGTTGAGATACCGGGCAAAGAAATGCAGGATGTTTTCATTCTGCCTAGATCAGCACTGCATAACCAAACTCAAGTCGTGCTAGTTGATAAGAATGATACATTGAGATCACAAGATATAGAGATCATACATTCAACACCCCAAAAAATTATAATTAGGGGTTTGAAGGATGGGGACAGGGTCAATATATCACCTCTGGAAATTCTGATTGAAGGGTCAAAGGTCAAATGGCAACTGGCCAGCAAAGATATTGGGGGAGATAGCCCATGAAGGGCATGGTTAACTGGTTTGCCAGAAATCCCGTTGCGGCTAATTTGATGATGATTGCCATCATTTTTGGTGGCTTTATGAGCTTGTCAAATCTAAACCGTGAAATTATGCCATCAATGCCTGCCAAATTTATTGAAGTTTCTGTCGCCTATCTCGGGGCTGATCCGGTGGAAGTAGAAGACCGGATATCCATTCGCGTTGAAGAAGCTATTCAAGAGGTGGAGGGGATAATTAATATCAATTCCATTGCCTCACAGGGGTTGGGAGTAGTCAGGGCGGAAATTCTCGCCGGATATGATCTGCAAAAGGTTCTGAACGAAATCAAGGTACAGGTAGATGCCATCAATACCTTTCCCCAGGAGGGCGAGCGGCCAAACGTCAAAATAATAAAATTCAAGGAACGGGTCATTCAGGTGGCAGTACTTGCTGACACTGATGAAAAATCCTTGAAAGTTATCGCCCAAAGAGTCCGTGACGATTTAGCGGCATTGCCGGGGGTGGATTTTGCCGAAATGAAAGGGGATAGGCGATATGA
>JAJFIP010000353.1 GCA_021774875.1 Emcibacter sp.
CTCTGGTTGAAAATACCCCCATAGATTATCTGGATTTTGCTTCTCCCATATCCGGGCTTGGCGGTAAAATCGGACTTGATGCCACAAGCAAATTTCCCGGCGAAACTAACCGGGAGTGGGGGCGGGAAATAGCTATGGATAAAGATATTATCGACCTGGTTACGGAAAAATGGCCCAAGCTGAATATCCCGACATCCGGGAAGCCTATTTGGAAAATAAATGACGAATAAACAAGAATTACAAGAGCAATATCTGGAAAAACTCGATTATCTGATCACAGCCGCGAGTAAAGCCGGAGCCGATGCCAGTGATGGGATAGTCTGTTCAGGTCAGTCAGAATCAGTATCATGGCGGCTTGGAAAGCTGGAGGAGGTGGAACGTTCCGAAAGCGCTGATCTCGGACTTAGGGTATTTGTCGGCAAGCGGCAAGCCATTGTCTCGTCCAGTGACATCAGCAACTCGATCCTGGACTTGCTGGTTGAACGCGCCATTGATATGGCTAAGAATGCCCCGGAAGACCCTTTCGCCGGGCTGGCGGATCCTGAACTATTGGCAATTGGCTCCTCAAAATTTCCTGAACTTGACCTCTACGATGACACTGCAAAATCTGCTGATGAGTTAAAAGAACTTGCCCGTGCCACAGAAGAAGTTGCCCTTGGAGTCAGTGGCATTACCAACTCTGAAGGAGCCAGTGCCAGCGCAAGCCGGGGGCTTATTGCAACGGCTAATTCCAATGGCTTTGCCCAAAGCTATCGATCCAGCCATTTTTCCCTGAGTATTTCTGTTATTGCCGGTGTTAATGCCACCATGGAGCGGGATTATGCTTATTCCTCCAAACGGCATTTTTCCGACTTGCGCGACCCCGTTGCCATCGGGCAGGAGGCAGCGGAAAAAACCCTCCGCCGTCTGGGTCCAAGAAAAGCCAATACCTGTCAGGTTCCGGTCATATTTGATCCCAGAGTATCCCGTACTTTGCTTGGGCATCTGGCCGGGGCCATCAATGGTCAGGCCATCGCACGCGGCACCAGTTTTTTGAAAGACAAGATGGGCAGCCAGATTTTCAGCAAGGGTATTTCCGTGATTGATGATCCCCACATTATACGCGGCCCATCCTCAAAACCCTTTGACGGAGAAGGTTGCCGCAATGACAGGTTAAATATCATCGAGGACGGTATGTTACAGTGTTGGACACTGGACAGCGCCAGTGCCCGGCAACTGGGTCTGACACCAAATGGCCGGGCCAGCCGGGGAACTTCATCCCCGCCGTCGCCATCCTCGACCAATCTTTATATGGCGGCGGGAGGTTGTACGCCTGATGCGCTGATGGCAGATATTAAATCCGGCTTTTATGTCACGGACCTGATCGGCATGGGGGTGAACGGCATTACTGGTGACTATAGCAGGGGTGCCGGAGGCTTCTGGATAGAGGATGGAAAAATCACCTACCCGGTAAATGAGGTTACCATAGCCGGAAATCTAAAAACCATGTTTATGAATATGGTCGCAGCCGATGATCTCAATATAAAATATGGCACCGATGCCCCGACCCTGCGCGTAGACGGCATGATCATCGCCGGAGATTAAAAAAAGCCGCCCAAATCATGAGCGGCTTTTTTACTGACATAAATGTTTTTAGAAACTGGCCCCGACGCTAAAAACTGCCGTGGCATCAGAACCATCGCCCGCAACATTGGTATCAATGTAAGATAACCCAAAATCCAGCCCCTGATAACTGACAGAAGCCCCAATGATCCAGTCCCATTTTTTATCACCAAATGCGCCGTCTTCAAAACCCAGATGAAGATTAACCGTAACCGGTGTTTCAGGCACAGCAACCGAGCCAGCAGTATAAATATAGATATTATCCTCATTGCCCAGATTGTCATTACTGAAAGCGTAATTCGCCCCGATGGTCGCTGAAACAAAGCCAAGGTCAATGCCCGTAGAGCCATATAGTTCCACATAATCGGTACCCGTACCGCCCGGGTAATGATAAAGCATAACCCCTACATCGTACCCGATGCCGTTCACTTCACCACCATAGCCACCGTAAAAATCAGTTTCCACAGTTGAGCCGTTAAAATCTGAAATGTTGGACGCCCATGTGCCAACGTAAAAACCACTGTCATGTGACCAGTCAAAGCCACCCTGTAGCGCAAATCCCTCATCATTCAGGGTTACGCCACGAAAACGGTAATCGTTCATCATAGCAATATTGGCACTGATCTCACCGCCAAGAAAACCTTCTTCTTCGGCTTGCGCGGGGTGTGTCATACCCAGTGTTCCTGTGAGCAGTAATGTTGTGAATAATGCCTTTGTCCGTATGGTCACGTCTCTCTCCTTATAATATATTATCTGACAGGGATTTCCCTGCCCGGATATTACTATTCACGAACTATGCCAAATTAATATTAATAATTAATTATTATTTTGCAGCCCAATGAAACTAACAGCTTTCAGCCGGTTTAGAACAAGCAGATGGTTTGATAACGTATTTGGGCAAGTTGAGGTTATGCTAATTTTTTTAGCAAGTTAGGACACGACCGCACAAATATCAGGCACAGAAGAAAAGAAATTAAACTACTTATTCCTCGTCATGGCCATAGGGGGGATCCGGGTAATATTCCATAAAATTCTGGACTTCGCGGGCAAATTCCGGGGTGAATATCTGCCCGACCAGCCACAGTGCCATATCAATACCCGCTGACACCCCGGCGGCAGTAACAATATTACCGTCCTGGACAAAGCGGCTGTTAGGGACCACTTCGCTTGTCGGGCTGATCTTTGCCAACCAGTCAAGACAGCCATGATGGGACGTACATTTCTTGCCATCAAGTAATCCGGCCTGACCGTAAACGAGGGAGCCAGTACAAACGCTGGTTACCCATGCGGTGTTGGCAGCCACATGTTTCAGAAGTTCTAACACCGCCTCATCGGCCATAAGGGCACGACTGCCCTC
>JAJFIP010000354.1 GCA_021774875.1 Emcibacter sp.
AACAGACCAAAAAAATATGGTAAGGTAAAATATGCGGCCAGAGAGAAACAACAGGTTGCGATGACATATGCGGCATATGAAGAGGAACTCAGAAGAAGATAAGCACTCAGGAAAATGACAATAATACCGGAAATTGTCGGAATTTTTCTGCCATACCGGCTCCCCAGTATAATTGCCAGAAAAGCACCCATGCCGCCGACTGCGTATGATAATCCTAAAGTAAAACCAACTTTGCTGCTATCAATATTTAATGAAACACCGATCCGTTCCACATAGGTCCAGATGTCTCCCTTCCCAATATACAAAACCAGTATTGCCAGAAGTGTCAGGGCGGCCAGTTTATAATCGATCTGGGCTATTCCCTCATGAGAACCTGCTTTTTTGCCCCTGAAATGGGGGAATATATGGACCATTAACATGGCTCCCCCCCCAAGAATCGCAAATAAGACATAAGCTCCATTCAAACCCCAATCAGAGATAATATGTGAGAAACCCGGCATGGCGACGGTGCCAATTAAAAGACCAATAAAAATATATAAACCAAATGAGCGATCAGGATTTCCGGTATTTGCCAGGGCGGCTTTTACCGTCGCAATGGCCATCGCGGCACCCGCGCCCGCCAGAAATCTGACTATGACCAGAAACTGCCACTCCCCTACAAAAATCGATGTGAAATTTGCCATAACGACAAATGTCAAAGCCCCATAAATAATCTTATGGCGATTCCAGGCATGGACCTTCATGGATAGAAGAAACGCCGCCAGACCAGAACCGAATAATTCAGCGGCGACAATAAATCCCGCCTGTTTTGCGGTGACACCCAATGTATCGATCATTGCCCCGACAATCAGCGGCAACACCATCACAGGGGTTGCGGCCATTATGGCGATGATGATAATAAGTATCCGGACCAGAGATGTTATATCTTTGGGGCTTGAAGCAGATATTATACGCTCGTCATTACTCATGGCAAATTTCCAAATCAGAGTGACAGACAACTCATGCCACCATCAACGGGCAGGGTTACGCCATTAATATATTTGGCTTCATCAGATGCCAGAAATACGGCGGCATGTGCAATATCCCAGGCATCGCCCATCTTCCCCGTTGGTGACTGGGCGTCCCGGGCTTTCACCATCGCCTCTTCACTTTCGAATTGCATCATTAATTCATCAATCTGATAAATCATTGGAGTATTCATTAAACCGGGTAGAATGGTATTGGCACGTATGCCCTTATCTGCATACCCAACCGCAAGAGTTCTGGTGAAGTGATTCAAGGCGGCTTTACTGACGTTATATCCGATAAGATCCGCCGACCTTACCCTGATGCTCGCAACCGAAGATATATTTGTAATCACGCCGTATTTCTGCTTAAGCATAATCGGCAAAACATGTTTGCAGATCAGGAATATACTTTTGAGATTAGTATCCATTATATGATCCCAGCCTGCCACAGGCAGATCAACCGGATTTCCCATATCACCAATACCGACATTATTATGCAGAATATCAATCCTGCCCCTTGTCTCCATTACTTTATCTACAACCTGTCTGATTTCATCAGCGTCAGTCACATCGGTCTTTAAAGCCAGACAACAGCCGCCTTCTTTTTCAATGATGGATCTGGTTTCATTGGCCCGGTCAAGATCAAGATCAACCGCAACAACAAAGGCACCGGCACGGGCATAAGCCACAGCTGCTGCTTTACCATTTCCCCAGCCGGGTCCGCTGGAACCCGCACCAAAAAGCAGGACCACTTTTTCTTGTAAACTGAATGACATTAAATTTATTCCCTCAAATAGATTGCCGGACACCCCACAGAATGCCCGGTGACTATATGGTTCAGAAGTTATATTTAAAGCTGATGCCCCATTCACGGGGACGCGCCCATATCACCTCTGCAAACCCGAGAGATGTCGTAAAAACAGAACCCGCTACGATATATTTTGTATCGGTAATGTTGGTTCCAAATACCGACACAGCCCATTTCTCATCCGCACTCTGGAAAGTAAGACGGGCATTCATAATGCTGTAAGCTTCCTGAAGTAATAACGGGCTGCTCAGAATATCATGTTGAATATCCGATTTAGTTGCCCAGTCCACATGCCAGACCATTTCCCCTGCATCACCCAGCGGGATAGAATATTTCCCGGACAGGGCCAGTGACCATCCCGGTGTTTTTATAAAATCGGTGTCCAGTGTGATAGGAAGACCAGAATCCAATTCAGTATATTTTGCATCAATATGACCAAGGCTGGCACTCAGCATTAACCTTTCAACTGGCATGGCGACAATTTCAATTTCGAAACCCTTCATCTCAGCCTTACCGGCATTATCCACCACCGCAACAGACCTGCCCGTATCGGGGTCCCCTCTGTTCACTGAGAACTGAATGTTCGTATAATCACTATAGAAAGCCGAAGCGTTAATTCGTAATCGGTGATCAAGGAATTCTGAACGAAGGCCTGCCTCATAAGTCCAGACATATTCGGGATCAAAGGTTGTAAAGGTAAAATCGTCAAAGGAATCTCCATTGAGGCCACCACTCTTGAAACCACGCGCAACGGAAACATATGTCATAACGTCATCAGTCCAGTTATAGTCGAGGCTGATTTTTGGAGATAGGGCCTGAAAGTCATCCTCTCTCCCATCCTTTGGAACAGATATATTCCCTGTTACATGGGCTACACGGACCCTTGCAACTTTTTTCTCTTCGTAGGAATAACGCAGCCCCGCAGTAATATCAAAATTTTCTGTAACCGCGAATGTACCTTGGCCATAAACTGCGTAACTTTTTGAATCTGCCCAAATATCGCGCGTAAAACTTATATCCAATCCTATGGCTGAATAGAGTTCACTATAAACACCCAGTAGATCTGAATTGAACCCACTTTCTTCAAAATAATACAATCCCGCAACCCAGTTAAAACGATCGTCAAAGGACAAACCGCTCAACTGAAATTCCTGACTAAACTGAGTCTGTTCCATATCCTGCATAAGGCTTATTATGGTATAGGGAGAACCGTCCGGATCTGTACCATTGAGTGATTCCATATCCCGATATGCCGAAATCGATTTGAATGTAGCACCACCCAGATTCCAGTCCAGAGTTAAAGATACCCCCCATGTGTCGAGGTTGTTAATATTAGGACCATCGGCATAATTCTCATACCGGCTGGCCGTGACAAAATTAGCCGAATTATAATCCGGATCAACAAACATATTCAACAGACCAACAAGTACCGGCGTCCCCACTATCTTAAGATCACGAACGGCGTTCTTTTCCCGCACTCTTGAAACATCAAATGAAAACAGCACATCCAGGTTCTCAGAAGCTTTCAGGGCAATTTTTGCGCGTCCGCTCAGACGATTTCGATCGCCTGTTTCATCAAGTTTTTCACCCGTATCCTTGTTGATACGTATGCCGAAACCATCCCTGTTTCGTGTTGCTCCCGCCAGACTGATGGCTAGTTTATCCTCTATGACAGGAATATTAAGAGCAATTTTGCCATCCATACGGTCATATTGACCATAAGTAACCTCGGCCTTACCTGAAAACTCGGAACTGTCCGGCCTCGAGCTTACAATATTTATGGCACCGCCAATTGTGTTCTTGCCAAAAAGTGTTCCTTGAGGTCCCCGCAAAACTTCCACCCGTTCCAGGTCCATAAGGTCAAGGTCAATACCCTGCATCCGAGCCATAAATACACCATCCACATAGATGCCAACACCCGTATCCCAGAAGACAGTAGTGCCTGGCTGGCCAATACCCCTGATGAAAACCAGAGAGGAATTGTTGCCAGAGTTTCCGCTAACAGAAAAAGTCATATTTGGCGTGAACTGTCCCAGTTCTTTCAGGCTGGAAAGCGACATGGATTCAATTGTATTGGCAGAAAAGGCCGTTACTGAAACAGGCGTATCCTGCAAACTTTCTGTTCTTTTTCGTGCCGTTACGATGATTTCTTCCAACTCAAAACCTGCTTGATCATCGGCTGCCGCCAGTGCAGACGCAGGAGAGAAAAACACTCCCCCACAAAGCGTTGTTGTTATGAGCAATCTTTTTATAATATTGTTTGATTTCATTTTACTTCCTCCATATATCCAAAAAATTACATTTATTGTTCGTCTTTCCGCCGTGATGGCCCCGTCAGGGGCAAACAGCATTCATAGACGTTTTGTTCGTTTTCCAATTTATCCGTTAAATCGGCCTATATTTTTTAATAACATTTGTTAGTATTATTAATAACATACGTTATGATTATTTTTTTGTCAAGGGCCTTGGTTTTTGCTGAATTTAAGCGGAAAATCAGCCGGGAAAATAGCTTACTTCAGTTGACCGCCAATCTTTCAAACCTTTCCTTTAA
The DNA here is from genome assembly GCA_021774875.1 of Emcibacter sp. Taxonomy (GTDB): domain Bacteria; phylum Pseudomonadota; class Alphaproteobacteria; order Sphingomonadales; family Emcibacteraceae; genus Paremcibacter. The sequence continues at coordinate 4,367 of JAJFIP010000354.1, forward strand.
GCGGAGAGCCAGTTTTTTATGCGCCACCTCGTCAAAGGGAAAAAAAGAATGGATGGTGCCTGAACAACAGTGGTAGTCTACGGACACGCCGTCCTGCCTGAGCCGGTCAGCGTAAGCCTTGCCTTCATCTCTTAGTGGATCAAATTCAGCGGTAATAACAATAGCTGGCGGCAGGTCCTTAAAATTTTGAGCATATCCCGGAAATGCGAACGGATTTTTACCATCTTTTTTTATATCCTCAACATACAATCGAGCCATATATTCCAGATCTTCAGCAAATACCATCAGGTCACCAGAACCATATTTCTTCCGGGAAGGATAAATATCCTCATTTTCACTGGCCAGGCCTGGATAAATTGGCATCTGCAGAGAAATCTTGGGAAAATTCTCCTCTCTTGCCTTGAGACATACAGCAATAGACAAAGTTCCACCCGCACTGCCACCCGCTACAATTATTTTCTCCCGGTCTACCCCCAGTTTCTCTGCATTATCTGCAACCCAGCATATCACTGCATAACAATCATTAAGTCCTGCCGGGAACTTATGTTCAGGTGCCAAACGATAATCTACCGAGATGACAAGCAGACCCGCATATTTGCACAGATAACGACATTGGGAATCTTCCAACTCGAGATCTCCCGCAATAAAACCTCCGCCATGGAAATATATTGTTACCGCCAACGCTTCCCCATCAACAATGTCACGGGGCCAGTATGTGCGAACAGGAATGTCTCCATCTGGTCCTGGAATGCTACTGTTCTCCACACGATGAACAGACAGTTTTTCATCTTGTGGCACCTCTCTTTTGTTACGACTTCTTACCTTAATGAATTCATTAAGGCCAATTTCAGAGAGTGAACTTAAACCAACCTCGTTTGCCTTATCCAGAAATAACTGCGTTGCAGCGTTCAACGAATAGCCGGATTTGGTCATAATGCACCTCTGATTTAATAACATTTGTTAATATAATTAATAACATATGTTATGATTATATTTTTGTCAAGGGTCATATTTTTTGCCGGGTCTTAAATATTTTACTTGTGATTCTCCTCAGATATAATAGAATTAATAACATATGTTATAAACTGCAATATTGAGAAACTGGCGTTAAAATGAAAAATGGTCAACCTGAGAATACTATACTGGACATAGATAATTCTGTTCTGTTTAAAATGATAAGAATGGTGAATTTTTTCGGCAATGACTATGAAACTACTGTTCCCGCCGAATTAAATATTTCGAGGCGTGAATATCATATGCTTCTCGTTATCGCGCTACACCCCGGGGTGTCCGCCATAGAAATAAGCGACTATTCCGGCTATTCTCAAATGGCCGTTAGCAGAGGCGTAAAAAACCTTCTTAAACTTGACAGAATAATCAGAGTGCCGGACGAACGGGACAAAAGAAAATTTGACCTTACCTTAACAGATGCCGGCTGGGCCATTTATCAGGAAATAAGCCCCTCTTCACTTCGTATGGAAAATGACGCCCTTTCTTGCCTGTCCAAAAAACAGATTAAATCCCTGAATGAAATTCTTTCAATCCTCAGTCTAAAAATGACTGACAAACTCATGAAGTACAAATGACAAAACCCACAAATACGGTGCAGAAATCAGAAACCTCCCAGAGCCAGATCGTTTGTTGATGTCACATATAAAAAGATAAAAACCCTTAATAGTTCTGGCTTAATAGACTTTTTTGAGTGGACTGATTATTCATGATTACATATTTCAGTACCGAATTACTTGATTTTAACGCCTGCTAATGATATTGAAGTCGTAAGTATGATGAAAAAATCAACTTTAGTGTTATTTATTTCACAAATAATAAATACAGCCTCTTCACAAACCGACCCAAATACAGAGCTAATTCTTAGGGAAAGTAATGCAGGAATATATTCTGCTTATCATAGCGACAGCGCTTGTGAACAATGTGATACTGGTCAAATTTCTTGGCCTTTGTCCTTTCATGGGTGTGTCGAATAAAATTGACACAGCCATTGGAATGGGCTTTGCCACAACCTTTGTTTTAACGCTTTCTTCTATTGCAAGCTGGGCGCTAGAACAGTTTATTATTGCTCCTCTGAATATTGGTTTTCTGAGAATATTGACATTCATTCTGGTCATAGCCGCTGTTGTGCAATTTACCGAGATGTTTGTGCGGAAAATTTCACCGCAGCTCTATCAAATACTGGGAATTTTCTTACCCCTGATAACAACAAACTGCGCCGTTCTGGGTGTGGCGCTGTTAAATACGCAGCAAGCGCACAGCTTTACCCAAAGCCTGATCTATGGGTTGGGATCTGCCCTCGGTTTTACACTAGTCATGGTAATTTTTGCAGGACTGCGTGAACGTATTGCCTTGAACAAAACGCCCGATGCCTTTTCCGGTGCGCCAATAGGGTTTGTAACCGCGGGATTACTTGCGCTGGCTTTTCTGGGCTTTGCCGGATTAACAACCCCCTGATTTCCAAGGGAACGACGGCGTTAATTTTATTATTTAGCAAGGAGGTAAAACATGCTTGAAGCCGTACTAAGCCTCACCGCACTGGGTGTGGGTTTGGGGACAATGCTTGGGATAGCCTCTCGTTATTTAAAAGTTGAAGGCAGTCCTCTGGTAGAAGAAGTAAAACAGATGATGCCGGGAACACAATGTGGTCAATGTGGTTTCCCGGGATGTGGACCCGCAGCCGAAGCCATCGTAGAGGGTACCGCCGACGTAACCCTTTGCCCACCGGGGGGAAGAACTCTGGCCGCGGCTCTGGCAGGCAAACTGGGAAAGAACGTAGATCTTTCCGCAATGGAAGAAACTATTGAGGCCGTTGCTTTTGTTGATGAAGATATATGTACCGGATGTAACCGCTGTTTCCAGAATTGCCCGACAGATTCCATAATAGGAGGATCAAAACAAATGCACACTGTAATCCCTGATATTTGTACGGGCTGTGAGATCTGCGTGGATATTTGTCCCACGGAGGGTATCAAAATGATACCCGTTGAAAAAACCATACAGACATGGCACTGGCCCAAACCAGAATCCATATTCAAGGCACCAGAATAATGAAATTATTCCGCATCAGAGGAGGGGTTAATCTGGAGGGGCGCAAAGAGCTGACAGCCCATAAAGATGTCATCCTTGATCTGGTTATTCCGGATTTGCTGCATATTCCGGTACAGCAGCATATCGGCACGCCTGCGGCGCCTCTTGTTGAGGTTGATGATTATGTCCTGAAAGGCCAGTTAATAGCTGACGGCATAGGTTCCGTTTCAGCCCCAATTCATGCCCCGACCTCAGGAATAATTTTACGCATCGGCGAATATCCGGTAGCCCATCCTTCCGGCCTACCGGCTTTGACGATGACACTGGAACCGGACGGTCTGGACAAATGGTGTGAACTGCCCAAGCCATTGGACCCTGAAACAGCATCAGCAAAAGAAATCGCAGAGCGCGTTTCTGAGGCCGGAATTGTCGGCATGGGTGGTGCCACATTCCCCTCCGCTGTAAAACTAAACCTTGGAGAACATTACAACCTAGATATGCTTGTTATCAACGGAGCGGAGTGTGAACCTTACCTGACCTGTGATGACCGTATTATGAGGGACCGACCAGAGATGACCATAAAGGGTGTCAAGGCCATGATGAAGGCTTTGGGCGTTTCAAAAGCACTGATCGCCATCGAGAAAAATAAACCTGAGGCTTTTCATGCCATGGAAAAATACGCCGCAGATTACGAAGGTATCACGGTCGTCGATGTTCCGGCGCGCTATCCCATGGGGTCGGAAAAACATCTGGTACAGGCTCTTACCGGCAGAGAAACACCTGCCGCAGGCCTGACAGCAGATTTAAGTGTTGTGGTGCATAATGTAGCAACCGCATTTGCCATTTACGGCGCGGTTTACCACGGCCGCCCTCTGATCTCACGCGTTGTTACCGTCAGTGGTCGGGCCATTAAAAAGCCCGGAAATTATTATGTCCTCATTGGAACACCCATTTCTTTCCTGACTGACATCTGTGGGGGTTTTACGGAAAAACCAAAACAATTGCTCATGGGAGGACCAATGATGGGTCAACCCATTCCAAATATCGTTGTCCCGATAATTAAAGGATCTTCCGGCATTCTGGCCCTGACGGAGGCCGAAATTAAAGAACGTCGTGCTATGCCCTGCATACGCTGCGGTGGTTGCGTTGCTGTTTGCCCTTGCGGACTTGTCCCTCTGGAATTGGCCGCACTGATCCGGCACGATGATCTGACGGGGGCAGCTAAAATCGGGCTGAAAGATTGTGTCGGCTGTGGTTCGTGCAGTTATATCTGCCCCGCGCATCTTCCTTTGGTACAATATTTTAATTATGCAAAAGGTCGCCTTAAAGCAGACGAAGCCAACAGAAAAAAACAGGAAAAAACCAAAATTCTGGTGGATAGTAAAAACCTGCGCAAGGAAGAAATTAAACGTATCAGAATGGAGAAATTTGCCAAACAAAAGGCAGAAGCGGCTAAAGCAAAGCTGGAAAAAGAAGCCAAAGACGCAGAGGAGACCCTATGAGTTTTATCCCGCCCATTAGTGGACCCTACCTGCGTGAAAACTCAGATGTGCGCAAAATTATGTTGCTGGTAATGCTGGCATTGCTGCCGGCAACAGCATATGGATTTTACCTGTTTGGATGGCCTGCGATAATTTTGTTCTTGGTAACGCTCGGCTCTGCGCTCTTTTTTGAGATGATATGTCTGGCTATTGCAGGGCGTTCAATTTCAACATATACACTGGATGGCTCAGCAATTCTGACGGCATGGCTTCTGGCCCTGAGTTTACCGCCCTGGGCACCCTGGTGGATTGCTGTTATCGGCTCCGGTATCGCGATCATCATTGCCAAACAGATTTTTGGCGGCCTTGGGCAGAATGTCTTTAACCCGGCCATGGTTGCCCGCGTTGCCCTGTTAATCTCTTTTCCACTGGAAATGACTTATTTCATCCAGCCTGTCCCATTCCTTAACGAAGGTGCGCCATCCTTCATGGATGGCCTAGGTATCATTTTTGGCGGTAGCAATTTTGATGCCGTCAGCAGTGCCTCACTTCTCGACTTTATCAAAACAGAAGTTGGTCAGGGGGCAGCCCTGGATCAGGTTATGGCGGGGCGTTACCAGCCGGAAAACTGGCTGCTGGGAAATTCCATCAGCAGCATGGGCGAAGGCTCAGCCCTGCTCATCATGATTGGTGGAATAGCCTTGATGTTCCTGCGTGTCATCAGCTGGCACATCCCGTTAAGCATTTTGATATCGATAGCACTTTTTGCATCGGTCTTCCATATGATAGACGGGGCAAGATATCCCGATGCCATGGTGCATCTGCTGTCAGGAGCCACCATGCTTGGGGCATTTTTTATTGCCACTGACCCGGTCACGTCCCCCGTGACACCGAAAGGCCAAATTATTTTTGGTTTCGGGCTTGGAGCCTTGGTATTCATCATTCGCACCTGGGCGGCTTATCCCGAGGGCATGGCCTTTGCGGTATTGCTGATGAACGCCATGACGCCCCTGATTGACCGCTACATAAGGCCAAGGATATTTGGCCGCACCCGTCAAGGTGACCCCCTAGATATACAGGAGGAATTGTGAGCGAAAAAGCCCCCAAACTCTTCCGTAACAGCATCCTGTTTCAGGCCATATTGCTCGGCAGCTTTACCTTCGTTGCCGCTGTGTTACTGAGCAGTGGAAATACCGGAACGCAAGAAGCTATTCAGCTTCGCGCCGAAGAAGACCTCAAATCATCCATTGAACAGGTCGTACCAGGAAATTTATATGACAATAATCTGCTTAAAAGCGTAATTATCCTCAACGGATCAGATGGCGGTCCTGTAACCGTTTATCAGGGTACAAAAAACCATACCGTAACCGCCCTCGCCTTCACGGTGACAGGCTATGGTTACGGCGGCAATATTCTGGTCATTATGGCCTTGACGCCTGAGGCAAAAATCCTTGGTGTTCGTGTTTTATCACATGCCGAGACCCCCGGTCTGGGTGACAAGATCGAAGTGGAAAGAGATGACTGGATATTGGGCTTTAACGGACTTTCACTGAACAACCCATCTGCTGACTTATGGGGCGTAAAGAAAGATGGTGGACGGTTTGATCAGTTTAGCGGAGCGACCATCACTCCAAGAGCCGTGGTAAAGGCGGTAAAATCAGGACTGGAATTTTTTACGGAAAATAAAGCAAAACTTCTGACACCACTTCAAACAAAGAAAGAGAAGGCCACGCAATGACATCATCCTATGGAACCATCTTGCGTGAAGGTATCTGGAGTAACAATATTGTTTTCGGCCAGATGCTGGCACTTTGCCCGCTGTTGGCGGTTACCGGGACAGCGACAAATGGTCTTGGAATGGGGCTGGCGACACTGGCCGTTCTGGTCACTTCGGGCCTTGCAATTTCAATACTACGGAATGTTGTGACCCCCGAAGTACGCATCCCGGTCTTCGTTCTGATCATTGCAACAATCGTCACATTGGTTGATATGGTGATGAATGCCTGGATGCACGAGCTATATAAGATACTTGGGCTGTTCATACCACTCATCGTTACCAACTGCGCCATTTTAGGGCGGGCCGAGGCTTTTGCTTCCAAAAATTCTGTTGGCCTGTCCATGTTTGACGGGCTGATTATGGGTGTGGGCTTCACGCTGACCCTTGTTCTTCTGGGTGCGGTCCGGGAAATCATCGGCAGTGGGACCCTTTTTGCCAATGCCGCCCTATTGCTCGGAGAAAATTTCTCGTTTATGGAGATGACATTGATTCCAGACTATAGGGGTTTTCTGCTTTTTATTCTGCCGCCGGGCGGCTTTATTGCTCTTGGGTTTCTGATGGCAGGCAAACGTCTTCTGGACAGTCGCGGAAGCCGGAAAAGCAAGACAGAAAATTCTGAAAGTAAAATGATCGGGGCCGCAGATGCCAAACCTCTTGATCTCTAGTTAAAAAGGATAAAGATTTATGATAAAAATTGGTGTCGCATATGCCACCCCCGCTGATCAGGTCTGGTATAACGTGGATGTGCAGAAGGGTGTCACTATCCGGGAAGCTATCGAAATTTCAGGAATACTGAAGCAATTCCCGGAAATCAACCTGGAAGATCAGAAGGTGGGTATTTTTGGCAAAATCGCTCAACTCGACACGCTGCCGCGGGAAGGAGACCGCATAGAAATTTATCGTCCGATCACCGTTGACCCCAGTACGGTGAAACGAAGGAAAAAAAACCACGACCCAAAAAGAAAGCTTCGTCATGAATGATTTAATCTGTGGCATCGTCCGTGTTGTTGTCGTAACAGATACAAAGGCCTGGGTAGAGTCCGAAGCTAAATCCGCCTGTGGCAGCTGTGCAATGGCAAAGGGATGCGGCACTAAAGTTATCTCCGGCTATTTCGGCAAAAATGCGGCCCCGTTTGAAATGGCCAATGATTTTGAGGGTGCCGTGGGCGATAGACTTGAAATTGGTATAGAAAATACTGCCATATTAAAAGCGTCCGCCCTCATTTATTTACTGCCGCTCGCCGGACTTGTTATTGGCGCTATATTAGGCGCAGCCTTAAACACGAGCGATATTTTCTCTGCGGGCCTGGGGCTCATAGGATTAATGGCCGGGTTTTTCCTCGCAAGACATTTATCCGCTGCAACATCCATCATGCCTGTTTTCCTGAAAAAACTGGAATCAACTGAGGAAAAACAATGAGGCAGGGAATAGTTTGGGTCATCGTATTGATATTCACACTGTTGGCAAGCTGCAACGAGACTGAGAAAACAGTTTATGAAGAGGAAATATATGTTTTCGGTACATTGATAAAATTTACCGTCACAGGAGTGCCGAAAGCTACGGCAAGAAAAGCGGTTAAAGCGGTAGGTGAAGAATTTCAACATATGCATGAGGACTGGCACGCATGGAAAGACGGCGAGTTAACCCGTCTTAATCGCGCAATTTCAAAAGGGGAAAGCAGAAAGGTCAGTGATTTTCTTTTGCCGCTGATCATACAATCAAAACAATTCTACCAGCAAAGTGAGGGCCTGTTTAACCCCGCCATTGGCGCCTTAATAGAAACATGGGGCTTCCATAGTGATGAATTACCCAAGGGATCACTGCCGTCATTTGATAGGATCAAAGAGCTTGTTGCCCTTGCCCCCTCCATGGATGATGTGCAGATAAATGACCATATAGTCTCCAGTAGAAATTCAACTGTACAGTTTGACTTTGGGGGTTTTGGTAAGGGGGCGGCACTGGACAGAGCTGAAACCATCCTGAAAGAGTACGGCGTGGAAAATGCCATTATCAATGCCGGAGGCGACCTGAATACCATGGGCAATCCTGATGGGCGACCTTGGAAAGTCGGAATCCGGCATCCGGTCCACTGGGGTGTCATTGCATCTGTTGAGCTGGAAAATGGGGAAAATCTTTATACCTCTGGCAATTAAGAACGCTTCCGCATGCATGAAGGTATTAAATACGCCCATATCATTGATCCCCGGGACGGTATGCCGGTTAAGCATATTGTTTCCGCCAGCATCATCCATCATAACGGTGCACTGGCCGATGCTGCAGCAACGGCTCTGACAGTCGCAGGACCAGAAAACTGGCATAGGATTGCAGAAAAAATGGGGGTGCGTTTTGCCATGCTGATCGATGCCGATGGCACCGTCTATCTGACACCCGAAATGAAGGCAAGAATTATGTTTGAGCCGGGTGAGCCAGAACGTATGATTGTCAGTGAATTTAGATGATATTTTTTATATTCCTTATCATTAGATATCTTTTGCCTAACTTGTCCGGAATACTATAGTTATATCATCTCTCCCAATAATCGTTTTATTCCCTATTATTCCTATAATACCAATTTGGCACCACGCTTAGTGCCTATTTAGTCGGCCCTAAAAAAGGTCATTCTGCCCTTGATATTTCCGTGGACTGAAGAGTGTAAGCAGTATTTCAAGCAGCCACAAAAAGATCTTCCTGAGTATCTTTCTCATATTGAAGCCGATAGCCATGGCTATGGCGTTGATCTTGTCGCCGATCCGGCCTTTCAGCCAGTTGCGAGGGCCGATTTTACGGTCATTCTTGCAGTGGCCGATGATCGGCTCTATGGCGTTGCATCGTTTCATGCGTTTTCGTTTGGCCGGGGTGATACCGCGCTTTCGCCGCGCCAGAATAATCTCCATATCATCGTCTTTTATGCCGTGACCCCGATAGCCGAGGTCAGCCTGAACCTCACGTGGCTTCACCCCCGTGAGCCCCTTGATCTGTGCCAGTACAGTTTTTAAAGTATGCCCATCATAGGGCTTGCCGTGAAGCGCCATCGCCCCGATGATAAAATTGCTTTTGTTGGTGGTGGCATAACTGGCCTTGCAGCCAAACTCATATTTTTTGTGAG